>JBAXKK010000025.1:0-28872 GCA_037137395.1 Elusimicrobiota bacterium
ACATCTAAATTGCTTTGCATCTAAACTGCTTTACATCTAAACTGCTTTGCATCTATATCCCAAGGTTATTGACCAATCAGTTTGAGGAATTCTTCCTCGGAAGGTATCGTCACGCCCAACTTTTTGGCTTTGCCGTGTTTTGAACCTGGATTCTCCCCCGCAACCACATACGAAGTTTTCGAGGAAACGCTTGAGGCTTCTTTGCCGCCCAGTTCCCGCACCCGAAGCTCTGCCTCTTCGCGGGACATAGCCTTCATTTCACCAGTAAAAACAAAACTTTTGCCGGCCAGTTTGGAACCTTTCGCCTTCTCTGGCTCTATCATGCTGACTCCGAGACTGTCCAGTTCCTGCGCCAGTTCGCGCACATGCTTTTCACTGAAAAAATCAATTATCGCCTTGGCAATTACGGGGCCGATGTCGCTTACCCGGCTGAGGTCTTCAAGTCCGGCCCTCATCAGGGTATTCATACTTTTAAAATGCTCAGCCAGAACTCGGGCGCTTTTCTCACCTATATGCGGTATCCCCAGAGCGTAGACCAGCCGGGAGAGCGGCTGCTTTTTGCTCGCCTCTATCTGCGTCAGAAGATTTGCGGCCTTTTTATCCTTAAAGAGTTCCAACGCCAGCAAGTCCTCCTTTTTCAATCGATAAATGTCGGAGAATTTGGCTACCAATTTCTTAGCCGTAAGTTGTTCCACTGACGCTTCGCCAAGGCCGTCTATATTCATGGCATCTCTTGACGCGAAATGAAGCAGGCTTCTTTGTATCTGACTGGGGCAGGAGGGATTGAGGCATCGGTAGGCCACAGCCTCCTCATCCTTAAAAACGCTAGAGCCGCAGGAGGGGCAGTGTATAGGCGGGAGGATATCCTTTTCATGCCCGGTCCGGGAATCCGCCACGACCTTTAAAACTTTGGGAATGACCTCGCCTGCCCTTTCGATAATCACTTTATCACCCGCTTTAAGCCCTAGCCTTTTTATCTCATCAAAGTTATGCAGAGTGGAACTAGAGATGGTTACGCCTCCGCATTTTACCGGCTCCAGATTCGCCACCGGCGTGATGACGCCGGTGCGGCCGACAGAGAACCATACGTTTTTTACGGTAGTTGTCGCCTGCTGGGCGGGATATTTGAAAGCTATGGCCCAGCGCGGACTTTTAGAGGTAAACCCCAGCAGTTTCTGCGAACTGTAGGCGTTGACCTTCACCACCAGGCCGTCTATTTCATAAGGGAGTGTAAATCGCTTTAAAGCGTATTCTTTATAAAGCTTTAGTACCTCGGAGGCGTCCTTGCATGGTTTTTTGCTGATGAGCGGAACCGGAAAACCAACTTTTCCGCAATACTCCAGATAATCCAAATGCGTTATAGGCTCAGCCACGCCTTCAAAATATCCGTAAGAATGCGCGAAAAATTTTAATTTCCTTTTGGCAGTTACTGCTGGATCTTTCTGACGGAGTGATCCGGCCGCGGCATTTCTGGGATTGGCGAACGGTTCCGCGCCTTGGTTCAATTGTTCGCCGCGGATGGATTCAAAATCCTTTTTGTCTATATAAACTTCTCCGCGGGCCTCAAAAAAAGCCGGTGGGGATTCCATATTCAGCTTGAGCGGCACGGCGCGGATGGTCCGCACGTTAAGAGAAACATCTTCTCCCGTCTCCCCGTCGCCTCTGGTAGAGGCCCGCGCGAAAACGCCGCGTTCGTATTCAATTGAACAGGAAAGGCCATCTATCTTTGGCTCCACGACCAAGTCGTACGGCGCCCCTTTAAGGCCGCTGCGCACCCGCTTATCCCAGTCCAGGAACTCCTCCTCGGAATAGGCATTATCAAGGGAAAGCATCGGTATCCTGTGGGCGACCGGGGCGAAAGCTACAGAGGGTTTCCCTCCCACACGGCGCGTGGGAGAGTCTGGAGTTATCAGGTCAGGGTGCGCGGCTTCAAGAACTTTAAGACGGCTTAGCAAAGCGTCGTATTCCCCGTCGGAGACGCGGGGGTTATCCATCACGTAATAAAAATGGTCGTGCTGCCGGATCTCGCGCCGGAGACGGTCTATTTCTTCTCTGGGACCCTGACTGGTCATTTTGGAAGGTGAAGATTGTGTTGTTTCGCGATACTGTCCAGAACCCCGTTCACGAATTTCCCGGAATTCTCGGTGGAATACTTCTTAGCCAGTTCTATGGCCTCATCTATGATGACCGGGACGGGTGCGTCTTCCAGAAAGATCATCTCACAGACGGCGAGCCGCAGGATGCAGCGGTCGATAGCCGACATGCGCTCAAGCCCCCAGTTCTTACTGGTGGCCGTTATTATCCCGTCAATTTTTTCGCGGTTGGTGATGGTGTCGGTAAAAAGGGTTTTGTAGAACTCAAAGACTTTCTCTTCCAGGGCGAATTCCTGCATCTGAAACATGGCGAGTATGTCCTGCGTCTCCAATATCGAAACATCCGCCAGATAAAGCGACTGCAGGCACTGTTCGCGGGATAGTCTTCTTTTGCTCATAATTCCTTCAAAGAACCTTTCAAATCACTTATATAATACAAAATTTTCACCCAGACTCGTTAAAAACCGTGACTAGCGGTAACTGAGAACCCAGTTTAGACTTACCGTGACCGCTGTTGCGTTTGTTTTGCCGCGCTGTCTTGCTGCCGCGCTGCCGCTTCTGATTTGCGTTTGTTATGTATATGGTTTTTTGGTAAACTCTAGGCAGCGGGACAAGTCGCAGTTTCCCGCGCTAAAAATACAGGACGGTAAGGGAGGTTTCAATGTTTATTGGCATGACCCCGATTATCATAATTGTTGTCGTAATAGTTTTCACAAGCATCAAGGTCCTCAATGAGTATGAAAGAGGAGTTATCTTGACGCTGGGACGCTTCACGGGCGTTAAAGGCCCGGGCCTTATATTCGTGTTCCCCGGCGTGCAGCAGATATTCCGGATGAGCACCCGCGTGGTAGTGCTGGATGTTCCTCCTCAGGATGTGATCACCCGGGATAATATCTCGGTTAAGGTCAACGCCGTTATTTATTTCAGAGTGGTCAATCCCCAGACCGCCGTTCTGAATGTAGAGAACTATATGTACGCAACCAGCCAGCTTGCTCAGACCACGCTCAGAAGCGTGCTCGGACAGCAGGAACTGGACGACCTTCTCGCCAACCGCGATAAGATCAATAAAAATCTCCAGGAGATACTGGATCTGCACACCGAACCCTGGGGCATAAAGATCTCCAGCGTGGAAGTAAAAAACGTGGACCTGCCGCAGGAAATGCAGCGCGCCATCGCAAAACAGGCTGAAGCCGAGCGCGAACGCCGAGCTAAGGTCATCCACGCCGAAGGCGAATTCCAGGCAGCCCAGAAGCTTTCCGACGCGGCCGCGATCATGGCAATAAACCCCGCCGCCATCCAGCTCAGGTATCTGCAGACCCTGACCGAGATAGCGACCGACAATAACTCGACAACCATCTTCCCCGTGCCGATAGACATGATAAACATGTTCATGAAAAAATAGGGAAGTGACGGATAACAAACGATTAAAAGGGAGCGGCGCTAAAACGCCGCTCCCTTTTTCATGTTTCGGTGCCTTGTCCGGCACTATCCACTACTCACTATCCACTAACCACTATCCACTTTAGTTATAATGCTATATGCCCGGTTTATACATCCATATACCTTTCTGTAGGCGCAAGTGCAACTATTGCGATTTCGCCTCCCTGGCTGGCAGAGATGAACTTATAGGCCCCTATCTCCAGGCTTTAAAAGCGGAGGCCGCGCGCTCAAAAACAATTTTCGCTCGGCCAACCACTCTTTATATAGGCGGCGGAACCCCCAGCCTGCTGGAGCCGGAGCAATTGATAACCCTTTTTTCGCTGGTGGAAGACACTTTCGGGCCTATAAAAGATCTGAAAGAAACGACTTTTGAGGCAAACCCTGAAAGCCTGACACCTGAAAAAACCGGGCTGTTGAAGGCTGCCGGCGTCAGCAGGGTAAGTCTCGGGCTTCAGGCCTCGCAGGACACTCTTTTGGACCGATTGGGCCGCCTCGCGTCCTTTGATGATTTTCTGAAAGCCTTCAGACAATTAAGGCTGGCCGGTTTTGAAAACATCAACGTCGACCTGATGACCGGTCTGCCGGGCCAAAGCGAGGCGCATTTTCGTGAGACACTTGAACGGATATTGGCCCTACAACCGGAGCACTTGTCATTTTACGCCCTGGAAGTTCATGAAGGAACAGCTTTCGCAGCCGAAGGAGTTTGCGAGGCGCCGGAGTCAGCGGCAGACATGTTTGCGCTGGCTGGCCCGCTTATTGAAGCCGCCGGTTTCAACCATTACGAAATCTCCAATTTCGCCAGACCGGGCAGGGAGTCGCGCCACAATCTCAACTACTGGAATCAGGGCGATTATATTGGCCTTGGTGCCGCGGCGGCTTCGCACAACAGCGGCAAACGCTGGACCAATACAAAAAACCCGGAACTCTATATAAAAACCGCGCCCGGCGCCGAAGGCCCCGCGCTTGAATCCTCAGAAACCCTCACCCCGGCCCAGCGCAGGGCGGAAAAGATAATTCTGGGCCTGCGAAAAACCGGCGGAATTGAATTACCGGACGATATATTTATAGAATCTAAAGAACGGATAAATAAACTGTCCGCGCAGGGCCTGATTGAAGTCTCAGGCCGGAATATAAAGATTACGAAAGAAGCGCTTTATATCTCCAACGCGGTTTTCCGGGAATTTGTGTAATAAGTTCAGGAGTTTTGGAGGTTGCAAGTTTATAAGTTTCAGAATCTTAAACTTCCTGACTCCGCCAAACTCTTCAGCCCGCTGACTCCCTAAAGGATACCTATGCTCCCCAAGGTTTATGATCCCAAACCGGTAGAGGACAAGTGGTCAGAACTCTGGCAAAAGGAGAAACTTTTTGTCTCCGCCGTGGACAAGAGCAAAAAAGCCTTTGTCGTAGTCATCCCCCCGCCCAATATCACCGGGGCTCTGCATATGGGCCACGCCCTCAACAATTCTCTGCAGGACTCGCTTATCCGCTATGAGCGCATGACCGGCAAGGAAGCCTACTGGGTGCCCGGCACGGACCACGGCGGGATAGCCACGCAGAATGTAATGGAAAAGATGCTCAGGGCCGAAGGTAAAACCAAGGAAGATCTGGGGCGGGAAAAATTTTTGGAGCGCATGTGGGCCTGGTACGGAGAATGCGGCGGGACTATCCTGAACCAGCTCAGAAAACTGGGCTGCGCCCTGGACACGAGCAAGGACAATGTCCGCTTCACCATGGACGAGGCGCGAGCCGGCTCCGTTTTTGAGGCTTTCAGAACCCTCTGGGAGAAAGGGCTGCTCTACCGCGACGAGCGCATGATAAACTGGTGCACCCGCTGCGAGACCGCGCTCTCAGATATAGAAGTTGAATATGAAGAGGAGAAGTCAAAACTCTGGCATATCCACTACCCGCTTGAAGACGGCTCCAGAGGACTGATCGTGGCCACCACCCGCCCCGAAACTATGGTGGGAGACACGGCAGTGGCCGTAAATCCGGAAGACCCAAGATACAAAGCCCTTATCGGCAAAAAGCTTAAGCTCCCGCTCACTGACCGCTTCATCCCCGTAATAGGCGACGCCGAAGTTGACCTTGAGTTCGGCACCGGGGCTGTAAAGGTTACCCCCGCCCACGATCCGCTGGACTTTACGATAGGCCAGCGCCACGGACTTGAAACCATTCAGGTAATAGATTTTAACGGCAAAATGATAAATTGTCCCGAAAAATATAAAGGGAAAAGTGTGCAGGCAGCGCGCAAAGATGTCCTGGAAGACCTTAAAGCCGGAGAATTTCTGGAGAAAGAGGAGCATTATAAGCACTCCGTTAATAAGTGTTATCGCTGCAACCAGCATATAGAGCCGCTGGTTTCGGAGCAGTGGTTCGTGCAGATGAAAGGTCTTGCAGCTGCAGCCATATCGGCGGCCGAGAAAGAGGAAGTCAAATTCTACCCCGCCTCTTGGAAAAAACCCTTTATCGACTGGCTGAAAAACATTCAGGATTGGTGCGTTTCCCGACAGATTTGGTGGGGGCACCGAATACCCGTCTGGTATTGCCTTGATTGCGATAAGAATACCCTGCCCTATGTAGCGGGTTCGGCAGCCGCGAGAACAGGAGAAAGCGGCGTACTGCTGCCCGGTTCCAGGAAAGGCTCAAACCCGCTCCTGAGCATGAACAAGCCTGAGAAATGCCCCAAGTGCGGCGGGCACAATCTGATCCAGGACCCCGATGTACTGGATACCTGGTTCTCCTCGGCCCTCTGGCCCTTCTCTGTATTCGGCTGGCCGAAAAAAACCGAAGAATTGAATTATTACTATCCCACCTCGGTTATGGTGACCGGCTACGAAATCATCTACCTCTGGGTGGCCCGCATGGTCATGAGCGGACTGGAGCACATGGGCCGCGTCCCCTTCAGCCACGTCTATGTGCACGGCATCGTGCGCGATAAACATGGCAAAAAAATGTCCAAGTCGCTCGGCAATGTTATAGATCCGCTGACCATGATAGATAAATACGGAACCGACGCCATGCGCTTCACCATCCTCAGCCAGGCAATCGGCGGCAAAGATATACCGTTCTCAGAGGAGGCTTTGGTCGGCGGCAGAAATTTTGTTAACAAAATATACAACATCTCCAGATTCATCCAGATGAATCTGCCGGAGACGCCCCGGGTGATGTCCGCGGTGCCGGCAGACCTGGAACTTGCAGATGAATGGATCCTTGAACGGTACAATAAAACCCTGGAAAAAGTCAGGGGTTCAATGACCGATTATGATATCCCCGCGTCCGTGGGAGCGCTCTACTCTTTCCTCTGGGACGAGTTCTGTGACTGGTATCTGGAACTCGCCAAACCGCGCCTGGAAACCACGGACAAAGACCGCGTTCTGGGTCTGCTCCTCCATGTCTTCGGCGGGACGCTGAAAGCCCTGCACCCGTTCATGCCCTATGTGACGGAAGAAATCTTCGCCAGTCTCAAGCCTTATCTGGGCTCCGATAAGCCTTTCCTTCTGAAGGAAACATACCCAGTCGGCGGCACTACGGGCGGCGTGAACGCTGACGCGGACATGAGAAAGATCATGGACATCATCACACAGATACGAATGGTGCGCGCCCAACTTGAAATTTCCCCCGCAAAAAATATAAACGCGCTCATAACCTCCGCGAACGAAAAAGATCTGGAGCTGCTTAAAAAGCACCCCGGCTACATAACACGCCTGGCCAAAGCCGATAAACTGGATATCGCACACGGGTTGACCAAACCGCCGCACGCCGTCACCTCACTCTCGGGGCCTTTCAATATCTATGTTCCTGTCGACGGCGTGGTTGATCTGGAAAAAGAGCGCTCCCGAATAGCCAAAGAAACAGAAAAGCTGACGGCGGAACTATTCGCCGCCGACACCAGGCTTCAGAACGAAAATTTCGTCAACCATGCGCCTAAAGAAGAAATAGAAAAAATAACACTGCGTAAAGCCGACGCTGAAAGCAGAATAAACCGTCTCAGGGAAATTGCTAAGGACCTGGCTCTATGATATCTCTGCGAAAATTTTGGATACGCCCGGACAGGGAAGAATACTTTTTGTGCGGGGTAATGGTGACTTGCGTTATAGGCGGGTTCGTCTCATCCTATTGGCATTTCTCCGACCGCCTGGCGGTAAGGCCAAACATAAAAATCCATCAGCGAAAGATCTCAAAGGCGCAGGAGTCCCAGAAACTGAAGGAATCCCAGTTCTACGCCCCTAAATTTCGCGTCGGCACCACGCAGTATTACAAACTGGAAGAAAAAAGCGCACTTCCCAGGATACCCGACCTCCCGGAGGTTGATAGTGGGAATTAACCGTATTTTTTTAGCGATGGCGCTCGCGCTCCCGTTCTTGACCGCGGCTCTGCCGGCCGCGGCCCAGTACGACAGCGACGCAAAACAGCAGGCTTTCGACTACACGCCCCCGGACGAAGAGACCTCACAGGTTCTGAAGGAGATTATTTCCGTGGATTACGAAGACGCGGAACTGATAAACGATTCTGTCAGAGGCGTATTTATGGTTTCCAAAAGCCGCTGGAAAAGCTGGGTGGCGCGGGCCGTATATCTTCTGATAATGGATATAGCTCTGCTGGTAGTACTACTATCCCTGCCAAGGAACGAGGAACACAATATCATTATAGCCTACACCCTCTCCGGGGCCAGCGCCACCCTGAGCTATTGGGTTTTCCTGTGCGCCTGCGTACTCATAAGCCTAAAATCTTCGACATGGCTGCTTATTATGCCGCTGTCCATGGTAATGGCTGTGGTAACCTATTTCGTCCTTATGAAAATAAAGCGTTCGGATATATCATTGGCCGGACTCAGGGAATCCTTCCAGAAGATGAGCGACCTCGCAAACGAGGACACCAGGCTGACATCGATAGAAGGCCAGCCGAGCGACTGGCCTAACCAGGACTTTATCAAATAAAATTTAAAACTGCATCCAAAAACCAAAACGGTGAATATTGCCAAGATCGCCGAATGGCAGATACGCGTAATCCACTCCTAAACCAGCTACTTTAAGTCCGAAACCCAGGCTCAAGCCGACCTCGGGACCGAGGTTGACGGTGTCGTAGCCGAACTTATATCCGCCGCGAAGCGCGAAGGAATCGCGGAACCAGTATTCCGCCCCAAAAGCGGGATAGAACTTTTCATCCCTGAAATACTCGCCCAGTTCACCGGTGAGGTTAAGCCGCGGAGAGAACTTGTAAAGCATTCCGGCTTTAAGACTGAGGGGCAGCGGATCTGAGACGTCTTCAAATTTCATCCCGGTGCCAAGATTCTGCATCACCAGAGAAAAATTCATTTTATCAGTTGCGTGGTAAATCGCACCGGCGTCCGCCGCGAAGGCGTAAGCATTATTATCGTCTATGGACGAGCGAATAAACTTGATCGTCACGCCAGCGTCCAGATTGTCCAGCGCGACCGGGAAGGCGTCCTTCTTGGCGTAGGCCAGAGAAATAGCCAGGTCGTTGGAATCAAAGGAGCCGATATCCGGGACAACGCCCGCGGAATCAGTATTAGAGCGCCTCTCTATGCCGGGAACATTCATCAGCGTCACGCCAAGCCCGAAGCGGTTGTCCGCGATTTTGCCGGCGTAAGAAAAGTTCCCCATCTTAGCATCCTGAAAATAGTTGGTGAAGTCCACGCCCGCTTCCCTGTTATCGAACTGTGCCAGACCGGCCGGATTAACGAAGACCGCGCCGGAATCGTTGGCCAGCGGGCTGAATGCCCCCGCCATAGCCACGGCTCTGGGGCTCATTGCCGCCTTCAGGAACGGGGCGGCGGTAGTACCGGCCCCGGAGGCGTAAGCGCCAGCCGGCAAAGCCAGCGCCAGCACCGAGAATAGTATTTTCTTCATAAGTTACCTCTTCAGCAAAATATCCGTTAACCTTAACCCGAATCCTTTAGTCAGGATTCGCCCGGAACATGGCAGTTAACACACTATACTTAACTCCTCAACTTTTAAAACGCTTGTTACTGCCAAACCTTCCAGCCATCAGCCTTATTTAATTATCGCCATCTTATGCGCCTTATTGCCTAACTTCTTGCCGTCCAGGTAGGTCAGCATAAAGTAAACGCCTGAAGCGCAATCCTGGTTGGTGTCGTTCTTGCCGTCCCATTCGGAATAGAAAACTTCTCCGCTGCCGGTGGTTATCGTCCGGACGCCTTCATCTATAGTCCTGACCTTTTCTCCGGCCAGGTTATAGATCACGAACTTAAGATCGCCAGATTTTCCGGCGGGGAGATGATATTTTATAATTGTGCCCCGCACAATATGTGCCCCGGCGGCTATGGCCGCTCCGCCGTCCGCGCTTATGGTAACAGTTTTATCTTTAAGATTGAACGGATTCGGCATATTGTAAACTTCGTATGACGAACCGATATACGCAACACCACTGCCGGGTTTGGCGGTGAACACCGCGAACTTGCCGGTCTGAAGTGCGGGCGCCGCGCTGGAAACATACCGCCCGTTGCCCACCGCGCTCATCTTGAAGCGCTTGCGGCCCAGCGGAGTATTGGAACCGCCGGTACCTTCGTAGGCTAAGTTAAGATTAACAATATCAACCGCGATAACTCCGGTCATCGGGTCCACTGTGTAATTGCCGGGAACTTCCTTCCATTGGCCGGAGAGTTCGTCATACTGATAGATCCGAAGGTTACCGGTACCTATCACCCGCTCTTTATCATACTTTAGCGTGAGGGTGAATGGTTTGTTGACATCGGCATTGGAAAGGTCCATATTGTATACTTCAGATGCCATCAGATCCTGCAGAGACGCCTCTATATTCAGGTTGCCTTTGGCCGTCTTTACCGTCCGAACCGAGGGAAGGGCGCTGAAGAATCCGCCGACCAGATCCTGGAAATTGACATCTGAAACCGAAGAAGTGGAATAGGACAGCGTGCCCGCATCAAGCTCCATGCCGGAATATTCCTCTTTTTCCTTATCCATGCTGATCTCGCCTCCGGCCAGGGCTTCTTCCTGTATGTACTGCTCTGTTTTGGCGTCGCTGACCTGGTCGTACACCACAACCTTTTTCATTTTATTATTGTCTCCCGCCGACACGCAGACGCTGTAAGTCGGCTGGTTCCGTGAGACGGTAAACTCTCCCAGATAAGTATTATCGGGGCCAAGTTCCAGCGTGAGGATGACCGCCGATGTGGAAGCGCAGACCGTGTCATCCGCGGAAGCCGCTTCGTAGGTATCCCCGGCGTTGTATTTGCACACGGGGGTGGAAATCAGTTCTCTCGGACTACGTATTTCCACATTTACCTTATTGACTGAATCAGCGTTCCGGCGCACTTTGACCATAATCTGAGGCGGAATATCTCTGAGCACGATGTCATCCAGCACGGTGACACCGTCCGCCGCGTCGTTGACATCCACGATCTCCGGCATCTTGCCGCTGAACATGGCAGAAAGTTTGTATTTATGGCCGGGTATGACGCCGCGCACTTCGTAATATCCGGCGTCGTCGGTCTGCACTTCCATTTTGGGCAGATAGGAAGACGGCGCTTCAACATTCATGGTCTCGTCGTAGGCTACGATCTTGACCCCGGCCTTGGTAACCGGAGCCGGGAACTTACTCATGTAAATTTTGCCGGTTATCTTCGATTCGGAAGGCCGCATGAAGAAGTTGAATTCCGCCTCGTCGTTGCCGGCGAGACTGGTTTTCTGACCTACGGTCACGAAACCATCCCTGGTCACTTCGAGCCTGTAGATGCCGGTGGGCAGGTTTGAAAATCTGTAGGCCCCGGAGGAGTCGGTTACGACGAATTTTTCGACAGTCCTGTGCTTCAGGCGAACCAAGGCGTTCCCCACGAATGCGGAGACAGCCTCGGAACTCTTGACCACACCATGAATCGTGCCCACGACGCTTTTCTGGGCGTCGAAATCGAAGGGGGTGGTCTCCTCGGAACCGGACCGTGGCAGGGTAACATCCGCGGTTACGGGCGGATAATTAGGGTTAACATACACAGCGGTATATCTGCCCGGAGGTAGCCCCCACGCCATGTAGCGCAGCGGATTATCAGCGAGCGAATTTATGATGGTGGTCGTGCTGCGGGTTTTAAGGCCGCTCTCGAACCCTACCAGACCGACCGCGTCCGGCATGGCGTTAGTAAAAGCCCTCAAGTCGCCGGCATTATCGTACAGCATGACGGCCGGGATGACGCCCATGATCTCCGAGTCGAAGTTAGAGAATATCTTCTCAAAATCTCCGGCCGTGAATATCTTATCGCCTATAACCCGGCCCTTCATCTCCGCCTGGCCCAGAGAGCCCTTAATATTTATTGGGATAGGCTGGGTAAGGGTGCCGAGATTCGCGTTATTATAATCCTTCTGTATGGCCACATTCTTCACACGGCCAATGAAGGTAGCGAACTGGTCGCAACTCGCCCCGACGCTTTTGCCGCAATCATAATTGGCGCCTACAACCAGATAGAAGTCGTATTGGCCGGGCTCCATAAACTTTTTATCCCAGCTGCCAGAGCCAGCGTCGTAGTTGAAGGAATACTGCGGCTGCTCAAAGAACATCTCGGTTATATTCTTCTGATTCATCTGGAAACCGGAAGGCACGCCCAGAACTGTATAGCTCCAGGTAGCCGTGGAAAGCGCCTGCAGGCCGATGATCTGCGGCTGTACCGTCAGACCGTCCTTCAGCTTTAGCTTGACCTCGGTAGTATTTCCCAGAGTAACGCGCACATTCTCCACTTCCACTGGGGGCCAGCGGAAAGCACCGCCTTGCGGCCTGAGGTATACATTATAGAGGCCGGGCGGCAGGTTAGGGAATTCAAAATTTCCGAATTCATCCAGGCCGGTGCCGGAGTTATATTGCACATTAACGCCTCTCACATCTATACTGGCGGTCATATAGCCTGAATCGTCACCCACCAAACCATAGACGGGCTTGAAGCTGGTGCCGTCTGGCATCTTGACAGCCCCGCGCAGCGCGCCGGAGCGGGTCAGAGTGAAATCCATGGCGGCGGCAGTAGCGGAAGTCAGGTCGACCCGGTCGTTAAAGTTGGACATCTTGCCCCATTCGCCGGACATAACGCTGGCGTAATAAGAGAAGCCGGAGGAGAGCGTCACCGAATAAGTGGTGGCGTTGCTGGTGAACTCGCCGGAGATTGAGGCGAACCCCATCTGCCGGTTCTGACAGTTCCCGCCCTCGCAATACTGGGTTGCCATGATGGTGACCGGCGACTCCACCGGCACGACTAGCGGCATTTCGGCGCTGACCGTGTAGGTGGTGACAAACATCACCGTGCCGGAAAGAGTGCCGGCGGTGTTGCCGCTGTCCGGAGTCAGATTGAACGTCACAAGGCCGGCGGACTGGCAGGTGCCGGTACTGTCAAGTATCCAATTAGCCCCGGGCAGGCAGGGATTGCCTCCCGGCTCGCTGGGGCCGGTGGCCCCGGAGGAAGAAATTATTATTTTCAAGTCGTCAGAGTTGCCATTGGTGCCGTCCGGGCCGTTATTCAGGTCTCGCCAGTTGCCCATAAAATCCATATTCACGCGTACGCGGCCGTCCGGCAGTCCTTCAGCTGTAAATAAACCGTCCGCCCCTGTACGGATCTGTGCGTCGCTCTGCATAGCGCCGTTCCAATAACCGGAATAGGAGTCGTCCCCTGTGCCGGTGGACCAGTCGCCATATACCATGACGCGTGCGTTGGGCACGGGTATACCGTTGTATTTAATCAGGCCGGTTAAGGTATAAGTGGCCGGGAAAAGCGCGTACTCGCGGTATTGCGCCACGGCGCCGGCGGTGTTGGTTCCCGCCGACACGCTTGAAATCATTATCATGTCAAACCAACTGCGCGAGCCCTGTTTCTTAACATTCACATTATACGGCGTGGAAGTGGAAGGTAGATTATAGAAGCTGAATTGGCCGTTGACGTCAGTAAGATTCTCATAACTAAGCGCTTTAGAACAGGTGTTGGCCCCTGAACACTGATTTATAAATAATTCTATCCTTGCGCCCTCCAACGGGACCATGGTCGGACTGCTGCGCACCACGCCCTGAAAAGAGGGAGGCACGGTGGAACCGGAGGTGTCAAAACCGCCGCTGGAGGAAATAGCGCTGGACATATTGACCGTGTAAACCGAATCGGCAGGAAAGGCTGTGTCCAGGAAGAAATTCAGGAACTTATTCTTCCCCGGCACGCTCAAAGCCACGCCGTAGGTTCCGGCCGGGGCGGAGGGAACGTTAAAAATCTGAAGCTGGCCGGCCGGGGCGCTGGCCGCCAATACTCCGTAGGCTACTTTTTCGCCGGTCCTGTTGACTGAAACCTCGCCCATCAGAAAGTCACCGGGAGTCAGGCCCTCGGAAACATTGACTGTCAGTGTGCTTACCGGATCAGCGGCCGTACGGGGATAAAGCGAGAAATCCTTGGTAACATCGCTTGTTAGCGTAAGGTAAAAATTGCCGCTGGGGTCCATCAACTGGTCCTTTATGGTAGGCACATAGCCTGGTGTGGAAAGGCCGATAAAATACTTTAAACCGCCAGGCACGGCGGCCGAGAATCTGCCGTTGGCGTCCGTGGCGCTGACCCGGATGCCGGCGGGGTCCATCCCCCCGGTCTGGTTAAACGCTAACAAGATCACATTCACATCCTTCAGCGGCGTACTGGTGCCGTTATACTTCACGGACGCGGTGATAATCGGATTGGTGGCGGAAGTGCTGAACTGCTTATACTTGAAATAACCTGCGGCGTACTGGTAATTGACTCCGTAACTGTAGCTGCCCGGCACATAGACGAAACCTGATGGGTCAACTGCTATATCCTCAGCGTACTCGTAGGAGTTACCGGAACTATTAAAGGTATTGGTCCAGACTATGTCGCCGGTTCCGGTATTGTATTTCCTGAAGAACAGGTTGTATCCCTGATTAAGGTCGCTGCGGTTCTCATAGCCGCTGATATACGCGCCGCTGCTCGCGTCAACCGCAAGGCCCTGGATTGATTCGTAGGAGTTGGCCGGTGAATTGTAGGTGCTGGACCAGACCTCGGAGAGTGAAGGTGTGAGTTTAACAATAAACATATTGTCATACTGATACTGGTCATACACGCTGCCAGCGGCGTAGATGCTGCCGGCGTCGTCGACTTTGATCGCATTGGCGGATGAGTAACCGTAGGGCGCGGAAGGACAATACTTTTTATCTACGACGAATGTCAGTGCGGTATCGAACTTGCCTATCCAGAAGCAGGCGGTGGAGGTGTTTATGCCCGCTTGGCCTGACACATAGAGATTGCCGTCAAACGCGTTGTAGGTTATCCCCGCGGCGCGGACCGAGCTGTAGGCCCCGCTATAGGCCGCGGAAGCCAACAGAACTCCGGCTTGAGAGTATTTGGCCAGAAGAGCGGCGCCATTTGACATATTCGCGCCTGACCCCCCCTCGTTATACTGACCAGCCAGGTAGATGTTCCCGTCTGACGCGGCCGTTAAGCCGCTAAAATCCTCATAAGCGCCCCGTGAAGGAATGGTCCGGGACCAGAGTAATTCTCCGGCGGCGGAATACTTGGAGATATAGGGATTGGTACCGGCAGCGTCCCTTCCGGAACCGGCGATGTAAACATTACCGGCAGCGTCGCTGGCTAAGGCGCGCAGGCCGCTACCATTGCCCGAGAAATAATAGCGTACCCATTGCAGAACGCCGCTCAGATTATACTTTTTAAG
Source organism: Elusimicrobiota bacterium (assembly GCA_037137395.1). Classification (GTDB taxonomy): domain Bacteria; phylum Elusimicrobiota; class Elusimicrobia; order Elusimicrobiales; family UBA9959; genus YA12-FULL-51-18. Next base: position 15,221 of record JBAXKK010000025.1, read on the forward strand.
GATGACGGAAGATGAGGCGTCGCCCTGTGATGAATAGGTCTGGATGGCCAGATAGAGATCTCCCGAAGCTGCGCGGACCATTTTGACCGGACTGGTAGTGTTAAGGCCCGTGGTCAGGTTAAGCTGACCGAGCGGATATGGGTATGAAGTCTCTGAAATCACTGGAATATTCGGCAATGCGGAGGGATTGCCGATTACCGTAGAAGTACTGCTGCCAGTATAATACCAGACATTGAAATAGTACGGCGCTGTTGTATTGCCGCGCGCGTCGCGGCCGGCAGTGAGATCGCCCGCTTTAATGCGGACAAGGGAACCCTCGGTATATGCCTGGGGCTGGTATTGATACGGCGTAGGATAAGATTGCTTCGCGAGGGCTAAATCCCAGCCGCCGTTCCAGGTGCTGGCCTGCACGTAATAAGAGGTTCCGGCCGGCAGAGCGACGCCGGTGATCCAGGATAGTTCCGCGCCGCCGGGCACGGTTCCTGTGATCGCGGTGACACCAGCGGACATGGCCGCCGCCGGCGAACTGAATTTGAAGCTGCCGAACTGCCTGTTAACCGTGGTGGAAATAACCACGCTCAGGTTGAAGTCCCCCCGGCTGTCTATAACGATATTCACGGGGGATATAGGCCCGGTCAGGCCCGCGTTAGGAAACTTCTTGCTCCACATATAACTGACATCGGAAGGGTTTAATTTCTGGAACCATAGTGTTTCTACGGGATATATCTGGCGGCCGGCGGCGAAAATCTCTCCGGTCGCGGTGGAAATTGTAAGCGTTCTGAATTCGCTGGCGGCGCCCGTGGCGGAAACGGAAGCAACAACACCGGCCGGAGATATCCTGGCTGCCCAGGCGTCCAGTAGGTCGGAGCCGGTAACATAGACCTGACCGGCGGCATAAACGTCTCCCCACGTAGAAATCTTCACGGCATAAGGAATATTATGTCTGTCCGTACGGTACTCATAAAAGAAAGGATTGTTGGTCCAGGTTGAGGAAAGCGCAAGGGAAGAATCATACTTAATAAAAATCATCTTATAATGGGCTGGATCCGATCCGGACGCATTGACCATGGATTTACCGGCCACATAAACGAAACCATCGGCTCCAGCGTCTATAGCCATTCCTTCATCGGTAGAGCCGCCGTCATAGATTTGAGCCGTAGGACTGCCGGCCGCGGTGTATTTAATCACTATGATATCTGACCCGGAAGTTTCCTCAACTTTGCCGGTTATATAAATATTGCCGGAAGCATCGGTTGTCACGGCTTTTACGGAATCATCGCCATGACCGGAGCCGTCATAAGTTCTGGTCCAGAGCTGATTGCCTTCGGCGTCCAGCTTGCTGACCCATATATTATCACCCTGCGCAAGCGAGGGAGCGCTCTCTTCGCCAGCTATTATAATATTGCCGTCCGCATCCGCGGCTATGGCGGAAGAGTTGTAGGTGGCGGAAAGTTCGCCGTGATAGAAGCGTGTCCACAGAAGTGTCCCGTAGGGGTTGTATTTTCTGAGAGCAATACCCGCGTTATCAGCTCTTGCTACGCCTAAATTCGCGCTGAAAAGCATATAGGTGTTGCCGGCATTATCGCGGGCCAGCGAAGGGCCGGAGGTCCAGTCCATGACAGACACGCCGTCCAGCCGCTTGAGCAAATTACCATCCGCGCTGGTGATCACGCTTTCGGTTAGAGCTGCGGGGACATTTGTATAGGCGGTAACAAGGTTGGGGAGGGCGGTAAGAATTGTTCCGTTGTAATACCAGACTTTAAAAGCATACATAGGCGAACTGATATTGTTCAGGGCGCCGCGTGCGGCCTGCAGGCCTCCGACCGTGTGAGTTTGCGCTGACAAAGCGGGCACAGCGGCATTGAGGGAAAACTCTGTCGCGGAAGCAGTGGACCAGTTGACGCTGTGAAAAGTGCTGTACTGAACATAATACTTGGAACCAGCCGGCATGGCGGCCGGATAGAGCCAGCTCAGGTTCACGGAACCGGTGAAAGGCCCCTTATCGGCCAGAAGCTCGGAGGAGGACGAGGTCATATCCAGTTTATATATGCCCAGACTGCTCATATTCGTTCCCATACTCACATTTGGAAAACTTCCGACGGCGTATATAACGCCCAAACTGGAAACTTTAATATCGTAACCCTCCTCATAACCCTTATTGTAGTCCACGCTTCTAATCATCAGGCGCGCGCCGCCGGGCGAATATTTCAGCAGCAAAAGATTGCCACCCTGGTATATGTCGCTACGATATTCACTGCCGGTAACATAAGCGTTGCCGGTTAGGTCCAGTTCCAGCGCCGCGCCGGAGGCCATATTACCACTGTAGGAATAAAGGTCCTGCCATTGTTGAATAAGCGATGAATCGTACTTCGCGGTCCAACAGGCATTATTATACGTGGCGGAACTGTAATACGAACCGGTAACAAAAACACTGCCCGAAGCGTCTATCTTTATTCCCTTTCCCTGGTCGTAATTGGGACCGCCTGCGGTAACCGCTCCAATCTGCGTCGGGACCGTGGGCCAGGTATCTCCATATTTCTCCACAAAGATATCGTCGTTATTGCGGACATTCCTGGTGCCGACCACGTAAATATACCCCCCATACAGCGATATCCCGTTGCCGGCGTATGAACCGGACTGCGCGTTGGAATAAAAAGCGCTCGTCCCCTGTTGGACGCCATTCTTGTTGAATTTCGCCAGCCACAGATTTCCGGTGCCGGAATACTTCTCGCCCGCGGTGTATATCTCGGTAGAGGAATTGATCGCAATAGAGTTGATGCGGTTATTGTTGGACATGTCCGCCGCAATGAGCTTCGTCCACAAGATATCTCCGTTGGCGGCGTATTTTCTCAGTATGATATTAGCGCCTTTGTCTATCCTGCCAGCTATTACCAGGTTCCCGTCAGGCCCGAGTGCCAGAGCGGTAGCCTGATCATTGGTCCAATCCGAACCGGAGAGACTCATCGTGCTGTTGTACGCGCGGTACCACGACACGGCGCCGGACGGTAAAAATTTTATAAGGGTAATCGCTGACGATGAGTTTGTCCCGCCGGCGCCCGCTGTTGATGATGAAATCACCATGGAAGTGAGCGCGTAATAATTCCCGGACGAGTCTACGGCAAGCTTGGACCCGTAACCGCCGCCCTGGGAGTTTATGGACAGCACAGAGCCGGCAGCCAGCGCCAGAACGCCTGTAGAAGGCGCGGACGGGGTCAAAGGAATAGCTGCAACCGATGTGACTGGGACGGAAACGACACCGATGTTTTCTATCCAAACATGAAAGTAGTATATGAAAGCGGGGGCGGAACCATTACGGCCATACTCCAGACCGCTTACGCGCAGATTCTGCGCCCCGATAGTGGTAGTGGTTATCACTATCTGCGCCGAACCGGTAGAGATCCATGGCCCGTTCGTAGTGTTGTACTGAATATAAAATTTACCCCCGGCAAGCGCTTCCGGAGCGTTCCATGAAAGACTAACCGAGCCGTTATAGTCGCCGCTGACCGCGCTAAGTCCGTTAGGGGGAAGGGTAGCAGCGGCTCCGGCGCCTCCGATCAATCCGGCCAATAGACCGGCGGCGATCGTCAGAGTTAAAATAGTTTTTCTAATGTTAAACATAATTTCTCCTAAAAAATGACCCTGGGAGCCGCAACATCTTCATCAGCTATGTGCTTTTAGGTCCGGCAGATCTCGTTGCCAGTCCCTCAGCCCCCTAAATCCCCTAATCCTAAAACTCCCATTCCAGACCCATCAGGTAATTGCTGGCCCGGTAGTTGTATTTGTAATTGGCCTCGTAGCGGGTGTTAGAACTTGCGATCTGGTAATTGTACCCCGCGCGGGCGAAAAACCTGTTCATGACCGGGTAGCGGACGGAGAGCGAGGTAAGCCAGGTGTCCTGGTTGGCTTTGGTCTTGGAATAATTACCCGCGTCGTCCTGCTTAAGACGGCCAAGATAATAAAGCTTTGAATAATCCACCGAGAACCCAAACATGGCGCCGTTCTTGAAACCAAAATTCATGGACGGAGAAACGCCGAACTCCACATAGCTGTAATAATCCTCTATAAACTTAGTCCTGGAAGCGTCATACGAGTTCTGGTTAGAACTCAAATAAGAAACACGGGAGCCGACAGAAAGCATCAGCGGTTTGATATTGCGGGTCAGCTTGAAAGTGATATTCTGAACCAGGTCTGATCGCTTATCGGCCTTGAAGAACGGCGAACCGGCCACGGGGCGTGCCACCACGGCCTGATCTCCGTAGCCGCGCCAGGTGAAATCGCAACCGGCCTGCAGGACAAGAGGATCGGGGAACCAGGTATATGCGAAGCCCAAGCGGTGGTTCACATTGTCCATGGTATTGGCTCCGGCGTTAGCGGAAAGCTCGTTGAAAGTGGCGGTGTCTATAACGGTCTGAGATTTGGAAAGCAGTGTAGCGTAATTGCCATACTTTACAGAATAATAGTCGTAGGATTCGGTGAAGGTACCGTACGGGCGCTCCTGCTCGGCCTCAAAGCCGGCGGAGAAAGTGGCGTAATCAAACAATCCATCACCCCATTTCTCGTCCTTGGTCTCGCTGATAAGATTTTTAGAATAAGAGACTCTCGGCTTATACTTATCAAATTCCCGAGTGTTCACGTATTTCAAAGAAAAAGTGTGGCCCTGACGCTTACGCGTCAGAACGCCGCCGCCGGCCAGTTCCTGAATGTCCTGAGTGCCGTTATAGTAGCCCGAATAGACCGGGATAAGTTCGCTGGATTCCGAAAACTTGATATCGGACGAGATGAAAGCGTCCGCCCTGCCTTGGAAAGAGGCCGCCTTATCATCCAGATAATACTTTCCCCCCATAAGAGAGATATTTGCCACCGGTATCACCTTTATCTGCGCGTAAAGGCGGGGTAAAGGTGCCAGCGCAGCGGGCAGAGCGATAAGAATAAAAAACCTGAATATTTTCAGGATTGGAATCTTCGTTTTTTTCATATTTAAAAGTCCCTTCTGTAATTGTTGACAATAAATCCGAAGTCTGGTTTCCCCGCGCGCCACTTGTTACTAGTTATTAAAATCTCAATAGTCCGGCGTCCTTGAGCAGCTTGGCCGAGAATTCCAGATCTATCTTGCGGCCGCCAAAAAGCGAGCTCGTGTAAACCCTTTCAAAATTTAGTTTATCCGTTACCGTGTCCATGGTTTCGTCAAGCCGCGAGGCAAAATCACCCTTGCTCACGATTTTACCATCGTCAAAAACCACGTAGTCGGCGGCCTGTATCCAGGTTCCGTCGCTGTAGGTATTCTTGACCACGGTATTAAACACGTCCTCCCCGGCGGGAAAAAGGGTAATTCCGGCCGGCGCGGAGCCTCCCAGGAATGACATCTCTCCGGACTGAATAGCGTTGTCGGAGTTTAAATCGGTGTAAGACCATAGGTTCTTGCCCAAGCCTCCGTTATCACCGGCCTCGGCAGGCCCTGCCGCGTAAACCGCGTATTTGGGAAAGAAATGCGTCCACACGGAAGGATTGGAGGCGTTATCCGCTACCATCTTTCCTCCGGAGGCATCCTCCGTAACCTTATCAATAGTGTTGGACATGACGCTGTTCATAGCGGTGAGCGTCCACTCCGGCGCGACGGAGCCGGTGGCACTGGTCATGTTGCTGGTGGCAAACGTCAAATCGTCAGGAAGAGCTTTATCGAAAGTAAACAGTATTTTCCCGAAATCGAACCGGTCCGCGCGCGTATTTAGAACAACATACTTGAACTGATCGGCCGCCGGGCGGATGACATACTCTTCCATGCGCACGCGATTGCCGAAGGCATCTATCGCCACTTTACGGTTCTGGTATTCTGAGGACTGTATTTCCTGCTGGGCCCTGGAGATAACGTCCTCTTTGGAAATTTCGCCGTAGATCTCCTTCCTGGCAAGCGTAACGGGATCACCTATTAAGGAATCCATATTGGAGGGCGAACCCGAGTGCCCTCTGGGAGAGCCTACGGTCCCGCCGCGCGGAATCTCGCTAAATTCTCCTTGGCGCACAAGTATTGTGCGGCCCTGGGCGTCACCGGCAAGAACCGTGCCTTCGTACACCTCTACGCGGGTATTGCCGCCCTCATCGGAATAAACCAAGAAATCCGTGCCGCGCACGGCGCAGACCGCTGAAGGAGTGCGCACTTCAAATTTGCGCGATAATTTCTTAACCCAGGATCTGACTCGGCCAAAGTAAAGGCCCAGCGAAACAACATCTTTGTTTTCGGCGCTCATTTTAAAAGCTGTGACCGGCGCCAGTTTTATCCTGGAACCGTCTTCCATATAAACCTCGGCGGTGGAGGCGCGCGCGGTGCGGATTTCATCGCCCTCGTTTAACGCAATTTTTTTCTCTTCACTTAGCCTGACCCATTCGGCGGTCCCGGTCTTTTTCAGGCTTACCTCCCCCCGGTAATCGGAAAGATACGCCGCCGAAGAAAGGCCGGAAAAAACAGCAACCGCTAACAAGGACAATATATATCTCATAATTTTAAAACCTCTTTAACTTCACCGCACACAGCTAACAGAAGGCACCACGCCGTCCGCAGAATATTCATCGGGGCAATTGCCTGAGTTTAAACTCCGGTAATTTACGATTGTGTTTTTAAACTCAACTCATATCCCTAATCCCTATCAGTATTATAGGCATCCGTTTCCAGCATGTCAACCAATCCGATATTACTGTGACTTACGATACATATTAGCCGCGCTTATTTAGACATGTTTTCTCGGCAGTCTTTGATGAACCATTTTTATCATAAACAACACCGCGCGTTGGCGCGTTTAGGCCCTAAAAACAGTTACAGGTCCGTGTAGTGCCTGCCGGTTTAATTATGCGGCAATCGTTTTATGCTAAAATATTTTTTATCCCATGAATAAGACCCTTTCCATTGACGATTCTCTAAGCCACATAAATCTGGAAATTAATTCGCTGCTGGACCGCGTGGACAAGGCGATATATGACCGCAGCAGGAACGACTTCAATTTTATGGGCAAGGCCGTCAGGTCGCGCTTCACGCTACTGCTCGGAGACGCGCTCGGCCTTCCGCGTGCCGCGGCCGAACGAATAAGCGCCGCGGCTGAGCTTATCCACACAGCCTCACTTATGCACGACGACTGCGTAGACAGGTCGGCTCTCAGGCGCGGCCTGCCCACGCTGAACGAAAAGCTGGGTGTAAATACGGCCATACTGATTGGGGACCTGGTTGCATCATTCGCTTTTGATTACGCTATTAATATCACACCCGAAACACCCGGCGAACTTGTAAGGACCGTGCGCAGGATGACTGAAGGCGCTCTCCTTGAAGAAAACCTCCGCTACAATAAGATTTCGTCCGAACAGGCGGAACGCATCTTACAGCTTAAAACCGGAGAACTCTTCCGCTGGTGCGCCACAACCGCGGCATGCGGGGCGAAAAGGCCGGAGTTGCGCGACGCCTGCGAGACTATAGGCAGGGAAACCGGAGTAGTCTTCCAGATTGTGGACGACATTCTGGACTTTGAAGGCGAAACCGGACTGACCGGCAAGGACGCGTTGAAGGATATCACGGAGGGCCGCACCACCCTCCCCCTGATACTGGCCATAAACGATCCCCGCTTCTGCGAAGAAATAGAAAAAAATCTGGTATCCTTAAAAACCGGAGAGAACAGAGACCTGGCTCCCGCGCTCCGCATAGCGGCCATCATAAGGGAGAATGGATTCACCGATACTGCCCGGGCTCTGGCCGCGGCAAAAATTATCGGCCTTGAAGCGGAGATCGCGCGCCTGCCCGAACGAAAAGCGGCCGGCGCCTTCAGGGATTACATTTCTGCCTTATCAACGCGGACGAAGTAAAAGCAACGCATCTGGAGGTAAAGCAGTTTAGATGTAAAGCAATTTAGCTAAATTGCCGTATTGCTATGCATCTAAATTGCCAGACTGCTTTGCATCTTTCCATATTGTGTTATGAATAAAACTTTCACCGTCCTTAGGGCTTATTCCTGGCCGGCCTCAGTAGTGCCGGTGATATTAGGATCGGTTGTCGCGCATAACGCCGGCGCTTTTTCCGCGGCGGACTTCATCCTGACGCTGCTGGCCGCTGTTTTTGTCCACTCCGGAGCTAATCTCGCCAACACATATTTTGACTTCAAGAACGGAGTGGATAAACCGGGCCTTTCGGATGATCGCGCGCTGGTAGACGGATTGATCACCCCGGCCACGACACTGCGGCTTACGGCAGTTTTTTTCACTGCCGGAGCGGCTATAGGCGTATATCTTTCCGTTAAACACCGCCTCCCGCTCATGTTCGCTCTGGGCGCGGCCGGCTTTCTGCTGGCCTGGTTCTATACGGCCGGCGGCGTAAACTATAAATACAGGGCGATAGGCGACCTGGGAATATTTATCGCTTTTGGTCCGCTTATAGTAACCGGCACAGCGCTCATCCAGACTGGGAGGATTCTCCCTGAGGCCCTTTGGGCATCTGCGCCGGTTGGATTTTTGATAACGGCCATACTTCACGCGAACAATATGCGCGATATTAATTCGGACTTGGCCTCCGGAATAAAGACACTTGCGGGTCTGCTGGGGTCTGAAAGGTCCAGAATTTTTTATCGGGCTCTCTTATTCACTCCCTACGCCTTCGCCATAATCCTCGGTCTCTGGCCCATTGTCTTCGTCGCTATCTCGCTCCCTCTTGCCCTCAAACTGGAAGCAATGTCCGCCGGCGGGGACTTCCGCCCTCTGGTCAGAGAAACCGCTAAATTCGTGACTGTTTTCGGCCTGCTTTTCTCCATCGGCCTCTGGATTTGACCGGTATTATTTGGTTTACGGCTTTTTTTTTTATAGAGTATTATGTACACAAATGCTGTTTGGAGGATTAAAGATGAAGATAAATATTTTCCTGGTAAGCCTGCTTTCCATTTTTATGGCGCTGTCCGCGGTTTCCTGCAACAAGAAAAACATTAAAAATCCCGGCAATAAAACCGATATGATTACCGATTTCGCCGCCAACCCGGCTCTGGATATACAGGAGAGCACCAATACAATGAGCACGGAGGGCAATATCCGGGGCGGGGAGTTCGTTTACCAGGAAACAATACAACCCATATATTTCGAGTTTGACATGTACGGCCTTTCGGATGAGGCGCGAAAAACTCTGCAGAAAAACGCCGACGTCCTGAAAGCCAGAAAGGATTGGACCGTTCTGGTGGAAGGATACTGCGACCTCCGCGGAACCGTAGGATACAATCTGGCCCTGGGCCAGAAACGGGCCAAGGAAGTCAGGGATTATTACACCCGCCTCGGAGTGCCGGAATCATCCATAGGAACTATTTCATACGGCAAGGAAAAACCGTCCTGCGTGGAAGAAACCGACGCTTGCTGGTCGAAAAACAGAAAATCAGAAACCAAGGTGAAATCTAAATAATATGAAGATTTTTTTAAAAACCGCAGCAGTCCTGTTCGCGCTCACCCCGCTCTGGGGCTGCGTGGCGACACAGCAGGACATGCTCCAGATGCAGAGCCAGATGGACGACCTGAACACTAACATAAACAACATGCAGAAGAACCAGGCCGACCTGGCGCTGAAAATAGACTCTCTCTCCACCAACCTCAATGTTTTCTCCGAAAACCTTAAGGATATAATCTCTCAAATGGCCCGCCTTTCAGACCGCCTCGACGAACTGGACGCTATGATGAATAAGCGCGTTAACGCCATAGGCGCCACCATTAAAAAACAGCAGGAGGATATGGAATCGGCTCTTTTGCCCGCCAAGATTTACAACGACGCCTACAACTCTTTCCTAAACAACAACTTTGACGGAGCCTCAGCCGGCTTCAAGGCCTACCTGGCCAAGTTTCCCGCGGGGGAACTGGCAGAGAACGCCTATTTCTATCTAGGCGAATCGCTTTATCTGAAGGAAAAATGGCAGGATGCAGCCCTCAGCTACGCCACCATCCTGGACAAATTCCCCAAGTCGCCGAGGATACCGGCGGCCAGACTTAAGTACGCCCTGTCCATCCTTAAATTTCCAGAGGACAAAAAGGCTGAATCCCTGAAGTATCTGGAATCCATCACCCGGGACTACCCCAAATCGCAGGAAGCCGGCACGGCCAGGACGTATATCGCAAAACTGCGCCAGCCTAAAGCAAAGATAGAAAAGACCAAGTAGACCGCCTCAGATGAAAAGAGTTTTCGCAATCGTTATTCTTGGCCTAGCCTTGGTTCAGGGCGCGCTGGCGCAGACCGATGTATACATAGGCGTCTCGGCCGGCAAAGAATACAATAGAACCGCGCTGGCCATGGCCAAGTTCCTTCCGGCCAGGCCAGACAATCCCAAAGATCTGGAGCTCGCAGAACAGTTTCGCGACATTATCCGCGCGGATCTGATGTTTTCCCGCTATTTCGAAGTCAAGGAAGAGCCTTTTAGCCCCGCCAACCTCTCTAATGATCCGGACTCGCTGAACTTTTGGAAGACATTAGGCGCGGGCTGGCTGGTGAGCGGCAAAGCCTCCCAGAACGAAAAGGTCTGGACTTTCACAGCACGCCTGCATGATCTGGAAAGCGGCGGTATCCTCCTGGAAAAATTCTATCAGGGTGAGCCGCGGGCCATGCGCCGGGCCGCGCATCTTTTCTCAGATGACGTCATACTAAGGGTTACCGGCAGGAAAGGCCTTGCCCACTCAAAAATAGCTTTTTCCAATAACTCCACCGGCTCAAAGGAGATCTACGCCGTAGATTATGACGGCGAGAACCTTGTCAAATTCACCAACGACCGCTCAATAGCCCTCCTGCCGAGGTGGTCGCAGGACGCCATGAGGATCTACTACACCACCTACCGCCACGGCAACCCGGATATGTTTGAGATAGATTTGAAAGCCGGCAAGATACGCCCCTTCGCCACTTTCCAGGGCCTCAACATCCCAGGAGGCTTCTCCCCCGACGGCCGGACCATGGTAATGACCCTTTCAAGGGGCGACGACCCTAATATCTACAGCCTTAATATCGTAACGCGGGAATTGAAGAAGTTGCTGAGCCGATTTGGAGTCAGTTCCTCCCCGACCTACGCCCCTGACGGGAAACAGATAGCTTTTGTTTCCGACCGCGCCGGCAATCCGCAGATATTTGTAATGGATCTGGAAACCGACAAGATGCGCAAGCTCACGCGCATGAACTGGTGCGATTCACCTAACTGGTCTCCGACCGGAGAGTGGATAGTTTTCTCCGGCCGGGAAACCGTAAAAGAAAAATTAAATATTTTTCTCACGGATCTGACCGGAAGCCAGATCCGCCGCCTCACAAATAACAGCGGCGATAACGAAGACCCGTCCTGGTCTCCGGACGGAAGATTTATAGCCTTCACTTCCAGCAGACGCGGACGCAGGGAATTATACATTATGGACGCGGACGGCTCCGCCCCCCATCCCCTGACCGATCTTGAGGGCCAGACCAACACGCCCAATTGGAGCCCCTAATTTCCACGGCATATAGATTCAACAGGAGTATAAGATTGTGACTTTAACTAAAAACAGATGCAAATATACAGGCTTACTGGTTTTATGTGTATCAGTATTGTTAGCCAGTATCTTATGGGGTGAAAACACAAAAAGGCATAACTACAAACCGAAACAGGGATATGTGCCGAACGCAGAGACAGCTATTGCCATAGCAGTCGCCGTCTGGATCCCGATTTATGGAAAAGATACAATCGAAAAAGAAAAGCCGTATCAAGCAGTCCTGAAGAAAGATGTGTGGCTGATTTCAGGTTCCCTCCCCGAAAAAAATATGATAGGCGGAGTTGCAGAGGCTGAAATTTCCAAAGAGAATGGCCGCATCCTAAGGATTAGCCATGGTAAATAACAGGGGAAGAAACCGCAATATCGAGGAAAACCATTAAATACTTATTTAGGTTCTAACATTCGAGACCTGTCCGCTACCGACGGGTGGGTCAATGTGATGTGTCATCAGGGCAGGGCCCATGTATTTATTTTTTAGAAAGCTGTAAGGGACGTGCCGGCGGGTATCGTTGGCGGGGTGGCGATGGGTAGCCTTTTTATCCCGCAGGCTTCCGAGGGAAGCAAAAAGGTCTACCCATTGACAGGACCCCGGACTGGCAGCCGCCGGCATACATTATTCTGAGACTAGCCGAAGATGTTTTTTATGATGTTGATTAGGCGGCCGAGGAGACCGGCTTTTAAGGGATCTTTTGCGGACCTGAGTCGGAAGGTTTTGGAATCTTTAATAACACGCCCCACTTCGGAGTCAAAGAAAGAGAAGAAATCTGCACCGAGGCGCTTGCGGCGCTCGGAAAGAACGCTGGAACTGATAACATCCTCCACGGCAAAATATTCGGCTCCGCAGAAGGCCTGTATATAGGGGTTCTCCATGAATTCCTGCACCGCTTCCTCGTCAGAAAGATTCTTGATCAGCTTAACTGTCAGGAGCCCAGTTATCAGGCGGGAATCCTTGGCCGGGCGGCCGTAGCCCTTAGCGAAATACTTACCATAAAGTTCATCCAGTTTTTCCCAAGGCATGGCTTCGCCAAGCTTGAGCCAGCGGTTGGAGTCATCCAACCTTCCCCCAAGGTGAAAAAGCTTGGGAAAAAGCATCGGGTTATTGTTTTTTTCAGAGCGGTACATGAAGAATTACCTTATCGAAATAAAATCTATTGCCACACTCATCGTAAAGCGGAAAGCGTAAGCCGTAAAGGGCCATAGCAATCGAAATTCCTTACAAGTTTTTAACTCTTTGCGCTTTACGCTTCACATTTTACGCCAATTATTTTTCCGGAGTAAAGCATTTCCTGCAGCGGGCCTCGTATTTATCTCCGGCTCCGACTTCTATGCGCTTAGAACTGTCTGTCAGGCGCTGGCTGAAATGCGCCGGGTTGCCGCAGACCATGCAGATGGCCAAATTTTTGGTAACGAACTCGGAAACAGCCATAAGGCGGGCCATGTTGGCGAAAGGCTCTCCGCGGTAATCCTGATCCAGTCCGGCCACAATCACACGCTTACCGGAGTTGGCAAGCTTTTGACATATATCAACGATATCTTCGGCAAAAAAATGCGCCTCATCTATACCCACCACCTGCGTGTCGTGATCGATCTCTTTGAGAATGTCTTTAGCCGTTTTAACTGGCCTGGACGGCAGCATGGATTTATCGTGCGAGACAAGATGTTCTTTGCCATAGCGCACATCCAGATGCGAATTAAAAACCTGCACTTTCTGTCTGGCGATATTGGCGAGCCGAAGCCGCCTGATGAGTTCCTGGGTCTTGCCGGAGAACATACTGCCGCAGACCACCTCTATCCAGCCCGATGAATTTGAGACATTAAAGATCATTTCTCCCCCCTGAATTTAGCTGAAAAATAATCCCAGGTAAGTTTAAGGCCTTCCGGGAACTTCACCAGCGGCTTGTAACCCAGCTCCCTGCGGGCGCGGGAGATGTCGGAATAAGTCTTGCGGATATCGCCCTTGCGCTTGGGTGAAAATGTTCTTTCTATCCTGCGCCCGGTTATTTTCTCCAGCTCGCGCGCTATATCAAGAAGTGAAATATTGGTGCCGGTGGCGACATTTATGGTCAGGCCGGAAACCCTCGCCGGCGCGAGAGCCGCGCGGATATTGCCGTCAACCACATTAGACACGAAAGTGAAGTCGCGCGACTGTC
>JBAXKK010000026.1:0-28695 GCA_037137395.1 Elusimicrobiota bacterium
AAACCGGCATACGGGGTAAACCCGTATCAAGGGTTCGAATCCCTTCCTCTCCGAAGTTTTAAAACCTGGCTATTTTTAGCCGGGTTTTTTAATATTCGGACATCAGGGGAAATAGGGGAAATAAAGTGACACACAACTTAATTAGCTGCTAATTAAGTTGTGTGTCACCTTATTCTGTCACCTTATTCCCGGTTACTCATCAGCCGGGGCGAGTTTTATCAAGCCTACGGCGTAGTCGCGAGAAAAATCCGGCAAAATCAAGCTGCAATATGAGACCCGCAGCGAAGGTGGCTTTCGGAAGATATTTGACCCAGCCCGTCAGAAATAAATTGTTGCGGAACAGTGGGCTCTTATCAAGCGATACGATGAACCAACGCGGAAACAAAGATATAACCCTGTTCGGCTTTTTCTTGCTCAGCGAAACATAGCTCCCGAGCATTAAAAAAAGACGCTGAAGGAACACTACATCTTTCTTATTGGTCCTCAGGTCCGTCCGGATATGCCACTGGCTGAACCCTTTTAAAGATACACCGTCCACGTCTTTTTCGGTTATTATGCCCATTGAAAGCAGCTTTTCAGTGAGGGCCGTTTTGGGGTGATACTGAAGCGAATACGTGCACATTCGGAATGGGCGCGGAAGCCGCATCATAAAATCCAGCGTTTTCCGGAGATCGTCCACGGTTTCGAGAGGGTTGTCAAAGATCAGGTCATACGAGGGGAAGATCTTATATTTCCTGAATAGCCCCGCCGCGTTCAGGATCATCGCATCAGGAGTGTTCCTTCCGTACACCTCGCGCCGGATACGTTCACTTCCGCTTTGCAGGCCCATTGAGATGGTTTTAAGGCCCATCCCGCTTAACGCGGAGATCTTCTCCTCGGTTACATAACTTGGATGTATATCGCAGTGGAACGCGAGTCCGATCTCGCGCTTGTATCGTTCGCTAAACTCGCGAAGCCATTCCGCGTCCTGCCCGAAAAGTTCGTCGTTGCTCGAGATCCAGGCGAGGTTCTTGAAGGCTCTTTTTGCGTTCAGGAGTTCGCGTATAACGTTGTCCACGCTTCTTTGGCGGAGCCGCCCTCCTTTCCCTTTGAATATCGAGTGAAAAACGCTGTTGCTGCAGAAATCACAACGGAAAGGGCATCCGCGCCCCGACATAAAATTATAGTAGGTAAGAGAGTCGTTGTAGAGCGGCTCCCTGTTCTCGCACTTATCGTCCTCTATCACATACGAGCCGGATACGTCGCTGAAATCGGGCAGCGGCAGCGCGTCAAGATGTTCGGTAACGGGGCACGTCTCGTTCTGTATCACTGAGCCATCGACTCCCTTTGTCCAGAGGCCGGGGATTCGCGTATGATCCTTTTTATTAAGAATGGCGTCCGCCAGCAGGGGTAGCGGGCCTTCCCCTTCACCCGCGCATACGATATCAGCATACCGGATACATTCTTCCGGGCAGATAATCGCGTGAGCCCCGCCCCAGATGACCGGCACGGTTATCTCCGGCTTGAGCGCGGCGGTAATGTCGCGGGCAACCGGGAAGAACGCGGATCGCGTGCTGATGCCCACAAGGCCCGGGGACAGATCTTTTATCAGGTTTTTTAGAAGCTTATACTCTTTGGCGGTCGGCAGGGCCATTTCGTTGGTTTTGTCGCGCTTAAAGAAGACCATGCTTACGGTATGCCCGCTCTTCTTCAGCACATCGGACAGTGTCCGCGGGCCGAAAGCCCCGAAATGGTAAAGGGATATGAGGACCACATGCAGGCCGCCGGCCGCGGCCGTGTGTTCCGGAGTCTGAATTTGTCCCTCACTAGTATCGTGCATATGTAAGTTTTCCTTGAGAGTATTATATTATAATTGCGGGCCCAGCTGTGTGGGCCGACCCTTTCGGACCCGGCTGGCAGTCTTCCTCCGGCGAGCCGCAGGCGTGGTCATACAGCGACGCCTGTGGCGCCGGCCTAAACTTCGAAAATTCAGCGCGGGCGCTTGGCAGTTTGTTTCCCGCCTGTTAAAATCATAAAATCATACTGATGACCCTTTTTGTAAAAACCTCCGCGGCCTCTGTCAAAAAAGCCGCCGCGCTGATACGCGCTGGCGGGACGGTGGTTTTTCCGACCGAGACCGTTTACGGCCTGGGGGCCGACGCCCTGAACGCCAAGGCGGTAGCCAGAATTTTTGAAATCAAAAAGAGACCGCATTTTGACCCTCTTATAGTACATGTATCATCCATCCGGCAGACCAGGACCCTCGCGCGGGTAAGCGCCGGGGCTGAGGCCCTGATGACGCGCTTTTGGCCGGGCCCCCTGACTCTGGTGCTACCGAAAAAAAGAATAGTTCCGGACATAGTCACGGCCGGGCTGGAGACGGTAGCCCTGCGTATGCCGTCACATCCCGTGGCCATGTCGCTGATAAAAAAGGCGGGGACACCCATAGCCGCGCCCAGCGCCAACAGCTTTGGATCTTTAAGCCCGACTACCGCCAGCCACGCGCGCGGCCAGCTCAAGGACGGTCCGGACATGATCCTAGACGGCGGACCGACTCGCATAGGCGTGGAATCAACCGTTCTGGCGCTGATTAAAGGAGCCTTTGTGATATTGCGCCACGGCGGTCTGCCCCGGGAGGAGATAGAGCTGGTTACCGGGCCGCTGAGCGCCGCTTTAAAAGGGGGGAAACGCCCTATATCTCCCGGTCAGCTGAAGAAGCATTATTCTCCGCGCGCCCGACTTCGCGTCATAAAAAAAGCGCCGCTGAAACTTAAGGCCGGCCTTAAATACGGCTATCTGGCTTTCAAGTCAAAACCGGCGCTCCCGGTAAAACGCGCCGAGATACTTTCGCGCTCCGGTAATCTGGCTGAAGCCGCGGCCAATTTATTTTCCCACCTGCACAAGCTGGACAGGGCCGGAGTTGATATTATTCTGGCGGAGGCGGTGCCGTCAACCGGTCTTGGCCGGGCGATAATGGACAGGCTCAGGCGGGCGGCCCGGTAAGCGGGGCGGCCATAGAGAGGCAAAGCCGTTCAGACGCAAGGCAATTCAGCCACACATATAGACATCATTAGACAGGATCCTTAATATGAAAAAAAAAGAAGCGGCCATTGAGATAGTAAAGAAATTTATACAGAGCGACCCGCATAAAGCGGCACAGGCGCTTGAAACACTTGCCGCCGCTGACGCGGCACAGGTGCTGAAAGAATTGCCGTCGGCAATCGCGGCCCAGTGCCTTGAACATCTGCCGCCGCTGACCGCCGCGCAGTTGCTGGAAAAGAATTCCAAAGAGGAAGCCGCATCCATACTGCTGAATGTGGGCAAGTATCACGCGGCCGACGTCTTCCGCCGCTTCAATCCGGCTTTTTCAAAAGCTGTTATTCCTCTGCTCGCCCTAGATTTCTCCAAGGATATGGCCGAAATACTGGCTTACCCCAAAGAGAGCGCGGGCCGCATGATGCACACGGATTTCCTGTCCTTCCGCAAAGACATGAAGGTAAAGGAAGTAATACTCAAACTGCGCCAAATCGCGAAAAAACATCTGCCCACAGCCTACTGCTATGTTGTGGACGACTCAAATGTCCTGCTCGGCGTGCTTAACATGCGCGATCTCCTGCTGGCTCCGCTCGACGCGCGCGTCGAGGAGATTATGATCAAGGATGTGGTAAAAGTCGCGCCTTTCACCGACCGCGAAGAGCTGGTAGTAATGTTCTCAAGGAAGCATTACCTCGCCGTTCCTGTGGTAAATGAGGCCGGCCGCATAATCGGCACCGTCAACACGAAGAACATCATCGCCTCAACAGAGGAAGAGGCCACGGAAGACCTGCAGATATTATTCGGCGCCAGCGCCGAGGAGCGCGTTTATTCTCCGGCTAAATTCAAGATAAAAAAACGCCTACCCTGGCTGCATATTAATCTGGCCACCGTATTCCTGGCTGGCGCCGTGGTGGCTATGTTTGAAGGTCTGATAGCAAAAGTGGCAGTGCTGGCCGTCTTTCTACCGATAGTGGCAGGGCAGGGCAGCAACGCCGGCACCCAGACGCTCTCGGTTGTCCTGCGGGGAATGATAATGCGCGAAATTGAGCCCAAAAGCGCGATGAAGATGGTTATGACCGAGGTCTGGGTGGGGTTCGTGAACGGCGCGGCCACAGGTCTGGTGACCGCTTTAGCAGTCTGGATCTGGAAAGGAAACCCCTACCTGGGACTGGTAGTCGGGGCTGCAATGCTGGTTAACCTTGTAGCCGCGGGGCTCAGCGGAGCGCTCATACCGCTGACCATGAAAAAACTCGGCTTTGACCCGGCGCATTCTTCAGGTATCGTGCTGACCACGATCACGGATGTGGTGGGATTCACCGCTTTCCTAAGCCTAGCCTGGTTCTTCCAGAGCAAATTAATATAAAAGCCGGAAAACGTAAAACGGGAAGCGGAAGAAGTTTACAACCCCGACTTCCCGTTTTACGCTTTCCGTTTTACTCTTCCCGCTTTACGCTTTCCGTTTTACGATACTAACGCTTGAGCAATTCCCGGTAGTAGAGGAAGGTCTTGCGGGCCATGACTTCCGCGGTAAAGTCCGCGCGCACCAAGGCAAGACCACGCTCCGCCATGGCGCGAATGTCGCCTGTATCTGACAGCGCTTGTTTCAGCCGGACATAAAGGGCTGTGTCGTCGCCGGGAGGGAACAACATGCCGGTCTCATTAGCCCGCACCAACTCCCCGTTCCCCGAGATATCGCTGGCTATAACCGGGACGCCCATCGCCATTGACTCGCGGATGGAACCGCTTAAAGCCTCTCCTTTGATGGCGCAGTTAAGGCTCACGGCCAGCACCGATAATATCTCCGGCACATCCTGCCTTAAGCCCAGAAGCCTGGTGTTTTCCGGCGGAACGCCTTTCTGCGTCAATAGCTCCCGCACCTCGCCGGAATCCGTATCCCTGCCGGCCAGCAGCAGAATAATTTTCTTTCTTTCGCCCATAAGCCGGGAAACCGCCTCTATAAGGACGCGCTGCCCCTTGTCAAAACTATAATTGCCCACTAATCCCACCACGGGCACCCCCGGAGGAAGAGCAAGCTCTTTGATTATCCGTTCACTGGGCGGGCAGGGCTTAAATCGCGTCGTATCAACGCCGCTGTAAATTGTCCGGACCTTATCGGCGGCGATACCATAAGCCAGAAACATGGCGCGTATGGCTTCAGCCACCGTGATATACCCGTTGACGAGGGAACTTTTGTACTTGAGCCGGGCGAAGAAAGTTTTTATAAGCGGGTGGGAGACCCTGCGCGTGACGACAAAAACCGGCCTGCGGCGGGTTATCGCTTTCGCGATAAGGCCCATGGCGTGAGCTTTAGGATGATGGGCGTGAATAACGTCCGGCTTCCAGCGTTCTATCAGATGAGCCAGTTTATAGGCGCAGGGCAGATCATAATCACGCCCGGGCCTGAAATTATAAAGTTCCAAACCGGCCGCGTCCGCTTTTTTCCACAGGTCGCCGCCCTCCGGGGCCGCGAGCATATTTTTATGGCCCCTGGCCTCGAGCTGAACGGCCAGGGCGAGAGCCTGGGCGGCGCCGCCGGACCAGCCGAAACTTTCGCTGAGGTGCAGTACCCTGAGATTACGTTCCATGGTTATATTCTATAAAATAACAAAAAGGCGGCGCGCCTTTCTTCACTCTCGACAAAATTTGTAAACTAAGTAAACTTGAACAGCGCAAAGGAGAATCAGATGCAGAACTTCACTTTTCACAATCCCACCCGCATAATCTTTGGAAAGGGAACCATCGCTAAACTAGGAGCCGAGGCATCCCGGGCCGGCAAAAAAGCTCTGCTGGTCTACGGGGGGGGAAGCATAAAGAAGAACGGCGTCTACGACGCGGTCTCCGCCTCGCTTGCCGCCGCCGGTATAACAGTGATCGAGCACGCCGGCGTAAAACCCAATCCCGTTCTGAGCCACGCGCGCGAAGGCGTCAAAAAAGCCGGAGAGAACGGCTGCGACATGGTAATAGCGGCCGGCGGCGGCTCAGCGATAGACGAGGCGAAGGCGATAGCGGCCGGCGCCGCGTACGGCGGGGATTTGTGGGATTTTTTTAGCGGCAAGGCCGGCATAAAAGACGCACTGCCGCTTTTTGCAGTGCTGACAATTCCCGCGACCGGCTCCGAAATGAACTCAGGCTGCGTGATAACCAATGAGGCGACAAAAGAAAAATTCGCCGCCATGGGTTCAGCGCTTTTCCCCAGAGTTTCCATTCTGGACCCGGGAACTACCATGACGCTCCCACAAGCGCAGGTGGCTTACGGCGCGGTGGACGCGCTGTCCCATCTTATCGAGGGATATTTTTCAACCACGGACAGAGACGTCATAGTTACCGACGAGATTACGCATGCCCTGGCGCGCTCTATTATCGCTTCAACCGAAAGGATTCTGAAAGACCCGAAAGATTATAACGCGCGCGCCTCCATGATGTGGTCGGCCACCATGGCTTTAAACGGCCTGCAATCGCTCGGCTACGGCGGCACGAGCTTCACCAATCACGCCATAGAGCATTCGCTCAGCGCGCTGTACGATATAGCCCACGGCGCGGGCCTGGCCATAGTTATCCCGGCCTGGTTTAAACACCACCTGAGGAAGGACGGACCCGCGCGGCTGGAAAAATTCGGCGCGGCGGTGTTCGGAGTCAGGACAGCCGAAGAAACAATAGCTGCCTTTGAGGCCTGGTCCGGGAAGATCGGCGCGCCCACCCGCCTTTCAGACGCAAATATACCGGCACAGGACA
Source organism: Elusimicrobiota bacterium (assembly GCA_037137395.1). GTDB lineage: Bacteria > Elusimicrobiota > Elusimicrobia > Elusimicrobiales > UBA9959 > YA12-FULL-51-18. Next base: position 6,748 of record JBAXKK010000026.1, read on the forward strand.
TTCCGAAGATAGCGGAAAACGCAATGGGACTTATAAGCAAATGGGGAATAGATTACACCCGGACGGAGATTGAGAACATCCTCAATAAAGCGGCTTAGGTTTTCCAGGTCAGCCCATGATATATTCAAGGTATTTGCCGTAAATATATACCGCGCGGTCCGCTGAGCGGAAGACGGGAATCCCCAGCTCCATCGCGTAATCACAATACAGATCATATCTAGCCCCGGCCGCCACGCAGAAGATCAGAGGTTTGCTCTCCTGCTGGACATGTTCGGCGGTATGTTTCAGAAAGGACCGCTCAAACGCGTCCGGATGATCGCCGCGTCCCTTCGGCAGAGTATTCATGGCGGGGGTAAGCGGCACCATCGCCAGCACAACCGCCCCGAATTCTTTTGAGCCCAGAGCCATATCGGTCAGAGGCCCGATGGCGGCGTCAGGCGCCATGGGCGTCACGTCCATCGGATTCTTTACGTCCACGATCCCGTCAAGCCTGAACTCCTTCAGGACCGCGCGCATATCTTCCATAAGCCGCTCATCCGTCATATCAACAGTGATACGCCCTCCGACGCCGTCCGCCATACCGGCGGACTCAAATCCGGCGTTACTCATAAAAAAAGTATTGCCTGTCCTGATATTGAAGTTGGAGAAATAGCAGGCCATGATGGCGAGATCGTTAAATTCATCAAAGCTATCAGCCACCAGCGCGCCCGCCGCCTCCAGTATTGTTTTGGTCACAAGATAATCACCGGCGATCGAGGCTGTATGGCCCATAACAGCCTTCTGCCCCATCGCCGTCCGGCCGGCCTTATAGACTATCACCAATTTGCCCTTTTCGCGCGCCTTCTCCACTACCTTAGCCAGAAGCAGACCGTCAGCGTACTTGAAACCTTCCAGATATACCAGAAGGACCTTAATCTCGTCCTCTTCGCAAAGCCTCTCGACATAATCCACCACGGTTACATCCTGCTGGTTGCCGACGGTGACGCTGTAAACGGGTTTTAGCCACGCCATTTTGCTTAGCGAAGAAATGACAAACGCGCCGCTCTGACTGACAAAAGCGGTCTTGGCTATATGCGGGTTTTCGCCGAGCGGGTAATCCAGTTTATATTCCGGTATGAAAAGCGTATTTACCATTGAGCGGGGAAGCACGATGCCCAACGAATTTCCGCCACTAAGGACAAAATCCGGGTTTTTTTCTTTAGCCTTCGCTATGGCGCGCACCACGCTTGCGCCAACATCCTCACTACCGGCTTTCTCGCCCATCCCGCCTGAAATCAGGACCACGCCGTTAACATTGCCGGACGCGCCTGCCCTGGCCAGAACTTCCGGAACTTCCGCCGAGGGCACAGCCACAACATACATATCCACCGTCTCAGGCAGATCTTTAGGGTCGGCGTAACACTTTACCCCGTCAACTTCGGCCAGCCCTTCCTTTATTATATAGATCCGCTTGCTGTCAAAGCCTGCTTTGACGATATTATTTAAGATGATGCGGGCCATGTTCATCTTTTTTTCGCTCACGCCCACTACCGCAACCGCGCGCGGGCTTAAAAGTCCGGCCACGCCTTTCTTGGACGGGCGCGCGCGCTCTTTATTTTGAGCGGGGCGAAAGCGGAGCACTCCGTCCAGCGCCACCAAGCGGCCTTTTGAGACCGCCACAGGATTTACTTCGAATTCTTCGATGGCGAATTTTGAAGCCCCGCCGTCCCGGAAATACCTCATAATGTAGGCGAAAGATTCCAGCCAGTTTATCATCTCGCCGTCATTGGCTATGCGTTTCCCGCCGCGCACCTTGCCCGATGTATATTGCCAGATCCAGGACTTGTCCAGAAAATTCTGCCACTCAGCCCCATTATGCATAAGTTCCACTGGCGCGATGGCCGGGCTTGTGCCGGGCTTAAGTGACGCGGTCAGGGCCTCGGCGTTGGTGCCGCCAGCGCCCAGCGTAACTATGGGACCGAAGGCGTCGTCGGACCTGGCACCCAGCATTAATTCTTCGCCCAGCGCGAAGGGGGAATGTTCGGCAAACTCGCAGGCCATAATGCCCTCAACGCCCGGAAACTTTTCCCGCATACCGCTCAGCGCCGTCTCCACGGCGTCCTTTTCGCGGGACAGTATCTTCACTCCGCCGGACTCGGTCTTGTGCAGGGTACCGGATGAAACGATTTTCATCACAACATTCCGGCCTTCAAGCCTGGACACTATATCAAGGGCGGCCGCGGACGGGTCAAGATCCGCCAAGGGATAAAACAAGCGCTTTGGGACAGCCAGACCGGCCAGGGCGAGTATCTCATAAACCTCGGTCTCAAGCAAAGCCGTCCGCTTCTGGGCGTGAGCATTCTCAAATATTGCTTCAATAGCGTTTAATTTTTCCATAATATTTTGACCCGTAAAAAAAATGACTATAAGTAATAATACCCCAGTCCTCCAACCCTACAGTTCCGTAATTTCAACGCCAGCAGCCAGCGCCTCAGCCTCGCTGCGGGAAATACGGCCCGCTCCGAGAGTCAGGCAATCGGAAGCGGCGCAGCCGGTTGCAAGTTTCAGATTAGCTTCAAAAGCGAGCCCTCTCATAAAACCGGAGATAAAACCCGCCGTAAAAGAATCTCCTGCGCCGACCGGACTTTCAATCCGCTTGAGCGACACTGACCTGCACGACCACAATCCGAACTGCGAAACGGCAAGGGTTGAGTGGGGGCCGTTTGTGACTATCAGGGCTTTAAGGCCTCGCGGAGAATATTTATCAAAAGCTCTGCGGATATTTTTGCGGGATAAACATCCGCCGAACACCTCTTCAAATTCGCTCTTGTTTATCTTGACCAGATCGACCCCGGCCAAAATTCCTTCCATCAGTGGCTCGCCGCTGGTGTCGAATACCGTGAAACAGCCGGCTTTTTTAAGCCCAAGCGTCAGACGGGCGTGAAAACCTTTTTTTATCCCCACAGACACTCTGCCGCATACGGCGGCCACCTGGAAGTCGCCGGCCGCTTCCGCAAGTTTCCTGAGCAGCAGGGACTGGGCCGCGGGCGGAACCGCGGGACCCTCCTCGTTTATATCCATGGAAAGACCGCGGGAGTCAACGATGGAATAACAGATGCGTGATTCGCCTGAGGAATGACTGACCAGAAGGTCGGGTGAATTATTGTCCGTCATGTTTTCTTTTATCCAGCGTCCGTTATAGCCGCTGACAAAACCGGCGATAACGGGCCGGCAGCCCAGCTCTTTAAGAGCCCGGGCCACGTTCACGCCTTTCCCGCCAGGCTGGGTAAGGGTGTCAGCGAAGCGATAAATTCGGTCAGGCCTGAAGACGGACACCTTTGCCGTCTTATCTATGGCCAGATTAAGATTCACGATAAGAGTTTTCATAAGTGTTAAACTACACTAGACTAGCATTTTTAACCCGGAAAATAAATTTCGCGCCGCAGCTTTTAGCCGCATGATAATTCCCGGCTTTAACGCGGCGTCCGCGCATGTATTGTATAATTTGAATATATGAGGAAACTACTACGGCTCTCAGCCTGGGGATTGGCGCTCGCGCTGACCGCGGCCCTTACCGCCTTCCTTATCCTCAAATTCTACTTCACACCGGACCGAATCAGAAAACTGGCGCTGCAATACGCCGAACAAAATCTTCGGCGCGAGATAAGCCTGGACGCGGCCGCGCTCAACTTGCGCGGTTTCTCGCTTAAGAACCTTAAGGTGGCGGAAGCCGGGGGATTTAAAAAAGGAGTGTTCCTTTCAGCGGAAGACTTCAGCATCCGCCCGGATTTCAAGGCTCTGCTCAAAAAAGAACTCCAGATAAATTCAATCCGCGCTTCAGGCGTGACTGTTAATATACTACAGGTAAAAAAAGACGATTATAATTTCTCGGATCTTCTCGTAGGCCCGCGGCCGGAAGCCGCCAGAAAGCCGGCTCAGAGCGGCCAGGCAAAACCCATTAACCTCAGCGTCTCAAATATAAGCGTCATAAACTCCCGTATAGTCTACGCCAACGCCGACCGCTCCGTCGCCGTAAACCTTTCCGGCCTGAACCTGTCGGCAAAATCGCTTACCTCCGGAGAGATGTTTCCTTTTGAAGCCGGCTTTACGCTCGTCTTAAAATCCTCCGCCCTGGCAGGCGAATTCCCGGTCTATGCCAGGGGACTGGCAGCTCTTGGCGGCTGGGACCTTAAAAAAGGCCGGGCCGAGATAGAGCGCGCGACGCTAAAGGCCGGCAAGATCTCCTGTGAGTTAAAAGGGAGCCTTGAGAATCTGATAGAGCCTGACGCCAAAATCTCGCTGCGCGTAAAGGCCTTTTCCAGCACTGACCTTAAACCTTATTTCCCGGGGATCCCGGCGCGCATCCTGCTGCCCGCGCTGGCGGCCGACGCGGCCTTCAAGCTCACATCCGGCGACCTGCTGCTCAAAAAGCTGGAGTTTAAGGCCGGCCCGGCTCAAGGCGCGGTCAAGGGCCGCCTTGCCTGGAACCCGGTCTTTGATTACGCCCTGGCGGTAGAGGTGAAAGGCCAGACGCCCGAGTTGGATACCACTGAAGTGGCAAGAAAATTCCGTTCCACTCCAAAAAATATAAAGATACCACTGGCCGACATCAGCGCGAGCTTTACTGTTTCTTCTAAAAAAGTGCGCCTCCTGGCCGCCAGCGTAGCGGCGAAGAGCCTTAAGGCCTCAGCCGCCGGCGAGTTTACCATGGCCCCGCAGCTTACAGCTTCCGGCAGCCTGAAATTGAGCGCTGGCAACCTGCACGACTTTGGGGAGATGATGCCGCAGCTGAAGGGATATGATCTCACAGGTTCGGCCGCGGGAGATTTCCTTTTCACTATGACAAAAACCGCGGACCTGCGCGGCCGACTCAGCTTTAGCGGCGTCGGCGCCACGGCGTTCGACACCCGGCTCTCGGAAATTACGGGCTCGGCCGATTTTTCAAAGGAGCTGCTAAAGGCGGACGCGGCCGGCAAAATGCAAGGTTCGCCTTTGAAAGCGACCTTGACGGTAAAAAACTATTCCACTCACGCCCAGGCGGTGTTGAACGCTGACCTGACCTCTCTGACCCTCAAACCGGCCGCGGCCACCGGCGGACAAACACCCGCAACCGCTGCCGGAGCTAAAAAAGCCGGGGCAGCCGGCAAGCCGTTCAGCTTTGACCTGACGGGCAAAACCAGGCTTGGGGCGATCATCCATCCAAATTTCAAGGGCGGGGAAACTGCCGTAAAATACGATCTCAAGAACATCTCCTCAGATTTGAGCGGGCTCTCCGGCTCCGCCTCCTTCAGCGTCGCCGGCGGAGAGCTTGACGATATCCAGCAGTTCACCAAAAATTCCGCCATGGCCCGGATAGTTTTTTACCCGTTTCTGGTCCTGGGTAAGGCCGCCAAGATAGTAACGGCCTTAAAGCTGCCCGATTTTAACAAGATTAAATTCACCCGGATGGAGGGCGATTACACCTTCCGCGGCGGCGTCATGAAGATAGAAAAGTCCCAACTCCGCGCCGACGCGGCGGACGCCGACTCCTCCGGCAGCATCAACCTGGTCAACGACACACTGGACCTGAATGTGATAACAACTCCCAAGGCCGGCATAAGCCTGCCGGTCCCGATCGGAGTGATAATAAAAGGTCCTTTCAGTAATCCGTCCGTAAAGCCCGATGTTTCAGCCATATTAAAGCAGCCGGTCCTAAAGGACTCGGTGCAGAAACTTCTTAAAGGACTTTTTAAATGAACTTCAATTCAGCGCGTTGTTTCGCTGCCGCTATGCCGCTATGTCTTTTTCTGAGCGGATGTCTTTTTAATAAAACATACGAGGCCAGATTGACCAGCGAGCCGTCAATAGAGCGCGCCTTTGATATTCTGACACGCACGCCGGAAGGGAAGCCGCTGGTCAGTTTCCTGCTCAAGAATCCGGTAAAGTTCGAATACAGCAACACCCCCGGCTTCTGCCATAAATTCTCACTAAAAACCGGCATGATATACCTGCCGAAGGAATATAAGGCATCCGACACACTGCTGACACTGACTCTGGCCCGGGCCGCCTATATCTACCGGCTCTACGCGATGAGTGGGCTCCAGGAAGTAATCTCCGAGGAGGAGGAACTGGCGGCGCTATTTCAGGCGCGGGTCGAACTTGAGATAGGTCTGGCCAACAGGGATTCAGAGCGGAAGCTTTTCGCCGGTAAAATGCAGTCCGACTTATTATGCACCTACATCATGGAAGGTTCAAGGTCCGCCGCCTTAGCCGCGCGCAACACCGCCTTATCCTCGCAGCCGGAGTGTCAGAGGCCGCTTGAAACGCTCCAGACGCAGCGGGTTTGGCTGGAAAAGATAAAAGAGTCAATAAACGGAGAATCTTTTTTTCAGCTTCTATACGACAGGGATCTGGAGAAGGTGCGAAAGGGCGTCATGACTATAAACGCGGCCATGAAAAATGACGCAATTGTAAGAGCGATGCCGACCTACGAGATATACCGCTACCAGCGCACGTTTTACGACAACCAGAGCGACATCTTCACGCGAATGGAAAAGCTTTACCTCGCCGCTTTAAAAGACGATGAGATTTGGCGCAGCGCCAATCAGCCGATCATAGACCGGGCGCGCGAAGAGCTCTCCACCTGTAATCTGCCGGAATGAGCGACGCCGGATTTGACTTACTCAGTTCGCTATTTATATTATTACGTTATGCCGACTCAATACGCCATCTGTCTTGTCACCGTCGGTGACGAAAAAACCGCTTCTTTAATCGCCGGGGGCCTTGTAGAGGGGAAATTAGCCGCCTGCGTTTCGGTGATAGAGAATGTCGCGTCCACTTACCGCTGGAAGGGCAAGGTGGAAAAATCCAGGGAATTCCTGCTGGTCATAAAAACAAGGAAGAAACTTGCCGAGGATGTGGAACAATTCGTCAAGCGCAACCACACCTACACCGTGCCTGAAATAATATTCCTGGACATAAACCAGGGCAGCAGGGAATACCTGGACTGGCTTGGCGCCAACACGCTGTTCACTACTAATATTCCCAGGGATAAAGCCGGAAGGATCATATTATGAAAAACATACTCAATGTGGTAGTCGTGATAGTGGTGGGCTCACTCCTGGGCCTGTTCATTAATAAACTCGGCAATTTCTGGTTCCCGGTCGGAAATATAAACAGCCTCCTCAACACAGGGCTCAACACCGGCCTAAACCCTACCACGCTGGATCTGAATCTGGTGGAATTTACCGTAGGGTTGGTCTTCAAATTCAATATCTCAAGCATCGCCGGCATCTTTGTTTCCGCGATTATCTACAAGCAGCTTATAAAATAGAGAACCGGAAAAATGGCAATCGCAAAACTCATCCTCGCCTCAGAGTCCCCCAGGCGCGCGCGCCTTTTAAAAGAGGCGGGCATAAGCTTTTCAGTTATACCCAGCCATATTAAAGAAATAGCCACTTTTAAGAAGCCCGAGCTGATAGTGAAGGAGCTCGCTTATAAGAAAGCTCTAAGCGTGGCCCTGAAAAATCCGGACAGGCCGGTCCTGGGTTCAGACACCATAGTTTTCTGCAAGGGCAAAGTGCTGAATAAACCTAAGCACAAAGCCGACGCTATGCGGCTTCTGCGGCTTCAGAACGGATCGTGGCAGACCGTCTACACCGGAGTTTCGCTGCTGTGGCTGGAAAAAGGCGTGTTTCTTTGCGGCTTCGGAGCCTCGCGCTGCAAGGCCCGAAAACTAAGCGAAGCCGCTCTCGAAGATCTCGCTTCAAAGCACCCGGACAAAGCCGGCGCCTACGCCGTGCAGGATGCGGAAGACGAATTTATAGAGAAAATAGAAGGGCGTTTTGACACGGTAGTGGGACTCTCGATGGACCTGGTGCGCAAGTTCCTGAAAAAAGCGAGGACAAGTCAGAAAATTGTTCTCATCAAAACCGTTTAACTTCCGATATCTATGTATAAAATAAAAAAAACCTTTAACCTAGCCTACGGGCACAGGCTTCTCAACCATAAAGGGAAGTGCAAGAACCTGCACGGACACAACGGCCTGGTGGAAGTCACTTTGAAAGCCGAAACGCTCAACCATGAAAAAATGGTGATGGACTTCACCGCGCTGGGTACTGCGGTTAAGGCCTGGCTGGATCTCAACCTTGACCACAAGGTTATACTTTCAAAGAACGATCCGCTGCTGAAGATACTCAGGAAGGAAAATCAGGCCTGCTTTGAAACCGCCCTGAACCCGACTGCCGAAATACTGGCCGAACTTATTTTCAAGTCCCTGAAAAAATCCGGTTTAAAAATTGATGAAGTCGCTTTTTGGGAAACGCCCACGTCCATGGCGAGTTATAGAATTAAGGATTAAGTTTCAGCCTTACAACTTACGACTTATCACTTACCACTTATCACTTACTACTTACCACTTACAACTGAGACCTTATTATGTCCGAAACCAATAACCATTACCAGATAGTGATCATCGGCTCGGGACCAGCGGGGTTCACGGCGGCTATCTATGCCGCCCGCGGGGGGGCCAGGACGGCGCTTCTCGGCGGAATAGCTCCGGGCGGACAACTTCTCCTGACCACCGAAATAGAGAATTTTCCGGGATTCATCGACCCCATGGTCGGAGCGGACCTCATGGAAAGAATGCTTAAGCAGGCTAAGCGCCTCGGAGCCGAAGTATTCACCGAGGACGCCGTTTCCGTAGATCTATCAGTACGGCCCTTCTCCGTCACCACGGCTTTCGGGCGCGTATACACGGCTGACGCGCTGATCGCGGCTACCGGAGCGCGTGCCAGATGGACCGGGATTCCTTCAGAGCAGAAATTTATAGGCAAAGGCGTATCCGGTTGCGCCACCTGCGACGGATTCTTCTACCGGGGCAGGGAAGTATGCGTCATCGGGGGAGGGGATACCGCCGTTGAGGACGCCCTGTTCCTGACCAAGTTCGCCAGCAAGGTCTATATGGTGCACCGCCGCGACAAATTGCGCGCAAATTTCCGCCTGCAGGAAAAGCTCAGGAACAATCCGAAAGTTGAAATAATTTACGACAGCGTCCTGGAAGAAGTTCAGGGCGACGACAGGGTTAAAGCGGCGCGGATAAAAAACGTGAAGACGGGTTTAACCCGCATCCTGCCCACGCCCGGAGTCTTCATCGCAATAGGCTATGACCCGGCCACCGGAATATTTAAAGGAAAACTGAAAACGGACGATTCGTCCTATATAGTGACTGCTGACCGCTCCCGCGCTTCCGTAGAGGGAGTTTTCGCCGCGGGGGACATCATTGACCCGTTTTACAAGCAGGCCATCGTGGCCGCGGGCTCAGGCTGCAAAGCCGCCATGGAAGCCTTAAAATACCTGGAAGAAATAAAAGATAAAACTATATAGCCTATGGCGGGCGCGGCGCCCTTATGGCTTATGGCACAATTCTTAAATTGCTAATGCAATTCAAGAATTAAGCGTGCGGGAGCATGTTCAGTTTGCGCAGGTCGGAACTGGTCTTGCGGATATTTTTCACGAATCCGCGCCAGCCTTTTATCAGGTTGGCCCGTTCAGCGTCGGAGATAGCGGGGGTAAATTCTTTCGAAACTTTCATCTTGCGGGGCAGTTCTACGCCTACGGCCCGGGCCGCCCCGATGGCGGCGCCCAGCGCAGTGGCTTCAGTGTCTTCCATGCGCAGGACTTTCGCTCCCGTAATATCCGCCTGAAATTGCAGCAGCCAATCCACGTTGGAAAGGCCTCCGGAAGCCCGGATCTCGGAAATATTAATTCCTTTTTTTCTGATCAGGTCCAGCGAGTCTCCCACCATGTAAGCGATACCCTCCACCATGCCGCGCACGACATCATGCTTGTCGGTATGGGGGGAAAAGCCGGCAAAAGTAGTGAAGGTCGAAAAATCCCAGTAAGGGGAGCCTATACCGCCTATGGCCGGCAGACACATAAGGCGGTTGCGGGAAAGCCGGCACATCGCGTCGACCTCCGACAGCTCGCTGAATATGCCGAATTTCACCTTCAGCCATTCAAGCGCGGTGGCCGCCGAATTAACAGTGCTCTCAAGAAAGTAACAGGGCGCTTTAGCCCCGGCTTCCTGCCAGCCGATGGAATTAAGCACGCCGTGTATTTTCACCAGCTTGGAACCCGTGTTCACCAGCAAAAACGCTCCGGTTCCGTAGTTCAGCGCGGCCGAGCGCTCAGAACTCACATCCAGCCCCAGCAGCGCCGCCTGCTGGTCGCCCAGGACGGCGCGCACCGGGATAGTAAAGTCTTCAATTTTTATTTTACCGAAATCGCCTATCGTCGGCAGCACCGCCGGCAGCTGCCCGGAGCTCAAACCGAACGCCTCCAAAAGTCCGGAGTCCCATTTAAGCTTCTTTATGTTGAAAAGCAAAGTCCGCTGGGCCTGCGTCGGATCCAGGGCGAAGATCTTTCCTTTTGAAAGATGCCAGAGTATAAAGCCGGAGACCGGGGAGATGAGCAGTTTTCCCGCCGCGGCGGCCGTTTTCACTTCCTGAATATTCTCAAGGCACCATTTTATTTTGGCCGCGGAATAGTACGGCGTCTTATAAAGCCCGGTCAGTTCGTGGATTGCGGTGTTGGAGACAGGGACCTTCGCCAGCTCTCCCTGGGCGCGGCCATCCTGCCAGCTCAGCGCCGGGGCGCAGGGCACGCCTGTCTCCTTATCCCAGAGGACCACTGTGGAGCGCTGCGCCGCCAGGCCCATAGCCTTAACCACGGCTCCCTCGGGCAGCTTCGCCAGCACTTCCCTCAGGCTGTCGGTCTGGCTTTTAAGAAGCTCCATCCCGTCGTATTGCGCGTGTCCCGGCTGCGGATAACTGAGGGCTATTTTTTTCTGGGCTTTAAAGCGGATATTTCCTTCAAGGTCGAAGGCCAGCGCCCTTGAGCTGGAACTGCCCTGGTCCAGGACTATGATAAATTCTTCTTTCATGGCAGAGGTCCGCCGCTCTTTTTAACATGCAGGTCAAAAACATGGGATTTCTCGGCGTGACGGCGGAGCTTTTGTCGGGCCGGCTCAGGCACAGCGGGGTCATCCATCAGCAGCACGATATTTTTAAGCGTCAGGCCCAGCGCTCTCTGGTACAGGTCAAATTCGTTCAGCACGCCGATCACGGCCGACCGGTCGCGGAACTCCCATTTCTCGGCGCGGTGAATATCCACGGCATATTTTTTACCGGCCATCCCCCCGGCGCCTTCGGAAATGTTAATGATCTTAGCCTTCACATCCTCTATCTGGGCGTTCAGCTCATCCATCTTTTCGCGGAGATGACCGTAGCGGTCCACCAGCTCCTCCACCAGGCTCGCGTCCGCGGCGGCGCGCGCGACGGGGGGGGCGCAATGGCTCCGGCCGCCGTAATAATGCGGACATAATTTCTTGTAGTCGCACCACAGGCACTGCCTCTCGCCGGGCGTGGGGTCGTACTTCAGGCCGCGGATATTATCGGCCACGCCCAGCACCCGCTCCCAGAAACCGCCTATCTCGGCGTCCTCGGCGCGGTCAAAATGATATTCCTTAAGGGTAGGCACGTGGTAATAAAGCATCTGCTTTATCCTGACGCCGGCAACGCGGTCGCCGTAGGTTTCCTGAACGCGCTCGCGCAGGCGCGGGTCAAGCTCGCAGATCTTCTGGTACATATAAAGCTGCGCCGGCTGGCGCTTTACGTCCTTACCCGTCTTGTAGTCCACCAGGATTATCTCGCCGTTGCCCTGATATTCAATTTTGTCGGCTATGATCCGCACCAGAAGCCCGTCCACTTCCACGTCGGTGCTGTATTCCAGCAGAAAGGGGAGCTTAAACTTACCCTCATGATGGCGATAATAATTCTTAAGCATCTCCATGCCTTTGCGGTAATCCTCTTCTTCCCTGGAAGGGTCTTTGTAGCCTTTTTCCAGGTAGGATTTGAGACCCCAGTCCTTTTTAAAAGCTTCAAGCAGATCATCTATGCCGGGGAACGGCGGGGCTTTCACCGCGTAGAGGAATTCCATCGCGTGATGTATGCTGTTACCGAAAGCGAAGTAGTATTTGGGCTCTTCTTTTATTTTGTCGATATACTTGAATTTATATTTAAGAGGACATTCCTCGTAGAGGGACATCTTGGAGTAGGAGAAGGAAAGCAGGCCTTTTGAATTTTTTTTCGGCTCACCGCCGGCGGGTTTTACCGGCAGCGCCGCGCCGAAAAGCCCCGGCTCGCCAGCGCTTTCTTTTTTTACGGATTTTTTCATATTAAATTTAATTGCCCCCACCAGGAATCGGCCACAGGTTCTCGGCCCGCCGTCGCGGCCCGAGCCCTTCGGCCCCGCCTCGTGGACCTGATTGCCTGAATTGTGTCCTTTGTAATGCAGAACTATGGCTAAAGTCCACCCGCGTACTCGCTCGCCAACACTCCGGCTTTCGATTCCTGACGCGAGACAAGCAGTTGTCTCGCTGTGGGAAAATTAAGTGCCCCCACCAGGAATCGAACCTGGATTACCTGCTTAGAAGGCAGATGCTCTATCCGTTGAGCTATGGGGGCTTCTCATTGCTATTATAGGATTTTTTCTGCCTCCCCGCTATCCTTGGTGTCCACGTAGGTGTCCACATTGGATAAATCTCGATTGAAAATCGATATCAAAAAGGTACCAAGAGACTTTTCCCTACGGTCCACCGCCGGACGCCGGGGGACTTTTTTAAATTTCAAGAACTCGCTCGTTTTTTTGTATCATAGAAAAATAGAATAGGGGAAGAGCTTTTTTTAAAATTTTCAGGCAGCGAAAAGCATATACATTAGGTGGTTGCTTCAAGTAATTTATAATCCTTGGCGGAGGGGCACTTATTATTATTCTCCTTAACGGCACATCATCCGCGGGCAAAACCACCATAGCCAGGATCTTGCAGGAAAAATTCGACGGCGTCCTCCTTCTTTATGGAGTGGATGGCATGGTCCAGACCGCGTTTCCGGCCAAGTGCGATTCCCCGCCCTATAATGAGCAGGCGGCAAAAGTCAGCGTCACCGAGATAGCCGGCCAGCCGCATGCCCGATTAACCCTCTCGCCTTATATGTATCCGGTTTACCGGGCTGCCGTACATTTTTACAAGAGGCTTTCGGCGCAGGGCTATAGCATTATTGTCGATGAAGTGCTGTTTGATGAGAAAAGAATATCTCCATTCTTCGAGATTCTCTCCGATGAAACGGTCTATTTTATAGGAGTAAAGCCGGCCAAAGATGTCGTGCTGCGCCGCGAAAAAGAGCGAGGGGACAGGCTTGAGGGACTGGCGGTGGGACTTTATGACGAGGTATATAATCCTCTTTTCAGTTATGACCTGTTACTCGACACTGGGAAACTCGCGCCGGCTGAATCCGTTGAAAGAATCCTGCGGCTCCTGGAGACGGAAAAGAAGCCTCAGGGGTTCATCCGTTCGGCGAAAAGCTGGAGATGATGTCCGATTGAAGTACGGGGGGCAGTTTTAGCTGCAGCTGAATACTCAAAAGGTACCAGGAGACTGCCACGAGGCACCTGCAACCCCAAAAAATCCGGTGACGTAATATTTATTTGAATGGGAAGGACTATGTTGCTACAATATCAGAATGTGAGACGCACTTTTAATTCAGGTAAGGAGAATGGACTATGAAACTATCTAAACAAATCGCGACACTGGCTGTTATCTTACTATTACCCGTTATGGCGAGCGCCGAATGGGAGAGGACCGTGGGCGCATGGGACACGCGTCTTCCGAATAAAGGCAAGACCCAGGTAGCGTTCTGGGGCTCCTACTCCAAAACGGAAGTTGCTAATGCCGATCTCACCGGTAAATCCGCCTACCTTGATATGACTTACGGCATCTCGGATAAATGGTCAGCTTACGTTTCTCCTTCCTTTTATAACTGGAAATTGGACGGCGGGGGTTCTGAATCAGGCTTATCCGACACCATGCTGCGGACGACTTATCGCTTTCGCGACGAGGCCGCGGACAACTTCGACCTGGCGGTCATGGGTAAAATGTTGTTGCCGACTGGCGACGAAGACAAGGGTTTAGGCAACGGCGGCTTTGAGCCGGGCGGAAAGTTGCTCGCCTCCAAGACATTTGGACCTGTTATCGCCGTGGCCAACCTTGACCTCACAGCTATCCCCAGCGCCAACAAGGGCGAAAACGATTTTGTGTTGTCGTCCACTTTAGAGGGTGTGTATCCTTTAAACGATAAACTGAGCCTCAACACGGCCGTATTCGCCGAGACCTCCCGCATTGACGGCGGTGATATGGATCTGGATCTGGGCTTTGGCTCCAAGTACAATGTGAAGGGCCAGATGTTCGTGGCGGCCATGATCTATAAATGCCTGAGCGAATCCTCCACTTGGGGATTGGATCTTGCCGTCGGCGTTGAGTTTTAATCGCCGCGCCATGGCGTGAATACAATACAGGAGAACGACAAAATGATCACTATTAACAAAGTTGCGGCCGCGGGTCTCTTAATGTTTAATTTTATTTCCTACGCCTCTGCTGTTGAAAGCGACGCGCTTAAATCCTCCGGCCTGGACATATCGGCCGTAGCTGTCCTCGATGTGCCCGCGCCTTCCGTTGCCGAGACCGGGCAGGCGGCAAGCCCGAACCTGAACCCTTTCAGCTATTTCGGATATGGTGAAACGCCGAGTGCGATTTCCATGTCAGTTGAGGACGGAACGGCCGGCCTGTCAAAAGAAACCGTGGCCTCAGTCGTACTTGAATCCGTAAAAAATGCATACCTTAAGCCTGAAGTCACCTTTACCACCGGAAAGGGCACAAAGGTGCATATCAGCGGCACCAAGGCCTCCAACTGCCCGGACGGGGGGAATTCCTGTGACGACAAAGAAAAGTTTTTCCTGGTGCTGACCACCGACAAGAACGAGACCTTCTTTGTGCGGGGCATGGAGATAATCAACTACAGTATAATCTACAACGGCTCAAAGACGGTGACCATCGACGGTGAGAAGTATGTGGTGAAGATCTTCGCCAACCCCTCAGTCCCCGAGAGCAGCACGCTGGAAGTAAAAGGTCCGCGCGGCGTGGCCCTGAACGCCACCATTAAAAAGATCGGGGACGGCGTGGCACTTAAGGGCGTGGATGTTAAGCTTTCAAAAACCTACAAGCTAGCCTACGGCAACGAGATCGTGCAGGGGCCGCAGGGAGCCAGGTTCACCACCAAGATGCTGATACTTCTTGTCTCTTTCCCGGTGGCGACAGATTCCACTTATTTTATTCTGAACGCGGCCGACATCACTCCGGCCGGTGTCACCTTCCCCGGCTTTGAGAAAAACTTCGGCTTCCGCCTGAACGCCGGAACGCTTGAGATATATAGAATATAGGAAATAGCCGGTAAAACAAGGCTTATAACGATGAGTATTCCCGCGCTCCCTGCCCAACCCAGGGCAAGGGTGGAGTCTATCGACGTATTTCGGGGACTCACCATCCTTATGATGGTGTTCGTTATTGCCGTGGCGGCCGGAAAATATAAAAACCTTCCGCAGCAGGGACATTGGTTCGGCAGTTTGCGGGTTTCAACCTGGAACCACGCCGATATGGGGTGGGAAAACTTCGCGGAGGAACAAAAGGCCGCGGGCCTCACCGACGAGCAAATAAACGCGCTTCCCGAAGCTAACCTAAAAAATATCGGCTGCACCATAACGGATCTTGTCGCTCCGTTTTTTGTTTTTATCGTGGGCCTGTGCATCCCCTTAAGCGGAGCGCGGCGGGGAAGCGCTTGGTGGCGGCACGTTTTATCGCGCGCCGGAATGCTGATCGCTGCCGGCGTTTTGTACATCAGCCTAATCCTAGGCCTGTCCTGGTGGTGGGGTATACTTCAGGCTATCGGCATCGCTTATCTTATGGGCGCGGCCAGCATGAAACTGCCGCGATGGGGCCGCTGGACGGCTGTTTTCGGAGTGCTCGCCCTTCACATGGCCATGTCGCGCTACACCGTATGGTGGCTTCATTTCGGCGACACCGCACAACCGTTCTGGACTATCAGCCAAATATACGGAAGCTGGGCAAAACCGCTTATAGTTCATTGCCGCCCCTGGGCGTCCATCTCTTACGGAGCTATGACGATGATCGGGGTGCTGGTGGGCGACGCCATAGTCACCAGACAAAAAACTGCCATCGTCAGGCAGTGCCTGCTGGCCGGCTGCGTGTTTACCGCCTTAGGATATCTGATTCACTCTTACGGGCTTTCGTCCGGAAACACATGGCTGTGCTTCAATAAGCCGGATGTAACAGCTTCTTACGCCATGTTCACATCGGGAATCGGGGCGCTGGTATTCCTGGGATTTTACTATCTGGTGGATGTCTGGGGCGTTAAATCATGGGCGTCGCCTCTCAGGGTTTTCGGGGCCAACGCTTTGCTGGCGTATTTTATGCAGATCGTAATACGGATATTCCTGCGCGCGCTGCAAATTGAACCGCTTTTTTCCGGAGAACCAAACCAGACGATTCAAGATTGGGCCTCCTTAATCGCCTGTCCGCGCTGGAACGCGTTTTTTCTGGATAAATCAGGCTATAACGGCGTCTTATGGGGCCTGATCTGGACTTTCAGTTTATGGCTGGTAATCCGCTGGTTCAACAAGCGCGATCTCTACTGGAAACTCTAACTTAATTCCGCAGTAAAACCCCGAAAAATTATCGGTTTATAGCCACTTCCGCCGCAATTCCATAGTCATAAAACTTACTTTATTTTCCACTAAATTGAGGGACTATAAACCTCCCTAAAGGTCCATTTTTGTGTGGGGGGGGAATCTTTTTTCATTGGTAAAACCCAGTTTTGGCAAGATAGCCCTTGACAACTATGCTTTGCTATGCTATACTTTATTCAAGCGGAGGATATTATGACCATGACAAGCGAAACAGTTAACAGGGACTTCAAGTTGTGGATGGCTGTAACTCTCGGCCTTATAAAGGATGGTAAAATGGGCGCCTCGCAAGCCCGGGCGGACCGCATCAAAACAGCGATGACCAACACCAAGAAAGGAGGATAATAATGCTGAAACCGCGCTATCAGATAGTGATATCACTTTCGGAAGACGACAATAAGAAACTCATGGAACTGCGTGAGGATGGTTACCAGATAGTGGAGATCTTCCGTCTCGGCCTGGGAGAGGCCGAGGCGGAGGCGGCCAAGAGCCGAAAAAAGAAAGCTGCTAATACTGAAAAAAAGGAAGAGCCGGGCGAAACTTTATTTTGACATTCCGTAAAGCCGCGATAAAAACCTTATACTTGTCCGCCGCGCCGCGTATTACAAAACATCCGTTTTTAACCTCCCCAAAAACGATATTGTCATTTTTTACGAGTAGGACAAAAGCACTCCTATCCCAAGAAAACAATAAGGGAGCGGCGGGTTGCTAGGTCGGGGTCCTGCCAGCCATGGGGCCCATCGGGCCTGCGGCCGGCCCGGCGACTTCGCGCCGGTTCCTCCTCGGCCCGATTCAACCCATGTCTGTCACCCCCTTAGCCCCCGCCGTACTTAAAATCGTCAAGGGAGACGTGTTTTTGTAATTATGGATTTGTGGGATAGCATCGTGGCAACATCGTTTTACTGTAAGGATGGATTGACCAGCAGATTGGTTAATCGTGCTTTATCTAAATTAAGGGTGGTATGTTATTTGTTGTAACGCGAAGGCGAAACCGAATCAGACAGCGCGGATGACGGGGAACCGGATAAGCGAAACCGTACCGGAGTTCGGCGCTTGCGTAAGCGCGCCGAGCGAGGTCCGGAAGGGCGAGCACGGTGTGCTCGACCCTGATTTCGCGTTCCGGTCCTCCGGCAGCCTCGGCGCCAAATTACTGACCGGCTAAACTTTCCTGGGACAGCCATAGGACAAAAGACCTATATCGAAGTAGGGCTTTATACCCTTACCGAAATTTATCAATATTCTTATAATATTACCATGGTGACAAAAAAATTTTCCATCGCTTTTATGTTGGGTCTATTTCTAACTTTCGTCGGCAGTCACGCTTTTGCCGATCAGGTCGCATATAATCAGTTGCTTGACGCCACAAACGCCTCCACCTCGTTCAATGTGGACATTCTTATCGCGCATGTAACAGCTAGCGATATCTTGCACGCAGCGCAGACCAGCACTCAGACAGCTGTGGCCGCCACACCGGCCGCCGCGATGACCGCACCCCTGGCCGAAGCGCCCTCCACGCATCCCGTAACAACCTCCTCCGCACATCAGGCTGCTACGTCTTCCGCGCACACATCCGCGGCATCAGCGCCCGCAGCCGCAATAAACTCTGTCCCGCCCGCAATAGCAGCCGCAATACCTACGCCGCCATCCCCCCAGGAAATAAAGGATTTTGTACACGAGCATAAGCCGATAATGGCTATGGGCGCGCTGGGAGCTTACCTTGGCTTCGCGTTAATGGGCCCGGCAGGGATACTTGTAGGCGCCATTTTTATGGTGGGATTTATGATGGTGGCTAACGCTTAACTCATTTTATATAAATCTGCGCAAGTTATTTTTCCTCGAACGAATCCACCGTGTAGACATATAGCGCGGTGGATTTTTCTTTCCAGGCGGCGGCCGGGAGCCCGGCCTTCTCAAGACAAAGCGAACTAAGAAATTTTTCTTTGGAATTGAAGTGTTCCCAGACCTGCGGCAGGTAGGTTCCGCCTGAGCGCCCCTTCTGAACATAAACCCCGTGCTTACCCTCCACGATCTCCTCCCAGCCGGCCACTCTACGAAGCGGCGACAGGACTGAGATCTCTATTTTTACCGCGGCCAGTTCTTCCGACGAGAGCGGGCCAAAGCGCGGATCATCAAAAGCGGCGGACACGGCAAAGGCCGCGACCGCGTCCGACAAAAGCTGATGCGGCGTCATCGTCCCGATGCAGCCGCGCAACTCCCCGTCCTTATTCAGCGTCACAAAAACCGCGGCAGGCTGGTTCAGCTCCGGGGAGGAATTCAAAGGGAGCGGCGGGGACTTTTTATTTTTAAGCCGGTTTTCAATGCTCTTGCGGGCCAGGGCCAGCAGCTCCTTCTTTTGCTCCTTATTTAGAACGCGCGGTTCAATATCTCCGCCGCTCAGGAACAAACCCGCGCCATAACCAACCACCTTGCCGTCTTCGCCCGAGATCTTACCGGAATGCGTATATCTGACGAGTTTAAAATCTTCGGCTCCCAGTTCCACGGCCGCCGCGGCGCCGATAACCATGGCGGCGTAACCGCAGGCAGCCGTATCCATGCAATATTTTGATTTTTCCAGAAGCAGGTCGTGGGCAAGAGCAAAATACCTCATATCCCTATTCCTGATCGCTGTACTGAACGCCTCAAGGAGGGCCAGATCCGATTTTTCGGCGACATCGCCGGGGGGGTAATGCGAAAGATCCGAGGAAACGCAAATCACGGCCTTTCTACCCTTGATCGTCTCACCGAGAATCTTACCTATCTCTTCAAGGATATTTAGGTCCGAAGTATTGGCCACGACCGGCACGAACTTAAAAGGTTTGCCGAGCTCCTGTAGGAAAGGGAGTTCCACTTCCACGGAATGTTCCCCGGAGTGCGCGGAGGGCCGGTCCTCAAAGAGCTTAGAGGCCGACAGCAAAGCCCGGGCAAGCACGGAGTCTATCCCGACCCGGCCCAGCGGGGTCTCAAAGACGCCCTCTGACATTATTGCCGCGCCGTCCACGGCCTCGGTATGCCCGGTGCCCACTATCACCATGGTGTCAAAGTCAACTTCTTTAAGAAAAGAAAAAACGGAACCTGCCGTAGCGCCGGAATAGGCGTAGCCGGCGTGCGGCGCCAGAACGCCCAGCACGCGTCCAGTTAAAGGCCGCACGGGCTTAAGATAGGACGCCACTTCCCGGCGGAGCTTAGCCGCATCCGCTTCATAAAATTGCCCGGCGACAACCGGTTTTCGTATGATCATAACGCCCCGTAACGACAGTGGATAGTGGTTAGTGGACAGTGAATAGTGTGGAACTAGCTTAAAGATTTAATTGCTAACTGACCACTCGCCACTACTCACTTATCACTTTCCTTATTATATCCTATTGCCATTGAACTTATAAAATTTTAGAATAGTACTCCGGCTCATCCTCAAAGGTGACCGGGTCGCCACGTGGTATTCGCGCTTTCGGGTTGTAATGGTGGTTGTAGCTCAGTGGTTAGAGCGCTCGGCTGTGGCCCGAGAGGTCGGGGGTTCAAGTCCCCTCAGCCACCCCAAATTTCAGTTTTCCGGATTTTCCCCGAGGCGGCCGCCGCCGCAGAATTAAATTTCCGCAGTTTTTCCCACGGAGATTTAAGTTTATAAGAAATCCGCTTCCCGCCTAAAATAAAGTTCGAACCGATATTTTTCCATATTTGCAGGTTTTCCGCCGGATCGCCGGAAATCGCGGACTCTCCGGCGAGAACTGCGGTCCTGTAGAAACCTGTAAGCGGTTCGAACCGCAAATCACCCTGCCGCGCAAAAGCTGCGAGATTCATTTCATTTTCCATTTTCTTCTCAACGAATGAACGCTTCTTAAGAGCATACTCGTCCTGCGTAAGCTGCCCCGCCAGCAACATGTCGAGTATCGCGTTCATTCGTTGATTAAGGATATCTATTTCATCTCGCAGATTTTGGGCGGCCTCTTCCCCGGCCTGGGCCGCCTTAATTGATACCTTTTTTATGTTATCAAGAGCTTCGGCGGCCAGGGCCGGGGGTAAGGAAACTCCTTGTAACTCGGCGCGTAGCTGGGCGTCAATCACCTCTTCCCGCACAAAGGCCTGATCGCAGTTAACGTTGCGCTTGGTGCAGTGAAGATAGTTGTGGCCTTTTTGCGTTTCCGTGGTAACAAAGCGCCCGCAACCCGCGCAGCGGAAAGCGCCCCGGTAGACATAAGGCTTTAAACCTTTAGTATGCGGCTTGCTTTTGTTCTTCATGACCTCCTGGCACTTGTCGTAGAGGGCTTTGGAGATAAGAGGCTTATGCTTGCCCTCGTAGAACTCGCCTAGGTACTTGATGGCCCCATAGAAGAACGGATTTACAAGCAGCCGTTGGTAGTTGGATGTGGCTAACTCCTTGTTGCGCCGCTTATTTAGCCCCTCGGCGTTCATTATGCGGCGCAACTCCCTAAGCGGATACTTGCCGGTAGCGTAAAGTTCAAAGGTACGCCGTACAAGCGGCGCCATTTCCTGGTCTACGACAATGGTGTGGTTCTTGGTGTCATTAAGATAGCCGAGCGGGGCCAGGGTGGGGAGAATGCCGTTGCGAAGCTTCTGTCGCAGGCCCCGCTTTACGTTCTCTGAAAGGTTATCGACGAAATACTTGGACTGCCCGAAAGCGATAGACAGCATGAACTTACCCTGCGGTGTGCGGTCGAACCAGAAGGTGGGGAATTTCAGCTCCAGGACCTTCCCAAGGTCTACGAGATAGATTATCCTGCCGCCGTCCACACTGTTACGCGCCAGCCTGTCGGGGTGCCAAGCCACAATGCCCTGGGCTGCGCCCTGCTCCAGGCCCGCTACCATCTCGTTAAAGACCTCGCGGCCCGGCTCCTTGGCGGTTTTGCTTTCGAGGAACTCCCTCACTATGGTAAGCCCTTCCTTGCGCGCGTATTCGCGCAACTCGGCGAGCTGCGCCTCTATGGACAGGATCTGCCGGTCAGGCTCGTCCGTGGACTTGCGAGCATAAAGGAAATACCGCATATTAGGTTTCTGCATACCTTCCTCCCCGCTCTTAAGGCCGGTTTTGCCCAGCAGGGCTAAACCGGACTTAAGTGCTGTTCTTCAACTCTGCGCCGTTGGTGCGGACGGCCAGGCGCAGCAGCGCTGGGCCGGCAGCACCGGCGGCCATAAGGACAATAATTCGGTTCGTAATTTATCATTGGCGGGAAGCGGATTTCTTATAAACTTAAATCTCCGTGGGAAAAACTGCGGAAATTTAATTCTGCGGCGGCGGCCGCCTCGGGGAAAATCCGGAAAACTGAAATTTGGGGTGCCTTCCAGGCCGAATTGCGAACCTACTTCGCCCAACACCCAGAGGAAACG
>JBAXKK010000027.1:0-28058 GCA_037137395.1 Elusimicrobiota bacterium
GCTGTTGCCTATCACCAGGGACTCGATGGTTGACAGCGGCATGGCGAGCGCGCTATTCTTCAGCGGTATCCCCATCATGGATAGATGCGCCTCGGAAATGCGGCGCAGGAACTGCGTGTCAAAATTATTGGTGCCGTATTTATCCGACAGCTCGTAGGAGTCGTTCTCGGTTTCTTTGGCTATCATCTCGGCCAATTCGCGCGAGAGCTGGTATTCCTTCTCAAGCGCGTCGGCCAGCTTTTTGCGGTCGAACGGCTCGATGGTTTCATTGGTGATGGACTGTACCAGCAGCATCTGGTCGGTGATGTCGGCGCGGGCGTTCTTTTTCACGTTCAGGCCGCTCTTGCGCACGCGGGAGCGGTCCAGCGAGTAGGACTCGAACTTGTCGGCTGTGCGGTCAAAACCTTTTTCGCGCAAAACCTCCACGCAAACGGCGTTGCTGTCATCCACTGTGGGTATTTTCTTATGGATGGTAAAATTGTTATTGAGGCGGCGGGCCACCTCGTTGGCCACTTCAACGGCCTTCTCTTCGTCGCGGCCGCCAAGAGTGTAGGCCGCCTTATAAATAGCCGTCTTTATCTTCTCTATATTAAAAGGCGCCACTTTGCCGTCACGCTTCTTTATCACCTTCGGGAAAATTTCGTTCATCTCGGTAAACCCCTCTATTTCTTGATTGATTTGATCTCTTTTTCAAAATCCGTTACGTCTTCGAAGTCCTTGTATATAGACGCGAATCTGATATACGCGACCTTATCCAGCTTTTTGAGTTTTTGGGCCACAAGCTCCCCTATCACGCCGCTAGGGATCTCGCTTTTGTCCTCATTCCTCAAACTGCTCTCTATAGCCCTGCCCGCCTCCTCTATTTTTTCCACGCTCACATCCCTTTTCTGGCAGGATTTGACCATGCCGCCCAAAAGCTTTTCGTACAAAAAACTCTCGCGCCGGCCGTCTTTCTTTATGACGACCAGCGGGTGCGCCTCTATGCGCTCGTAGGTGGTGAAGCGCTTTGCGCATTTCTCGCATTCGCGCCGGCGCCTTATTTCAAAAGCCTCGGCTGAGTCACGGCTGTCGGTGACTTTAGTGTCCTGGGCGCCGCAAAAAGGGCATTGCATTAACTTTCTCCTTTACAGTGTAGGCACCGCGTCAGCCAGCCCTGGCGAGCGGACGGCAAAACCACCATATCTTGTGTTTTATTCCTACCCCACCACCATTAGTAGTAGTATGGATATTCTAACACTAATCAATTTATCCGTCAAATTTTCATAGGTAACAGCCTGTTTTTGCGCAAAGCGGCCCCACCGCGCGCGGCTTTTTAAGCCAGGTCGGGGTCGCCATAACCGATTGCCAAAGGCCAGGCCTGTCGCAAAAAACTTTGGCGTATTTAAAACTGACGCAGGGCCTGCCGGGGGCCTGCAGTGTCGGCCGCACCGTGGCCGCACTTCCCGACCTCCCGCGCCACGCTACGCAAGTGGCGCAGTCCGGTAGGGTTTTGATAATCAGATCCCCCGTCACCCACGCGGACTAATTGGGTTTCGCCTTAGCGTTATAACCAACAACTAATCCCGGTCTGTACGGCTAAGGGGTGACAGACATGGGTCGGATCGGGCCGAGAAGGAACCGGCGCGAAGTCGCCGGGCCGGTCGCAGGCCCGATGGGTCCCATGGCTGGCAGGACCCCGACCTGGCCGTTGCGGCCATCCCGAACTTGCAGCCCGCCCCCTCCTTAAAGTTTTCTTGAGCAGCCCCGGGCCAAAGGGCCCAGAAGATTTCCGGCCCAATGGCCCTGTAACATCAAGCTGTTTGAGCGTACACTATAGTAGTTAGGAGGATATATGAAAAAAATAATTCTTGTGCTGATGATGGCGGGAACTCTCTACAACCCCGTGAACGCGCAGGTAAATTTTGATTCTTCTTCAGACTTCGACCTGGCCAAAAGTATCGCTTCACAGGACGTGGACCTTCCCTCCCCGCAAATCGAAAAAGTGCACAGCGATTCCGACGCCGGTTCCTGCGAAGGCTCCCCGCTTACAATGAAACTGCGCGGCCGCACCGTAACCCTGCCGGCCAAAGGTCTCTGGACTCTCGAATCCCACCTGGCCACAAAGGAAGATTCTTTCTCCCGCGGGAGTTCTTTCCCGCGCACAGTGCGCGAAAACATCTCCGCACACCTTAATAAAGCCTGCGCCAGGCTTACACAGCTGGTACCTCAGGCCGATTGCGGTGATGTTTATGATACAAAGTGGGCCAAAGAATGGACCCCTGCCGAAGGCGGCAAGGCCGGCCAGGGCGCCGTGCCGAAACGCCCCTCAAAAGATGAGGAAATGTGGATATTTAATATGATGTGGGCCGGTAAAGCCATGCCGAAAGCCGGCACCAAGTTCCTGGCTACCTACAACGGCAAAAGCGTGGTGGTAGTAGGCGGTTATGAGCGCGGCCCCTCCTCAAGGCATTTTCTCGGCGGCTTCCAGAGAGAAGTTTTGTGGGCCCTCGGCGCCACAGAGGACTCAAGCAAGATAACACTCTCAACGCTCAAAGATCAGAGCGTCCCCCCCGGACCTATAACCTGCAATTAACACCGCTATTTCTGCCCTGACCGGAATTATGGGATAACCCCATAATTCCGGTCAGTATTTGGCCCCGGGCTTAAAACACTTCCATCCTACCCTGTGCCGGTAAGCGTAATGAGATAAGTATCATGTCACCGGATTATTTGTGAGAAAGGCTGGCGGCTTTCAGGAAAGCATCAGTCGCGTCATCAAATTGTCGGCATTCCCGGAAGAGAAGCCCTAGCGCGCCATAGGCCTTTGATAATTTTGAAAGCAAGCCTTTATCTCCCCTCACGCGTATGCCGGGCAGCCCATGGGAATTTTCCAAAATTTTCAAAATATCGTTAAGGCACTCCTTTACGGCCCATGCGGGTATCAGACTTACATGGATTTCCCGATATCGGTGCGCTAGTTTAACAACTTTAAGGCAGTTTACAACCGCGGCTCCAAGCTGGCCCTGGGCTTTAAGTTCGTTGGCCAAGCCGAGAATGGAAAGATCATCCTTTTTCCATTTCGCGTAGTCCTCCCAAAGCGTCAGCGCCTCGTCTGCATCACCTTGGCCGCGTAATATCTCCGAAAGGGCGGCGCGGGACGTTTCGTCATACGGGTTATCGGCTAAAACAGTTCGGAACTCCACAACAGCTTCATCCAGCCTGCCAAGGCTTTTAAGCTCCTGCGCAAAGTCTGACCGATGGCGCACATTTGTTTTGGCCAATTCCCTGAAAACCTTAAGGGAACCTTCAATATCCCCGCAAGCTTTCAGCGCCTTCGCCAATTTGTACTGCAACTCATAACGTTCCGGCCTGAGTTTTAACGCCTTCCGGCAAAGTTCCAATGCCCGGTCATTCAGTCCCTGCGCCAGGTGAAGATCTATCAACAGATCAAGTTCCGCCAGCGGGTCCCGGTAGCGCGCGCCCATTTCTTTCGCTAAAGCGACAGCTTTATTGAAATTCCCTTCCGCCCGGAATATCTCAGCCAGACTGAAATAAGAGTCTCCCCGGTCCCTGTCTGTTTTTATGCGGGTTGCATAGAACTTTTTAAGCTCATCTGTTTTATTTTGGGCCTTCAGGGACTCAGTCAATGCAAAAATCCCTATGCCGTTAAGCGCCGGCGCCTTTATTAATACCTCCTCAGCCTCGCGCCACCTCTTTTGATCGTAAAAGATATGTCCCAACCCGGAAGCGGCATCCGAGTTTTGCGGATCAAGTCTCAACGCAGCTTGCAGTTCCCGAATTGCTTCCGGGTAGCGAAAATGTGTCAGCAGTGTCCATCCAAGGCGATTGCGCGCCTTTGCGCTGGTGGGGTTCATCCTTACGGCTTCACTGACTATCATCAACTCCCAACCCCGGGGATCTCCCGGCAGGCTGCAGAGCGACAACTCATGGTAAGCCTCAACGCATGAATTATCAGCTTTCACCGCTAGGGCAAAATACTTGCGCGCGGCCGCGATAGAATGCCTGCGCGCGGCCGGCGTGCCGACCTTACAATGTGATTCTTTGGCCTCTCTGCCAAGCCGCATATATTCCGCGCAAGTCCTGCCACTTTTCTCCGCTTTTTTCATATAGTTACCGCTGTTATTTTAAATCGATTTTGATATATCAAACAGAGCCATGAATACTCAATGTCCCTCCGGGTTAAGAGCGGTTTTTTTTATTTGAATACTGATTAATCTAAACTTTTACCTGTACCGCCCCAGCACCTGCCCGGTGGCGTTGGAGCATTCAGGGGTCTGGCGGCCTTCCAGTTCGGCGCTCATCTCGCCGGCCACATAGGCGCAAAGTTCGGTGTCGGTAACCGCGCCGTCGTTGTTGCCGTAGGGCGGCTTATCCGCATAGCCTTTGAGTCCGAGCAGCATATAATAAGTAAAGTAACCGTGTTTTGTTTTATCAAAGTCAAAACTGGCCTGGTTCCCTTTAGAGCCCGCGAACACGAAAGCCCTCTGCTGGTCAAACTTCGCGGCTACTACCAGGCCGCGGTGGGTCGTAGCGTATTGATCCGGAGTCCTGCCCTGCATACCTGAGAAGCAAGAATCCAGCAGCACAAACACATTTTTAGCCTTAGAGCCTTCCATATCCGAAATCAGGTCTTTAAGGTTTATAAGCGTTCCCTTTCCCAGGGAGGGATCCAAGTCCCCGTCGTAAGGGACTATGAACGGCGGACCGTCGCGGGGATTATCCGGGTCCGGGATACCGTGCCCGGCGAAGTAAAACACGATGGTGTCAAAATCCTTCTTTATCAGCCAGTTTTTAACGGCCGCGTCTATTGTGGATTTGCTGGCGTCGTCATCTGTAAAGGTTTTAATATTTTCCGCGGGAATACCCATCACGCCGCTCAGATAACTTTTAACAGCTTTAGCGTCCAGCGCGGGGTATTGCAGTCCGCTCACCCTTTTATATTTTCCCACACCCACCACAATAGCACCGGCCTTTTTCAGTTGTCCGTAATTGGTAAAGGGCACCGGCAGGAGCTGTTCCGGTTCTTTTTTCTTCTCGATGTCTTTCGGCTGGAAAACAGCCACAACCTCTTCCACTTTGCGGGCGTTAAAGCCCGATGCTTCCGTAACTTTTATGCTGAAATGCGGGGCGGCGCTAGGCATTGTTTCCGGGATGATCGCGGTTAATATCCTTGTGATTTCAGCCCCCGGCTGAACATCCCCCACTACCACTTCACCGAATAGTCCTTGTACGGCCTTGTTACCGGAGACTTCAACCTTTACCCCATTGGCTGTCTGGCCGCCGGTGTTGCGGATCGCTATCTTTACCTTTAAAGTTTCCCCCGGCTGATATATGCCGTCACCGTTAATATCTCCGTCCGTAAGTATAGCTTGGTCAAAGTCAAGTGACGGCGGGCTTTTAGACTCAACAATAAGGCCGCCGGCGCTGGCGGCAGCGGGGATAGGGCCCGGCAAGCCAGGCAAAGCTGAGAGCAGAGAAGCGGTATCAAATTCGGCAAACACCGGCTCAATTGCGTTCTGGTAAAAGCCCTTAAAGTCCAGCTTTACCTGTTGCTCGCGCGCGAACCTTGGGCGCGCCTCTTTAAAGCTGAAATATAAAGGCAGTCGCCCCTCCGTGGAATATCCTTTGTCAATTTTAAAAACAGCCGAAACCTTCCGCGACTCTCCCGGCTTAAGCGTTCCAAAATTGGTCTTGCCGGAATTGATCACTGTTATTTTGGGCTCTTTAGACACCAGCGCAAAATCCGCCGCGCGGGCGTCGCTTAGTCCCGCGTTTACAATAAAACCGGTAAGTTCAATAGTTTCGCCTGCGTCAATAATACCGTTGCTGTTGCCCTCGGAGCGGCCGGTAAAGTTTTCGCTGAAGGTATAACGCGCCATAGCCAGGTAAGGCGGGGACATCCCTTTAAGGCGGACACCCACGGCTGCGGCCTCGGGATTGAAGCCTCTGGACTCGATAGCCTCCATTCTGAAGGCTATAGGGCCGGTTTCAGACTCGTCAGCCGCCTTAACAGGGATTTGTATCGCTGTTTTACTGCCAGGGTCCAATGGGCGCACCTGGGCGCTGTAAAAACCGCCCTCAAGGTTGGTTTTCGCTTTTGCGGGATTAATCGGCGCAACGTTCAGCCATATGCCGGTGGCCTTGCCACGGCCTTCATTTGATAATATCACCACTATATTGCCGCTTTCATTTGGAGAAAGGATGCCGTCGCCGTCCGTATCTTCAAGCCGCCCCTTAAGAACCAATTGCGGCTGGTAAGCGTATTTATCTATAGCGTCCCGTGCCTGCGCGTACATGGGTTCCTGTTTTCTTATATCTTCCCAGAGGGCCACGGCTTTGTCTTTCATGCCGCCGGACATATATTTTTCGCC
This sequence comes from Elusimicrobiota bacterium, assembly GCA_037137395.1. Classification (GTDB taxonomy): domain Bacteria; phylum Elusimicrobiota; class Elusimicrobia; order Elusimicrobiales; family UBA9959; genus YA12-FULL-51-18. The sequence goes on from JBAXKK010000027.1 coordinate 6,372, forward strand.
AAGGGAATAAGCGTCGCGCTCGCCGAATGACCAGGTTAGCGCGAACCGCAGCGGGGCTTGGGCGTCTTCCATTTTGGAAGTAGTCAGGTCGTAACCGAGGTCCAGATCTAAAGCGTTATAGTTAAAACCCAGCCCGGCCATGAATTTGGTCTCCTCGTCGCCTTTATTTAAGCCGGCGCGCAAGGAGACGAAGGGTATGCCGGGGAAGTATTCCGCGCCCATGGAGTAAGACTGCGACACCTGCGACTTGGCATAGCCCAGGCCCCATACTATTTTCTGGTTCGCCCAGGGCTTGGTTTTGCGGGTGTACCCCAGTTTGATCTCAGTCGGTAAAGGCTCCTGCGTCTGGTAATACTTAAGGCCGCTGCCGTAATTCACCATGGCCAAACCCACTGAGTGTTTATCGTCCAGAGTGCGGTAAACGAGGCCGAAATCCATGAGCATGGCGCTGGCTTTATAATCCTCCGCCAGGGTGCTTGTGAGGCTTTTAAGACTTAGACCGGCGAACAACCGTTGGGTTATAGCGCGGCCATAGCCTAAAGTGATCAATTTATCATCCTCAAGCTTTATACTGCGGGTGGTGCCGTCCAGTTCTTCAAATTTTTCCGAGCCGGTGCCGTAATTCAGGTAAGACAGGCTCAAAGTCCCCAGTTTCCTGGACGGCACAAGGGCGGACACAAAATTATAATTGCTATCCAGCACGGCGCCAGGCCAATGGGCCAGCGATACCGAGGGATTCACGGTATAGCCCAGCTCCCAGGGGTTATAAGCGGCGTCCGTCTGCCCCAGCGAGGACAGCACCCCGCCCATTGAATAAAGCCGTATATTGGGCTGCGCGTCCAGCAGAAACAAAGCCGTAGGCTGCTCGGCCGCGAAAGCGTTCGCTGCCAGAGAAATAAGTATCGCGCTAAAAATATTTTTCATGCCTATAATTTCCCTGGCGATTGCGGCTTAAAACCTGGAATTTTTTTAAGACAAGAGTCGGCCTCTTCCGGCTGGGACATAAGCAGTTTGATCGCGTCAAACACACTTTTAAACTGCGCGTCGTATTTTTTTTCTAAATCCATGAGTTTTCTCGCCAGACCTTTATGCGCGGCCAGCATAGAACGCAGTTTAACAAAAATTCTCATTATCCGCACATTCACATAAACGGCCCTTTTGCTTTTAAGAACGCTTGAAAGCATAGCCACACCCTGCTCCGTAAAAACATATGGCAAAGCCCTGTCTCCGCCCCAACTTGAAATGCCAATTTGGCATTTCAAATTTTTCCATTCCTCCGCTTTCAACTGGAACATGAAATCTTTGGGAAACCGATCAGGGTTTCTCCTGACAGCCCGGTTCAACGCGCCGGTTTCCACGCGATATAGTTCGGCTAAATCACGATCCGCCATTACACGATACCCGCGGATCATAAATATTTTTTGCCCTATACTTTCACTGTTTATCACATCTTTCATATATCCTCCCTGTCAGGCGCAGTCGCTGCTTATACCCTACCACACGAGCCCGACACCGTATCGCCTTTCAGGGAGCTGATTTTCACATTTTTCTCGCCATTTTTGCGAGTTGTCGCCATTCAACCTTATGCCCGCTTGAGATCTGTATAAAAAAAGGTAGACGCTACCTTTTTTCTCGCATACTTGTTTCTTATGCTCTGCGACCGGGTACCGGTAACTGGATACTGGTTACCTTCCCCTTGTGACTACCTTACTACAACCACCCTCTTGCTCTGGTTTATGCCGCCGCCTTCTATTTTAATGGTGTATACGCCGCTGGAAACACGCTGGCCGGAATCGTTTTTACCGTCCCATTGGATAAGGTTCAGCCCGGCGCTTGAAGTCCCGTGATAAAGCTCTATAACCTTGCGGCCGATATTATTATAAACAGTGACGGTAATGGAAACCGGCGCGGTGGTGTTGAACGAAACATTTGTCTTTTCGTTCTCCCCCGGCTTAAACACCCCGTGGTAGACCTTAACCTCCTGCGCCGGCGGCAGATCCGCGCCGATTACTACAGGGCCGGACTGTTCAGTGAGAGGCTCTCCGGCGGCCTGGCCGGCATAGAGGTCCAACGCGTCAAAGGAATAAACATACGCCCCGGCTGCCAGCGTTTTGGAAAGCGAATATATAACCCCGGCATTATTAGCGCCGGAAACATAATTCATGGCAAACGGACTACCGCTTATATCCGCCCCGGATTTTTTAATCCGCACCCTGGGATATCCCGCCGACGGGGCGTCATTATCGTCATCGGTGTATTTAACACGGAAGACATATGTATCTGTTGGATCGCCCTTAAGCGGATATAGCCCGGCAGTTGAGTAACTTGTTTCCCCTGTCCAGGCAAGCGCCGGAGCCTGGTTACTCACATCAGGCGCGTCAATTTGCGCGGTTGGCGTTCCTGTGGCGTCAACGCCATCGCTATCCTGCGCTTCAAAATAATAAGCGTAGTCCGTGCCGGGCAGTAAGGTTTTAGCATAAGTATAAAGCTTCCCATCGGTGTAAACCGTATCCCCGGCATCAGCTTCTGTCATCCCAAACGGACTACCGGTTATTTCCGTACCACCTTTCTTTATATGAAGCCGAGGGTAACCTGTATTTGGCGCCTGATTATCCGCATCAGTATATTTTACCCGGAACACGAGATTTGTATTCCTGTCGCCAGACTCCGGGTCGAGACCGTCGGCGGTGTAGTTAGCTTCCCCTGTCCAAGCCAAAGTGGGTGCATGATTGGAGACAATAGGCCCGGAAACCGGAGTCAAAGGCGTCCCAGTGGCGTCGGCATTATAAGCATCCTGCGCTTCAAAATAATAGGTGTAATCAGAACCGGTATAAGTCAGCGATTTTGTATAGGTATAGGTAGCGCCACTGCCATTACTCCCGGAAACGAAATTCATTGTAAACGGACTGTCGCCAATTTCTACCCCGCCCTTTTTTATATGCAGTTTGGGATAGCCGGAATATGGCGCATCACTATCCGTGTCCGAATATTTCACCCGGAAAACAAAACTTGTTGTCAGATCACCCGTGTTTGGACTAATTCCGTCCGAGCTGTAGCTGGTCTCTCCGGTCCAAGCTAAAGTAGGAGCCGCGTTCGTTACGCTCGGCCCAGACATTATTATGACTGATGTACCGGTAGAGACAGCATTATAAACATCCTGCGCCTCGAAATAATAAGTGTAGTCCGTCCCAGTAGAAGTCAGAATTTTGGAATAAGTATAAGTAGAGCCAGCAGCCGGCGTACCGGAAACAAAGTTCATAGCAAACGGGCTCCCGGACAGTTCCGCAGAATTTTTAAGCACATGCACTAAAGGATAATCCATTGCGGGGGCATCGCCATCTAAATCCTTATATTTAACACGGAAAATAAAAGTTGATCCGGCATGAGCGCCACTTGGGGCCAGACCAGTGGCTGTATAATTAACTTCACCCGTCCAAGCCAGAGTCGGCGTGCTGTTCGTCACGCTCGGCCCGTTCATTATTACAACGGGCGTGCCAGTAGAAACAGCGTTATAGGCGTCCTGTGCCTCGAAATAATACGTGTAATCCGTCCCGGTAGAAGTCAGGACTTCGGAATAAGCATAAATAGAGCCAGCTACCGGCGTACCGGAAACAAAACTCATAGCAAACGGACTACCGGAGATTTCAGCCTCGCCCTTTTTCACATGAAGTTTGGGATAACCTGATGCCGGAGCATCATTATCTGCATCGGAATATTTAACGCGGAAAATAACAGTTGAATTGATATGGGCAGTGCCAGGCTCCACGCCATCCGCCGTGTAGTTTACCTCACTGGTCCAAGTTAAAACCGGCGCCACATTAGTCACACTGGGACCAGACATTATTACTACCGGTGTGCCGGTAGAAACGCCATTATAATCGTCTTGGGCCTCAAAATAATACGTGTAATCCGTTCCGGTAGAAGTCAGAACTTTGGAATAAGCATAAATAGCGCCGTTTACTGGTTCTCCCGAAAAAAGAATCATGGCGAATGGACTACTGGCCAGTTCTATGGAATTTTTGAGCACATGAACTAACGGATACCCTGAGGCGGGGGCATCACCATCTGAATCTTTATATTTAACGCGGAAAATAAAAGTTGCTCCGGCATGGGCAGTATTAGGCCCCAAACCATCGGTCGTATAATTAATTTCCCCGGTCCAAATCAATACTGGTGAATAATTTAAAAGTTTTGCGTATCGCAAGTCTGCGCTTTCGTAGTTGCCATAAACAATATGAGGATTATTGCCGGAATCAAGAGCCATGCAAGCAATACTTCCAGAATTAAGCCCATTCGACTCAACTATATGGGTCGACCAGGAAGACCCATTCCAGTTCGCATAGTTTATGCTATTAGAGTGGTAATAAGAAATATGCGGGTTATTACTGACATCAAGCGCAAGTGAGATAGCTGCATATCCACCCGACGCATAATCAATCGACTGGATTGACCAGACAGAACCGGTCCATTTTGCGTATTTTAGATTGTTACCCCTATAAGCAATATGTGGATTATTGCCGGAATCAAGAGCGATTGAAGTGTATCCTCCCACATCTCCTAATGAATCAACCGTCTGTGTTGACCAAGAAGTTCCGGTCCACTTTGCGTATTTCAAATCACCATTTGTTGCATCATAATAAGAAATGTTGGGGTTATTGCTGGGATCAAGCGCTATTGAAGTGTATTGCCCTACATTACCTATTGAATCGACTGTCTGTGTTGACCAAGAAGTTCCGGTCCACTTCGCGTATTTCAAATCACCATTTGCAACATCGTAATAAGAAATATGCGGGTTATTGCCGGAATCAAGAGCGATTGAGGTGTAAGTACCCACATCCCCCACTGAATCAATCGTCTGTATTGACCAGGCAGAACCGGTCCATTTTGCGTATTTTAGATCACCATTTGTGACATCGTAATAAGAAATATGCGGGTTATTGCCAGAATCAAGAGCGATTGAGGTGTAATAGCCTGCCCACCCCACTGAATCGACCGTCTGAACTGACCAGGCAGAACCGGTCCATTTTGCGTATTTTAGATCACCATTTGCACTGTGATACCCATCGTAATATGAGATATGCGGGTTATTACTGGAATCAAGAGCTATAGACAGGTATTCTCCCTCTCCCGTTGAATCAACCGTCTGGATTGACCAACCGGCAAAAGCCGGGCCAGCAAACAAAAACAATGACAAAATAAATAATTCAATTTTCATATTAAATCCACCCGCAATTAAGCCATCTATTCACGGAAGGACATACACTAGGCAAACAAACATCCCCGTTAATAAAGGTGTTTAAATTCATTTTTGCTATTTTCACATATTTTGGATTAATTTTTTTAAAATATCTTTTCCCTACAGATGCGATTATGTAACGGGCATGCAAAAACTCAAGCCGATCATCCCAATGCGTTCCATGGTGAGGCGGGATTAAAAAAAGGGCGCCCCTTTTCCTTTTATGCAATAAGATGCCAACGACTTGCTTTATCTCATCCCCTTCCAAATCCCCCATAAAAAGAAAACCTCTATCACTGTATAAAGCTAAACTGAAGTGATTTGCTGCTTTTCTCAATGCCTTATTAGCTTTTTTTAGAAGGCTTATTCGCAGATTGTTTTCCTCTTCACTCTCCAAATTCGAGAGATTCTTTTTGACATCCGATCTCTCTCCCTTATCCATCTTCTCAAAATTACGCTGCAGATTCTTGAATCCCATATCAGTCCCATCAAGGTAACAATCTATTATATTACCGTCCTTAATAGCAGCATAGATTTCTGCAAGCCTCTGATCTTTTTCTTTTGCCTTATTAAAACTATCTATGGCGATTTCCACATCAACGCACACCCCGGACCATTTCCGAGGAGGCCAGAGAATCTCCATGTTTGAATCACCTACTGGAATTTTTTCACCACCCGATACTGACCGGAATTTAGCAAAACCCTGGGGGTTCAACTTACACATGAGAGAATAAAAATCTAACTCCATACTTCCTGTTTTATCCCCTAACATGAACAAATTCATCGCCATCGCGCATGTTAAGAATTGCTTCCTAGCGCCGTCACGCATATCAGGGATTCGAGGGAAATATACTTCTTCAATGCTAAATTTTGGTGCCGATTTATTTGCGTTACGAACCAACCCGTTATAATGATCCGAATGAAAGTGTGAAAGAAAAAACACTTTAGGATTTATATTTACTAAACCTTTATGAAATGCTTTTTCTGGATATTCAGAACTTCCACAATCAATCTGGCACGTGAAATCCGAATCCGGAGCCACCCCTACGGCTAACCCATGACCGACATCTGGAATATAAATTTTCATTAAATTCATCACATAAGAAGATGGTTTGTCAATTCCCCCAAGAAACGCAAAGTGAAAGTGTCTAGCGATTTTTATTTACCCAACAGCATAACCCTCACCGAAAGACCCATCAGCAACCTTTCCAATCAACACCCTTATATATTTTGTTGAATTTCGCTTCACAAAACTTTTTCGCATCGTCTTCGTTGTTGAATTTCCCTTGATGGAGGATATGCGCTGAATATTGAGAATCCTTCTCCGCAATGCTTCCATACCAGACATTATCCTCAAACTTTACATCCATGTTAGCATGACCTGATTGAACCGCTTCCCGTATAGCATTTGTGATAGCCACTTCAGCATCCTGAGAGACATCAATATAAATTTCTTTGTTCCCAATCCTATATGTCTTCATAAGCCTTCTCCTTAATCTTTACTTAATTCTTTTCCGAAACACATTACGGGAGTCATAAGAGCCGCCACTTAAATGCTTAAATCCCACAATTTTCTCTCCTATCCGAACATCCCAGCCCCGGGATACCGGGGCTGGGATAAACTGATTTACTTCATCAATGCCGCTATTTTCGCTTTGTCGGCGGATTCTTTCTGCCTTACTGAGTCCAGATCTTTCTGCAGATCGTCCTGCACGGTTTTTATCTGCGCTTCTATGAAGTATTTTTTCAGGATATTTTCGTTGTTCAGGCGCTGGGTGGCCCATTTTTCGGCGGTGGCGGCGCTGTAAAGAATGCGCACCCAATAACGGCCGCTGGCTTTATCCACCAGTTCCTGGCTCTGCCAGGGGCCGCGCAGTTCGGTGTCCACTATGCTTTTCTGCATAGTTTTCATTTCCTCTATGGACATTGCTTCGTTATAATCCGTCTTTTTATATTCGGACCAATCGGCCATGGTGCGTTTCCAGACAGCTTCAACCTTTGACTGCACTTTGCGCGCCAAATCAGCCTGCGCTGAAGTTACCGCGGCTTCCCGCATAAGCGTGAAGTTTGACCGCTTTTCAGAGGTGCCTATACCCGTAAGCACGGTCCCGTCAGCCTCTTCCGCCAAAGCCTTGAACGGAGTGGCCTGCACAAACTGATCTTCGCTTCCGACAATAACTTTATTTCCCCCGCAGGCGGCCAGCAACGGCATTACAACCGCCAATAACACGATTCCGGTATTTTTCATTTTTCCTCCATTGAGTTTTAATTTTTACAAATCCGAATTTATGGTTCCCGGCTTACAGACTGCCGGGATGACAGCTATTGTGCCAAGACTATTTACTTTTTACTCCGTAAATTATTATCTGCTGCGTCCAGTCCGCGCGGCTGAATCTGGACAATTTGGTTACCAGATCCTTAACCCCGCCCAGCGAATAGCTTATAAAGCCGCCGTTCTTTTCCTCTTTGAGGCTGTCCAATAGAACCAGCGGCTGGCTTTTAGTGGCGATGACATGCAGGATCTCTCCGGTCTCTGGGCGGCCTTGGGGCAGCAGGGCTTTAAGCTGAAAAGGGAGATCGTCCGGGATATTGAGATCTTTTCCGGCCGCCAAAAAATTATTTCTGGCATGGCGGTTGGGGAAAACAAGGGAGACATTGCCGTCCTCGTCGCAATTCAGAACGGTTATATAGGCGTCCTTGGTCAGGCGCACCCTCAGGTTGACATTGTCCCCCTCAAAATAGGCAGGTTTGCCCAGAGCGGCCTGCAACTCAAAATTGGGGTCAGGGTCGCCCTTAAAATACACCTTGCCGCGTATCCGCACGAGACATTTGTAAATGTCTCCGGAAAGCGAACAGACGGCAGGGGCCGCTTTCTCATAAGACACCAGAGCGTTGGACCAGACACTAATATATTTACCTATGAACGAGTAACTGGTCTTAGCGGTCTCTTCCATAACACCTTGGAAGCCGGAATACACATTTACGCCGGATTCCCGCACAGCTTTTGATAAAGCGTCTTCCTCGGCGCGCTTCTCCGCGTCTATAGGCCGCTCGTATTTGGTGGAGATGCCCTCGCCTGAGGCTTCAAACTCAAACTCACCTGAGGTCTGTTTTATAACTTTAACGCTTTCGCCGGCCGACTGCGGTCTGGGATCAGAAGCAGTTTCGCCGACGCCGTGTTTAGCGCTGATTTCGGCGCTCAGTTCGCGTTCAACGGCCTCGGTTTTGGACATGATCCCGCGGTCATCGGAGACAAAAACGTTTCTCTTGACCGGTTTTGGACCGGCACAGGCTGATAAAAAGACAAAAAAAGAGAGAACCAGGCAGGTTCTTTTATTCATTTTTCCGGATCCCAACCCCGTTTCCAGGAGCATGCAGAAGCTTTATAGTCGCCAGTGTCAATTACACAAAAACAACAACTACAAGTCAATAGCCTAATCCACTGGTGTATTATGGCTTTACACTTATGGAAACTTTAAAATCATCAAGGAGAGTAATAGCGGCGAACTTGCGGTTTTGATGGCGGAGGAAGGATGTCCCAAAGCATTTATGATATTGTGGGTGAAAGAATTCGCGAGGAAAGGAAAACGGCGGGGCTAACCATTGAGCGCCTGGCTGAACTGGCGCATATAAGTTCAAGTTTTCTGGCCTATATTGAAACCAAAGGCAGAAAGGCGAGTCTTGAAACCATACAGAAACTGGCCGAGGCCCTTAGAATCCCGGTAGCCAAATTATTTGAAACCACCCCCGGCCCCGCCAAAGACACGATCTACGCGGCCACCCGGAAATTTGCCCAGCTTATCCGGGATAAAAACGTCAAAGAGACCTCGGGGATCCTTGAAGTGGCGAAAGCCGCCGCCAGGCATATGCGCAGGAAATAAACCCGCCGCCGGAACCGCCGCGGCGCGCTAAAATATCATTCCGCCTGCTCGCCCGACACCCGCAGGCCGAAAGTCCGCCAATCCACCGCCGAACCAAAACCTCTTTTCTGGAACTCCGTCCCGGCATATACCAGCATACTTTCAACCGACTTTTTTTCAGCCAGTTTTTTAAAGTATTTCAGGCCTTTAAACTGCTCTTCATAGATAGTTGCGGCGGATTTTATCTCCAGGGCGGTTATTTTCCGCCCTTTATCAATAAGACAGTCCACCTCGTTACCCACATGATCGCGCCAAAAATACAGATTGCTGCGCCGCCCGCCGTTGAAAAGGTTTTTAAGGAGTTCCCCCAACACCCAGGCCTCAAAGATATACCCGCGCATGGGGTGTACGGCAAGCTCCCGCGCTTTTTGTATACCAAGCAGATGGCAAAGCAGGCCTGTGTCGTAAAAATACAGTTTGGGACTTTTCATAAGCCTTTTACCCATATTTTCAAAATGCGGCGGCAGCAGATGGACTATATAACAGGTCTGAAGAATAGAGAGCCAGGCTTTGGCCGTACCGTGATTAATGCCGCAATCGTTGCCCAGCGAGGTTAGATTCACAAGCTGTCCGCAGCGGGCGGCGCACATTTTAAGGAACACCTGGAACTTGTGAAGGTCCGCCACTTTCAGCACCTGTCGTATGTCCCGTTCGACATAAGTGGCCACATAGCCGGAGAAAAACTCCTCCGGGGTAAGTTTTTTATCGTATAGTCTGGGGTATCCGCCTTTAAAAAGGACCTCCTCCAGCGTGCCGGGCAGGCGCCGCGCGGCGCCAAGCTCCGCGCACGAAAAAGGCAGGAGATTTAAAAGCGCCACGCGCCCGGCCAGAGATTGCGAAACGCTCTCAAGCAGCATAAGATTATTGGAGCCGGTCAATATAAACATCCCGTTGCGCCCGCTCTCATCCACGATTGTCTGGATATACGACAAAAGCGAGGGAACCCTTTGAATTTCGTCAAATATGACCGGAGCGTTATACTGCGCCAGAAACAAGCGCGGATCGCGCAGGGCGAACTCCCTCGTGTCCAGGTTCTCCAGCGACACATACTTATACCCGGGAAAAGCGCCGCGCACCAGCGTGGTCTTTCCGGACTGTCTGGGGCCGGTTACGGCCACCACGGGGGACTTCCCCGCCAGCGCCTTCAACTTCATTTCCATTGAGCGTTTTATCATATATAAATATTACAAATAGCGAATCCGATTGTCAATCTGTAAGGATTTACCCGCCTCCTTAAAATATGTGTTGTTTCAAGGCTTCAGGAAAGGTCTATTAAATTCCATTTCTGCTGGTAGAGTTTCAGAAGGTTGTAGCGCAGGCCGGCGTTTTCTGGCTTCAGCAGATCGGGATCTTCAGCCAGCAGCGCGTCGCGGTCTTCAATAGCCTGTTTCAATATATCCGAATCACGCGCAAGGTCCGCCATGCGGAACTCCATGTCCCCATGCTGGCGCACGCCCAGAACCTCGCCGGCACCCCTCATATAGCTGTCTTTTTCGCTGATCTCAAAACCTGAATTGGTGGAGCACATGGCCTCTATACGCTCTGACCCGGCCGCAGTGGACGAGTGAGCGACCAGCAGGCATCGGGATTCCCACCGTCCGCGACCCACCCGCCCCCGCAACTGATGCAGACTGGCCAGGCCGAAGTTTTCGGCGTTATTTATTACCATTACAGTGGCGTTGGGCACATCTATTCCCACCTCAACTACGGGAGTTGCCACCAGAATATCTATTTTACCACCGGTAAATTCGCTCATAACCCGCTCTTTCTCGCAGCCCGTCATGGCGCCGTGCAGCATGGCCAGCCGGCGGTCCTTGAATACCTCTTTCAGGCGCTCAAACTCGGCCTTTACCGACTTCAGGGTCCGGATCTCCGATTCCTCTATAACGGGATAAACTATATAGGCCTGGCGGCGTTTTGAGGTTTCCAGCCGCACGACTTTAAGCGCGGCTTCCTCGTCCACACTTTCGGTTTTGACGGGTTTGCGGCCCGGCGGCATATCGGTAAGCACGGAAAGGTCCAGGTCGCCGTAAAGCGCCAGGAAAAGCGTGCGGGGAATAGGGGTGGCCGTGGTGATGAGCATATCGGCTTTGTCGCCTTTCCCGCGCAGCGCCGCGCGCTGCCTGACGCCGAAACGATGCTGCTCGTCCACAACGATAAGTTTCAGGTTCCTGAACCTGACATTTTCTTCAAGCACGGCGTGGGTGCCGATGATGATATCCAGCTCGCCTTTCTCCAAACGGTCCAAGATATCTTTTTTTTCTTTAGCCTTTACGCGCGAGGTCAAAACCGCGAAGCGCACATCCAGTCCCTTCAGATGTTTTACAAAAGTGAGATAGTGCTGCTCCGCGAGTATCTCGGTAGGGGCCATAAAAGCGCCCTGGTAACCATTCTCCACAGCCAGCAGCAGCGCGCTTAAAGCGACCACGGTCTTGCCTGAGCCAACATCGCCTTCCAGCAGCCGCGCCATGGGGGCGGCGGATGACAGGTCGGCGAAGATATCGTTTATCGCCTTTGTCTGGGACTGAGTGAATTTAAAACCCAGATTCGCCCTGAAAGGCGTAAGGAGATGTCTTTTCACCTCATAAGTGAAACCTTTATTTATGCTCCTGGTCTGCCGCCGCTTGATAGCCCAGGCCAGGGTCATCAGGAAGAGCTCCTCATAGATGAATCTTTTTCGCGCTTCTTTAAGCTCAAAATAATTTTCAGGGAAGTGCAAAGCCCTTAACGCCAGGTCGCGCGCGATCAGCGCCCGTTTTGCCAGAAGCCGGCCCGGCATAAACTCGCCCTTGCCCGGGGCATGGTCCAAAACCACCTTAAACATCGCTTCACGCATGAATCTGGCGGTTATTCCCTCGGTCAGCGGGTAAACCGGAATGATACGATTAATATGCGCGCGCCGGGCAATCATATCGTCATCACGGTAATATTCATCGACGCGCAGGCGGGTCTTGAAAAGCGGATCTTCGGGAGTGGCCACCAGCCAGATCTTTTCCCCCGGCTTTACATCTTTGCGCAACGGGGCGAAAACATCGAAACGCGGGGTATGCCGCTTGAACCAGCTGGCCTCGGCTTCGTACCCGCCGGCGTCCATCACGGTCTTAAAAATACGCAGCGAACTCGAAGTGTACAGGTCCCGCACCGAAAGGATCCGGCCAAAGATGACGGAAACTTCATCCACATACTCAAGATGTTCCTTTTTCGCGTTCAGGCGGCGGTCTTCCCATTTTTTAGGGAAATAGAAAAGCATATCGTCCACGGTCTCAAGCCCGAGCTTTTTAAAAAGCCCGGCGCGCTGGGGACCTACGCCTTTTAAGTATTGTATGGAAATCATAATACGACAGTGGAGAGTGACGAGTGGTTAGCGGCGAACGAGCGGCCGCCTGCGACTCTCCTTTGCTCACAGTTATATTCTAGGAAATTTAAACACGCCGGTGGCGAGTGAAAGCGGCAGTTATTCCCCGCCACTACTTCCACTGATCACTAACCACTACTCACTTCCCACTGACCACTGTCGTTATATTCTTGAGCCCGATTTGAGCGCCTCTTGAACGATTCTTGAGCGCCAAATACTATACTTTAAATGTAGCGAAATATCGTTCTCTGAAAATTTAAAGATATCCAGCGCTGTACGATGCGCCCCCCTAACCCAACCCCCAAAGCAGAAAGTCTCAACGACTGTATGCTTAGCATCTGCAGCGCTGGCCTTTTTTAAGCCCCGCCGGAACCTCATAGTCAGTCATCACATCAGACACCATGTAAGACTAACGAAAATCCGGCGGGGCGCTTTTTTTGTCAGAATATAGGCCCCAACCCCGGGGATATAGTATAATAGCTTTACATAAATGAGTTTTTAATAAGGCCCCGCTGATTTTCGCACGCGGCGGCCGTTTTTACTTATTAAACCCATGCAGAAAAAAGCGCTGATAGTAGACGACGATAAAGATATTCTGGACGTCCTGGCAAAATACCTGGGCAATCATGGTTTTTTGGTCTCAACCGCCTATAACGGCGAGGAAGGACTGGCCGTGCTCGCGGACACCACTCCGGACATAATCATAACCGACGCTGAAATGCCGGGGATGGACGGCTTTACCTTTTGCCGAAAAATAAAAGAAAACCGCGCTTTTGCCGCCACGCCTGTTATAATAATGTCCGGCAAAAAGATTAACGAGCGAGACATAGTCTCCGGCTACGACACCGGCGCGGATGACTACATAATTAAACCATTCTCATATCCGATATTACTGTCCAAGATCCAAGCCGTTATTCGGCGCGCCAAACCGCGCCCCGCGGCCGGCCCCGTTATTATAAAAAAAGCCGGCTTTGAACTGAATTTGGGCGGGCGTGTCCTTAAGGTATCAGGAAAACCGGTAAAAGTCACTTCCAAAGAACTGGACCTTTTCGCAATTCTGGTCTCAAAACCAGGCCGGTTGTTCAGCGTCAACCAACTGCTTGAGACTGTCTGGGGCTATGACCCGGCCAAATACAACGACCCACACACCGTGGAAGTACACATCTCCAACCTGCGTAAAAAACTAGGCGTTAAGCTTTCTGCCCGTCTGAAGGCCATTCCGGGCCACGGCTATAAATTCGAGTAAAGCGCGCTTTATTTCCACCGCGGATTTTATATAATAAATTTGGGTCAGGTTAGGCCAAGATGAAAAATAAAATCCAAAAGAACGGACCGCTTCGGTCCGGCAACGGTTTTTCGCGCGCGCAAGCAGCTGCGCGTTGGAAAGAACTGGATAGAACCGTAGACTCTATAGAGAAAGCTTACCTGGCATCACCGCATTTCTCCATTAATCAGCTCTCCGAAAAAGTGCTGAGAGCCGCGAAGGCCTTCACCGGCAGCCCTCACGGCTTCGCGGCCTACATAGACCCGGCGACCGGCTGGCTGACAGCTCCCACAATGACCAGGGAAGTCTGGAAAGGCCATCCGGCCGCGGGAAAGCCCCTTATATTTAAAAAACTATCCGGACTCTGGGGATGGGCACTTAAAAACAAAAAAACCATTCTTACCAACGCCGCCGCCACGGACCCGCGCTCCGGCAAAATCCCCCGCGGACATGTGAAAATCAATAAATTCCTGGCCGCCCCGGCGATCTTCAACAGAAGGCTGGCCGGCATTATAACGCTGGCCAATCCAGCGCGAGACTACGGGCCGCTGGATCTTGCCGCGCTAAAAAGACTGGCCAGGGTTTACGCAATAATCATACAGCGCAAGCTGGCCGAAGACCGGCTGAAGGAAAGCGAAGAAAAGTACCGGCGGCTTGCTGAAAATCTGGGAAAAGAGTATTTCTTTTACCAGCATGATACCAAGGGAGTGCTGACCTTTGTAAGCCCGACGATAACCGAAATGCTCGGCTATCCCCGGCAGCAGTTCCTCACGCGCTACAGCAAACACCTGACAAAAAATCCGGCAAACAAAGAGGCCATTAAGCGAACGGAGTTGAACATACGGGGAGTACAGCAGCCGCTCTATGAAGTTGAGGTTTATCACAAAGACGGCTCCACCCGCTGGCTGGAAGTGACAGGGACTCCCCTGCGCGATCCGGCCGGAAAAGTAACAGGGGTCGAGGGACTCGCCCACGATATAACCGGGCATAAACAGCTTGAGCAGGGAATGAGGGAATCCAGAGCGCTTATCGCGGCAGTAGTGGAAAATGTCCCGTTAATGATCTTTCTCAAAGAAGCGAAGCATCTGCGGTTCGCCATATTCAACCGGGCGGGAGAAGAACTGCTGGGTTACGACCGTAAAGATCTGCTCGGCAAGAACGATCTGGATTTATTCCCGCCCGAGCAGGCCGCTTTCTTTATAGCCAAAGACCGCGAAGCGCTTAAGGCGGAAACGGGCGTTTTGGACATCCCGGAAGAGCCTATAATGACCGCCAAGAAGGGGCAAAGGCTTCTTCACACCCGGAAGGTTTGCATCCGGGGAGCTGACGGCACCACCAAATATCTGCTGGGGATCTCCGAGGATATAACCGAACGCAGACACACGGAAAAACTCTTAATTGAAAGCGAGGAAACTCTTCGCAAGATCTTTGACACCGCCAAAGACGCCATATTCATTAAAGACCTCAACGGCGTATATGTTAAAGCCAACAAGTACTGCGCCGGGCTTTTCGGCCTGACGCCAGAGCAAATCGAAGGCAAGAGTGATTTTGACCTGATGCCACGGGAATTAGCCCGGCAACTTTACGATTCTGACAGGGCGCTTTTAAAAACCGGCGGCAGCGTGACAGCTGATAACGATATATCCACGGTAAGCGGCGGGGTCCGCGTTTTCAACTCCGTAAAAACGGCGCTTTATGACGCGGACGGCCGCGTAACCGGGCTGCTTGGCGTGTCACGGGATATGACGGAACTTAAAAAACTGCAGACCCAGCTGATAGAGATTAAAGCCATGGAAGCCGCCGGCAGAATAACGCGGCCCGCGGCCCACGATTTCAACAACATCCTTAGCGCCATCAACGGCTACGCGACGCTTATTATTGAGAATTTAAAAGCCGGGAACCCCGTGAAGTCAGAGATGGAACAGATATTGAACGCCGTTAAGCGGGCGACGGCGATAACAAACCGCCTTCAGACTTATGGTTCTGAAACCGGAAAACCGAAGGAATAATGATTTATAGGTTTTTTCCGTAGGTGCCGGAAACGGTCCGTTTTATCGCTGCGACCGTCTTACCCGGAAGCTTCAGACTCTCAAGAAAAGGCGCGCCCGCGCGGCCCATGGCGGCCGCTATGGCCGCCAGCCGCGGCATAGCCCCGGCCAGTCCGGCGGCCCCGGAGGGCCAGATGAATTCTTTGCTGAAGAACCTGTAGGCATCAAGATTGCGCAGTATGGTGAAAGCTTCAGTCGGATCCTTTTCTTCAAGCATCTTAAAAAGTTCATTGCGCAGGCGCTCCCGCGACAGCAGGGCGGGCATGGCCTCCTTCACGCATTTATCGGCCAGCTCCTCGGTCTCTTCTTCTAACTGCCAGTCGAAACGCCCGGCGAAACGCGCCGCCCGGAACAAGCGCGTGGGATCGTCCGTAAAACTGTCAGTGTGAAGAACCCGTATGCGCCTGGCTTTTATGTCGGCAAGGCCGCCGAACGGATCCGCCACCGACCCGAAACTGTCCGGCAATATAGCTACAGCCATGGCGTTAACGCTGAAGTCCCGACGCTTGAGGTCTTCCTGGACCGAACCCGCGGCGGAAACATCGGGGAGGGCTGCCGGCGCGGCATAAGTCTCTCTTCTGAATTGCGCCAGGTCCACCCTCCGCCCATTCTCCAGAAAAACCCTGATCGTAAGAAATTTGCCGAATCTGGTGAACGAGCCGCCGTGCTGTTTAACCAGCCCCTCGGCGACAGGGCTGGCGTCTCCGCTGAGCAAAAAATCTATATCGGCCCCGGCGCGGCCCATTGACCAGTCACGCACGCAGCCCCCGACGGCGTAACTCTCCAGACCGAGCGCGGAGGCAAGCGCTCCCATCTCTTTTATAAGGGGCAGATCGTTTAAAGGGGTTATATTCATAATATAATAAGCGGCCACAACCTCGCTACGCGCTAGGCGTTTTCTTCACAAACGGCAGATCTGAGGTATTGGACTCTTCCAGAGTCTTTAGCAGATTTTTCACCCGGGCTATGGCGTCGTTATCCGCCACTATAGCCCGCGTAGCTTCCAGGGCCGAATCCCTGGCCGGAGCGGTTCCGGAGTAAGGCAGGGAAAAAGGCAGATCCTGCAGCCTGGCGAACGCGGGCTGGATCTTCGCGTGCTTAAAGCCCCTCTCCCCGGCCATAAAGATCATGACATCAGTCTCTTCTTCTATGTCGCGGTCGCGAAGGAGCAGATCAGAGAGCGGCGCCGCGCCGAAATAATATTGCGGCTCAAAAACAAACACCCCCTCCTCCACGAACGACTCCCTAAGAACCTCGTAATCCTGACGCATCTTTTCCATCCACTTTTCTTCTTCCTTCCGGTAACTTTCGGGCATCACGAAGACAAGCAGATCTCTTTCGGGGTCTATATAAATAAATGTCTCCTCGCAGGAGAAAACATTTGAGCAGGCGGGGCACATGATCAGGTCGAACTCGCCGCTCATGATAGCCTCTTTCAGATTCTGGTCATGATCGCCGCGTATAACGGTCCAGAAATCGGCGTCAAAACGCTCCTTGCAGGACGGACATTCAGCTTTAAAAACGCCTTTTATGGACATAGGTTTAAGATACGTCTATTGCTATAGGCTATAAGGGCGCCGCGCCCGCCATAAGCCATATGCTTTTAAGGAGTTCCTTAAAAACTGGAACACAATTTTTTCGCGTATGGCTTAAAGCATACGGCCTATGGCGCGGCTGGAACAGCCGCATATGGCAATCTTTAAATTATCCCCACCTGCTTATTAAACTGCTCTATAAGCTTATCCCATTCGGTTACCTGGGCGAAAGTCTCGTCCCAGAACGCGGGATCCCAGAGTTTTCTGAGATCTTCAGAGGTGCGCCCCTGCTGTTCCACCCAGGTGAAATATTTAAGGTTGTGGACGGCTTTGCGGTCGTAGTAATTAAGCTCGCGCGTATAATCTATGGTAGCCCCTTTTAGGCGGCGCTCCATGTCCACCAAAGCGTTCTCCCTGGTATAAGGGCCATGCTCTTTATTAAGTTCCTCAAGCCTGGAACCGTAAAGGTCCATGGAATCGGTGAAGACCGTAAAGATCACGTCGTTAGAATCCATCTCATAATATTTGGCGGTCTTTATGGCGCTGAGCATATTGGAAACTCCGGAAATACCCAGAAGCCCGAGCTGGTCAAGAACCTCTTTTTTCACGCCCTGCTCGGCCAGAACCTTTTTGCCGGCCGGGTCATTGAAGAGGCGGATCAGGCGCATGCAGGCCTCATCGTCTATAGCTGTGACGATATCGGTGTTCCTGACATTGTGCACCCAGGGGATATGCTTGTCGCCTATGCCCTCAATGCGGTGCTCGCCGAAGCCGTTCATCAGTATGGTGGGGCATTGCAGGGCCTCGGAGGCAGTTATCTTCATGCCGGGGAATTTCTTTTTGAGGTAGTCGCCGGCGGCGATGGTTCCGGCCGAACCGGTGGCGGAAGTGAAGGCCGCGAGCCTGGATCCGGGTTTTTTTATGGAGTTAAACACCTCTTCTATCGCGGAAGCGGTCACATGGTAATGCCACACTGGGTTGCCGAATTCCTCAAACTGGTTGAATACCACGCAATCTTTGCGGGTCTTTTTTATTTCCCAGCACTTGTCATATATTTCTTTGACGTTTGATTCGGTGCCGGGGGTGGCGATAACTTCGGCGCCGATGGATTTAAGCCAGGTAAAGCGTTCTTTTGACATGCCCTCCGGAAGGATAGCCACGGCCGCCGTGCCAAGCAGTGCGGAATCGAAAGCGCCGCCGCGGCAATAGTTGCCTGTGGAGGGCCACACGGCTTTCTGCCTGGCAGGATCGAATTCTCCGGTCACAAGGCGGGGCGCCAGGCAGCCGAAGGCGGCGCCGACCTTGTGCGCGCCGGTGGGGAAGTATTTGCCCACGATACCGATAACACGCGCCTTAATGCCGGTTATAGCCTCGGGCAGCTCCAGATAATTCACGCCGCCGTAGAGGCCGGTCTTACTGTCATTATGCCAGTTGATCCTGAAAAGATTGAGGGGATTGATGTCTTTTAGCGCGACTGTCTTTAAATCTTTTTTCACTTTATCCGGGATCCGGGCCGGATCCTTCATCTGGGCGAAAGTGGGTATCACTATTTTTCTTTTCCGGCAAAGTTCCGCGGTTCTTTTAAGGACTTCCTGGTTTATCTTAAGTTTTATCATAAAGAAACCCTCCGGGATTTTCAAGCAAATCTACATACCTATTATACAAATAAAGAAAGCGGCGGAAGGCTGCCCGCCGCGTTTGCGGGGCAAAAAAATACCCCCTTTTTAATAAAAAAGAGGGGTATTTTTGCAAGACACGGTCTTCCGTTTAGTTAACAACAACGCTGGGAGTGTGACCTTTATTGATAAAATCATCCTTTGAAATTGCGCCCAGGCGCCTAAAGCCCCATTTCAGGTAGAACTTCAGTGAAGTCCCTTCGTCCGTGATAACCTCATATCCTTTGTCAGGATCGTTCAGGTTTTTATTATCCGCTGCGGGTGACCTGCCCAGGTCGCTCTCGGCGAAAGACATTTCATATCCCGGAGCGGCGGAGAACATGAATTCCTTCCCGCCTCTGAAGCCGTCAAACCAGCCGGGGACTGCCCTGAACAAATCAACCTTAATGGCAACCTTTTCTCCAGCATACTCTTTAGCCCATGCGTCGTTCACTTTGAATGAGTATTTCCCACCGGCGTACGAAAACTCACCGATGCTTAACCCGTTCTCATCCGGTCGTGTGGCAATTTTATACTGAGGGGTCAGCTCAAAAAGTGTGTCATAACCACCGAGCCTTCTCTCATTATATTTATACCCGGCCTCTCTCACATAAAGGCTGCTCCAGGGGCCCTCAAGACAGATATCAAAAGTCTCTCTTTCCCAGGGTAAAAGTTTGCGCTGCTTAATATTAAGCCGAACCGTTTCCCGCCAGGTCTGGCCGGGGCGTTCGTAGCAGTGCTGCACGGGGACCTGAGTGTTATTGGGCCCCGGCTGCATGGTGGTATGACACTCCTGCACATATTCAGTGCTCTGCAGCCGCACCCTTTCGCTCATTATCTCAATATCGCTGGGCCCGTACGAAAAACTGGCGCAGTCGCGGGTGTACCGGGTGTAGCCCGGATACCTATCAGCGGCGGGCAGGACGACATCCGCGCTGACGGCCTCGGTTATTGCGGCCTTAACATCCACACCTTGGTCGAAGTTCACTTCGGCGCCGGCATAAGGTGCTAAAAACCCTATGGAAATAATTGCGGAAATAATGCTTTTTTTCATGTTAATTTGTCCCCCTTATTATTCAACCAGCTCATTTTAAGCCCGGGATTTACATAGGCATATTGTAGCAAATAGATTCACGCGTAAAAACACCCCCGAACATGCAAAACCGCGGAGCCACGGTCAGGCGATCTTCACGCCTTTCCCCACCCAGATAAAAGCGGCGGGGAGGATCAGGCACTGACAATGATCGCTAAGGATGGAGCGTTCCTCCGGCAGGATAGAAACTATGCCGTTGGTCCAGCTCACATAGCGTATGTGCTCCGCGTCAAGCCATTCATATACCCTTGGCCCGACTCGTGGCATTATTGTCCACACCACAGCCTTATCCCAGGGAATCTCCCCGGCGTCGGATGAAAATTTTATCTCAGGTATCTTTTTAGCTAACGAATCCATGGAGCCTCCATTAACAAACTATTGCCATAAGGGCGCGGCGCCCGCCATAAGCCGTAAGCTATAGGCAGAAAAACCCCTCAGGCTGATCGATGCACCCAAATCTTTGATCGCGGACTGTACCCCGAATTCTGTCCAGCGTCTTACGACGCCTGGAGGATCATTTATCTTTTGCGGCCCACTCTGCGCTTCCACCCTTTCGGGCGAAGGACGGGCAGTCCGTAACGCATGTTTGGCCTTGCTCCGGGCGGGGTTTGCAATGCTTTGCCGGTCGCCCGACAAACGGTGCGCTCTTACCGCACCTTTTCACCCTTACCTGAGGCCTTACGGCCCCCGGCGGTATACTTTCTGTTGCACTTTCCGTGGCTCAGGGATATGGCCCTGAACCCCCGGCCTATAGCCGCTTAACGGCCTTGGACCGGCGCCTTGCCGTATGGAGTTCGGAAGTTCCTCCCCTCCCGCAAGCAGGAAAGGCGACCCTCCGTCCGCGATCAAAAAATTTACGCTCCAGTCTCTCTGCCTATGGCTTATGGCCTAAAGCTTATGGCAGCATAAAGCTCCGCTTTATGCTAAAACAACTTCGGCTGATGAAGCTTCCGCTCGCACTCTTTAGTTATAATCTCTGCCAAGCCGGGGTTTTTCATAGCCCGCGCGTTGTCAAGTATGATGTTCACCAGTTTATCGGCGTGAGTGTTACGCCCCCTGGGCACATGCGCTACGGTCACGCGCTTAAAAGCGGACGCTCCCTTTTTTATTTCTCCCATGAGAACCTGAAGCGTGGAATCTTTTATCCTGTATTCCCCGTTGAACTGCCTGACCAGCAATTCGGAATCGGAAAAAATTACCAGTTCCGAGGCCCCCAAGCGGAGAGCGGTGGAAAGCGCCAGGATAAAGCCGGTATATTCCGCGAAATTATTGGTGCAGTGCCCCAGATACTTCCCTTCTTCCCCGATTATCACATCTTTTTCGTCGAAGATGACCGCCGCGCAGGCTCCGTGGCCCGGATTGCCGCGCGACCCGCCGTCTATGAATATTTTAAGCTTCTTATTCTTCATACATCACCAGACAAACAGGGTGAAGGAAGACTGCGTTATGCCTATAATAGCCTTCAGCCTAAACAACCGCCTCATTAACCTGAAAGTTGCAGTTGCAACTTTCCGCCCGCACTGCGGGGGCGCCCATTCGGGAGGCATAGTCACGCATAAACCGCATAGCGGTTTTGCGCGA
>JBAXKK010000028.1:0-27997 GCA_037137395.1 Elusimicrobiota bacterium
TGCGACGGAGCACCGACGAGAGATCTCATGCTCATCTTACGATTAGAAAATGCTATGCTCCGACGAGAAAGCGCACATTTCTGGACTGTGACACCTAGTGATTAAACAATCCTCGCTCCCGGCAATGTTTTGATATTATTTTTTATTCTATTTTCCTTTATTTCAGGTCCGAGGCGCAGTGCGCGCACTTAACGGCTTTCAGCGGTATGACGGAGAGGCACAGCGGGCATTCCTTGGTGGAAGGCGCGGCCGCCGCGGCGGGTTTCTCGAACCTGGATTCCAGTTTCTTGATCTGGGTTATCATGATGAAGATGGCCCCAGCTACTATCAGGAAGTTTATGACGGTGTTCAAGAACAGGCCGTAGTTGATGGTGGCCGCCCCGGCTTTCTGCGCTTCCGCCAGGCTGACATAGGCTGTGGTGGACAGGTTGATGTAGAGGCTGGAAAAGTCCACGCCCCCGGTCAGCCTGCCTATGGGCGGCATCAGCACGTCGCCCACCAGCGAGGTCACTATCTTACCGAAAGCGCCGCCTATAATCACGCCCACAGCCATGTCCACCACGTTGCCGCGCATGATGAATTCTTTGAAGCTCTTTAACATTATCCCTCCTTGTGATTTACCTTCAGAAATTCACGATCAGCGCCATGGCGGTCATGGTGTCGGTCTTCTTGAAGCTGCCCCCGGGCTTGTTGGAGAATTTCCACACGTAGGAAGCCTTCAGCGTGAAGTGGGTTGAGATCGAAGCCACCAGTGCGGTCTCGGTGCTCATACGGTAGCCTTTGGCGTCCTGCATGTTGCCGATGTATTCTAAGTCCTGGCTGGCGTTGGCCGTGGCGGAAAGGGTCCGAATGTACTTGGCATAGCCGCGGTAAGTGCCGAAGGACTCGTTTGCCGAACGCAGGCGGTCCTCGATGGTGTAACCGCCGCCGGCTTCAGCGAAGAGGTTGTCTTTCCCCTGGTTCAGCAGGTGGCGCCCTACGCCCACGCCGAAATCGTAGCGGTCCTTTATACCGGCGAAGCGGTTCTTATCCCAGGCCGTTTTTTCGAAGACGTAATTCCTGCCGGTGAGCTTAAAGTTGACCTTTTCGGAGGCGCTATACTGCTCGGCGGTCACGGTATTCTTGTTCTTGGTGCCGAGGCCCCCGGCTGCCACTTCCAGCGCGGTCTTGCTCCAGTCGTAGTTGAACAGGTCCTTAGCGGCTATGGTAGAGGTTTTGGAGTTGCCGGAGGTCTGCACCGACGAGAGTTCGGCGGCGTCCTTCCACTTTTTGGGGGCATCTTGTGCCAAAACCGACGAGGACATTCCGAGTACCAGCGCTATTACGATTATCCTGTTCATATAAACTCCTTACAGTTAGATTGCTTACTCATATAAACATCTTATCGCATTTTTGTCTCTGTGGCTACCGGGCCCTCACTCGCCGTCTTTTAAACTACCCAAGCCTGTGATTACCCGAAAGCACATAATACAAAACGCCCAACAATTTAGATAAATGCCCGTTGTCACCGACACAACCGAATTGTAAGCGGCATGTCTCAAGAACAAACACCCTTAGTTCTAGCCAAACAAAACCCGTCCTGAGAGGTTCTTGCCGAAATAGAGGCTTTTTGCTGAGCATTAGCCAGGATCGCGTTGATTCGGAAGAAATGAGAACCTGATTCACCGGAAAGTGATCAAGCGAGAGTAATGGTGTTTTTGGTGATTTGCTCCAGGTCTGTCTAACAATTTCCTATGACTCGTCCGGAGTATAAAAAAAGCACGACGCGAGTCGTGCCGATGCCTTCTATATATCCTGATCTCGCGCCTAAACTGCCTAGCAAGCTGCCAGGCTGCCCGGCCTCGCAGTATTGGCATAGCAGAGGCTGCGCGAGATAAATCATTTAAGTAATACTTTAGGATTACGGATTACATGTTAAGGATTAAGCAGTAAGAAGCAAGCGTAAGAGCGGAGACAGGCTGCATGCCTGTTATGTGAGTAAAAAGCAACGGCAATGAATTATCTGGCTCCGCTTAGCCCGGCGTAAATAAGAGCGCCGTCTTTAAGCATCGCGATTACGGAGTCGATCTCGTTAGGGCTTACCGCCGGACAGCCCCAGGAGCGGCCAGCCTGCGTATTATAATCTGAAACATATGACGCCGAGTGTATAACCACGGCGCGGTTGAGAGCATTGGAGTTGGTGGGCGACATGCCATGCAGGTTCAGGGCCCGCCCGTGCTTGCCGTAATAGATATCACCGGTAAGGTAATACCCAAGCGAAGTGGCGTTTGAATTCGGAGTATTGCTGAACCTTGTGGCGTAACCGTCACCATCGGGGTCCGAGCCGGAGCCGTGCGACACATGGATAACTTTGACCGCTCCGCTGACTGTATCCGCGATATAGAAACGCGCCTGACTTGAGTGCTTGGAAAAATCCAACACTCCGAAATATCTCAAGTTCCCTATTTTGTCCTTGTTGGCGTTATAATATATCATCGCCGCGGCCTTGAGGTCAGCCGGGATAATGTTCTGGGTATCCATATAACTGCCGCCCATTATTTTCGGGGAGCCATTAGCGGGTTTGTACGCCATAGGTAAAATCGCTTCCGCTACCGGCGAATCCTCGCGGACATCGTCATCAGGAAGGATCTCAAGCCCCAGCGGCGCCTGTTGCGTGTTAATCACATTTATATCACCGCCAGCGTCCGGCCCTAAAAACAATTCCGCGTCCTGCTCATCCTGGGAATAAGCGGGAGTGGAAACATACACAGTTTGTATCTCGTCAAATCCAAAGCCGGAGAAATGCAGTGACAGATCTTCAAAAGCGGAAGCCCGTGGGAATTGCGTCATAAAAAACAGGAGACTGACGCCCGCAGCCGAGATTAAAATGTATTTTTTCATAGTAAATATCCTCTAAAGATAGTGTATGGAGCAACCGCGTTTTTGTCAAGGGTCTAAAGCGCTACAGATCAGAGGCTTATGGCCCAGACTGGTTGACTTACTTGAAATTTATTTCTGCACCTCAAGCGTATCGATAATTTTAGCATCCTTATCGTATACCGTCATCTTAAGATTAGATTCCTTAACTTCGATATGCGCGAAATGGTACACGGGTATAAATTTTTCCGACCAGTCGGCTGGATTACGCTGGAAATAGAGCGGGCTTCCGCCTCCGGCCAGGGTAATATAGATAATGCCTTCCTGATCATTTGGTAAGCCGGCCTTTAGTGGCTTGGTCCTTTCATAATCATGATCATGGCCCTGGAAAACAATATCGACGCCGTATTTTTCCAACAGCGGTTCCAGAACGGCCTTCTGCGCCTCTATCCCGCCGCGCGCGCCGGTGGAATAAAGCGGTTGGTGCATAACCACGAATTTCCACTCTTTATCAGTCTTCGCAAGAAACCGCTCCAGCCATTTATACTGCTTTGAATCCTTTCCCAGCGGCTGCGCCCATTTTGCGCCGTGGAAAAAATTAGTGTCAAGCACGAAGAACCTGGCGTTGCCGTCGTCAAAGAAATAATAATAGGGCGGAAGCCCGGTGTAAGGCATGGTGTGGAACGGGATATAATTCTCGCGCAGAAAGCGGCGGCCCTCGCCTTTATTGTAGTCCTTTCCGTAATCATGGTTGCCCAGCGCCACAAAAAAAGGATATTTAGCTATCATTTTTTCATAAGGGATAAAATATTGCTCGTCGGCTGAGGTGTCCAGACCGGTCTCCACAAGGTCACCGGTATGTACCACAAAATCCGGGTCGAATTTTTCCATCTGAGCCGCTAGTTCCAGCTGCTCCTCCGAGCCTGAGCCGGAATCTCCGAACGCGAGGAAATTAAAATACGGTTTATCCGAACCGCGAAACGTCTTAAAAGTGCTTTCAGACGCCTTGTAAACTCCGGTGCTCTCAGAGTCCGGCAGATCAATGCGATAGCAATGCGTCGTATCGCTCAGAAGCCCGAAAAGGGTTATTTTATGTTCCTTTCCCTCAGGGGACAGCGTCATAAATCGCTCGCAGTCGGGATAAGCTCCGTAAGAAACCCAGGCCACGGTGGACGCGTCCGCACGAAAACGTACCGTCGCCACATTCTCTCCGACATTCTCAATATAAGGTCCGCGGACAATCGTGGCCGCGCCAGCCGGGACGCCGGGGCATGCCAATAGGCAGGTGGTAAGGACTAAGGAGTAAGAATTAAGGGTTATGTTTTTTACAGCGCGCATATTTATATCTTTAAGTCTTATATTCCCTACTTCCCGAAAGATCACGTAGGACCAAGTCGTCTTTCCGGCGAAAGCCGGAATCCATGTATATCGATAACACTGGACCCCGGCTTTCGCCGGGGAGACGGCAAAGATTTTACTAAAACAATGCAAAATGTCTCGCCGAAATCTCCGTCTTATGTAAGCTTTTGGGTTACTTCTTCCCTTTTAATCCCTTCTGCTTTTTCACGAACAACGGCGTCACCTTGAATTCCACCGCGTCGATAAGACCGCGGTCGGTGATCCTTATCTCGGGTATGGGCGGGAGGGTCAGGAATGACATCGCCATAAAAGGGTCGTCTATCTTTGAGCCCAGCATTTTGGCTATCTCATTCAGGCGCTTCTGCTTTTCCCGCACGAACTCCGCGCTCCGGTCCGACATCAGGCCGGCAACTGGCAGCGGCAGCGCTTCCAGCACCTGACCGTTCAGGGCCGCCACGATACCCCCCTGCATTTTAACCACCTGAACGGCGGCCGTGTACATGTCTCCGTCGTGCGTGCCGATTACGACAATGTTATGCGAGTCATGGGAAACTGATGAGGCGATCGCGCCCTTCTTAAGGCCGAAGCCCTTGACCAGGGCTAGCGCCACGCGCCCGGAGGCCATATGACGCTCTATCACCGCTATTTTCAGCACATCTTTCTCGGTGTCGGATGAAACATAACCTCCGTCCTGCTTAACGGGCTCCACACTGACTTTAGTGACGATCTGATTGGGAATGATGTTTATGACTTTGGCGTATTTCCCCTCCGCCTTCAGCGCGAAATCCTCGTGCTCTATCCATCTGACATTAACGGTGCCGCGCGTCTTGCCCTGGTATTCAGTGACAGCGCGCTGATCTATGAGACCGTTACTGGCGACCAGCCGCCCGTCCTTAAACACCTTTGAGATCTTAAGCTTCTTTAAGTCGTCAAACACCACCATGTCGGCTTTATAGCCGGGCACGATGGCGCCCAGGTTCTTAATACCGAAGTATTCCGCCGTGTTGATGGTGGCCATCTGTATCGCCCTTATGGGATCCACGCCCAGCTGTATGGCGGTGCGCACAAGATAATCGATGTGGCCCTGGCAGAAGATATCTTCCAGGTGGCGGTCGTCCGTCACGAACACGAATTTGCGGGAGTTCTCGGAGTTAACCAACGGCAGAAGGCCTTTAAGGTTCTTGGCGGCCGTACCTTCGCGGATCATTATATACATGCCGGCGCGAAGCTTTTCACGCGCTTCCGCGACATCAGTGCATTCGTGGTCGGAACGGATGCCGGCCGAAATATAGGCGTAAAGCTGTTTATCCTTCAGCATCGGCGCGTGCCCGTCTATGATCATATTCTTGGCTATGGCTATCTTCTTTAGAACTTCCTCGTCCCGGAAGATAACGCCCGGATAGTTCATCATTTCCCCGATGCCCAGCACCCGCTCGTCGTTAAGAAGCAGCGCCAGATCATGGGCGGTAAGTTCGGCGCCCGCGGTCTCAAGTTTGGTGGCCGGCACGCAGGAGGGCAGCATGACATAAACGCCCAGCACGCTGTTTAAGCTGGAGGCAAGCATGTACTTTATGCCGTCCAAGCCCAGAACGTTGGCGATCTCATGCGGGTCTATAACGGCGGAGGTGGTGCCGTGCGGCAGGACAACTCTGGCGAATTCGGGGATCTTAACCATGGAACTTTCGATGTGAACATGGCCGTCTATAAAGCCGGGGGACAGATAGGCGCCTTTAAGATCTATGGTCTGTTTGGCTGTATAAACGCCGAAACCGACGATCTTGCCTTTATGGACCGCGACATGAGTTTTATGGATGTCGCCTGAGAAAGTGTTGATCACTCTGGCGTTCTTTAGCAGAAGGTCAACGCGTTTGCCCCCGCCCGAGATCTCAATGGTGTCTTTGAGTTCCTGAAGATTGGTTTCCTTATCTATCATATAAATCTCCTGATATTATTCCCAGCGTCCGCGTTTATAAGTTTACTTTTTCTTGAGTGCCACGACAAGGACCCGAAAATGCCTAGAAATACCCGGATGCCCGACTGCCCAAAAGCCACGTTCACCCCAGTCCGTCTCACCGGCAAAAGCCGGTGCCCAGATTATGGAAGGATACTGGCCTGCCCCACTGGTTGTGTTGTGGGGAATCCAGGAATATCGACGATACTGGACCCCGGCTTTCGCCGGGGAGACGGACCAAAGGACACTGGACCCGGCACCCCCCCCATTTATGGTGGTGCAGGTCGTCGGGGAGACATCAAAGGCTTCACCAGAACGATGAAAAGTGTCTCGACGAGACCTCCAACTTATGTAAACTTTTGGCGGACAGGCGGTTGGCAGGTCAGATTTGATAGTATTATTGTATGGATTTCATCTTTGGACACGCTAATCACATTCTGTTAGGCCTGCTGATCTTTCTGGGCGGCTTTATTGACTCCATGGCCGGCGGCGGCGGTCTTATAACCCTGCCCGCCTACCTGCACTTCGGTCTGCCGGTTGACCGGCTGCTCGGCACCAATAAGCTTTCCTCCGGCCTCGGCACCGCCGTGGCCACATTCAAATTCCTGAAAGAGCTGGATTTTAAAAAGGAATTTCTTTTGCCGCTGATCGCTTTAGCGGCATCGGGCTCTTTCCTGGGCGCGAAATCCATCTCGTTGGCGTCACCGTCGCTTATCCGGTATCTGTTGATAATCACGCTGCCGCCAATCGCCTTATTCGTTATCGCTAAGCGGCGCTTCGGGCGCGCGGACCACAGCGGCGATCTCTCCGCCTCGGCGCTTCTAAGACGCTGCCTGCCGATAGCGTTTCTGATAAGTTTTTACGACGGCATGCTTGGCCCGGGCACAGGGACGTTTTACGCCGTGGCGCTCACGCGTTTCTGCGGCTACAATTTAGTTAAGGCCACGGCTTTGAGCAAGCTTTTGAATCTCACTTCCAGCGTTTCCGCGCTGATCACTTTTCTGGCGCTGGGGCTGGTGGATATCCGGCTGGGGCTGGCCATGGGGACGGTAGGGATGTGCGGCAATTATCTGGGGTCGCATATCGCGCTAAAAAAAGGCGCCTGGATAATACGCCCGATGCTTTTTATCGTCTCAATTTCGCTGCTGATAAAAATAGTATGGGATATGGTGAAGTAAAGGTTAGCCGCCTTACCGCTTGCTATTTAATCCCACAGTTGTCTGGCTAAATTCGATGGTTACGTACTGTTCCGGGCTGGGAACGGGATTGCCCTTACGCCGCGTAGGAAACCCTCCCGTGGTTTCCCTCCACCCGTACCGGGCGGAGCCTCCCATCCGCTATGCGGCTCCAGAGCAAACCCGCTCCCAACCCTTAGTTATTCCCTTTTATAAATAACTTTTAGGGAAACCTGAAATACTGTCGACTTTTGCGGTTTCATTCTCAAAACACTTTTCTTACCGAATAGCTGTGATTTAATCCTTAGTCCTTACTAACGACGCCAGCAGGCCGAAGCGGCCGGCGCGATTACCGTCGCGGCGCCAGGAATAAAACAAGTCCTTATTGGCGTAAGTGCACATATGCGCGAATTCGTAATTTGTAACACCCAATCCCTGTAATTGGTGCTTCAGCAGGTCCTTAAGGCTGAAATGATGCCGCCCGTCCTTCATTATAAGACATTCCCGCGTGACATCTTCCGGATAGAATAGGTGAAACTTTTCAAGAAAATCGTCTTTGACGGGATAGCTCTCGGCCGAGATCATCGGTGAGATTCCCGCTATAAGATCCGCTGGGGCGGTGCCGAACCGCAGCTTCATCACCGATATGACCTGGCTGTAGATGTTAAGCATGGCTCCCCGCCAGCCGCTGTGACACACCGCGAGGACTGAACGGATGGGGTCATAGAAAACGGTCAGACCGCAATCCGCGGAAAGGGCCAGCAGGGGCACTCCTTTAAGATTTGTCACCAGGGCGTCGCAGTCGGGGATTGCCGACGGCGCAGAGCCTGAGAATTCGAAATCCGGCCCTATTACGCGCACATTGGAGGTGTGGGCCTGGCGCATGCGCACGGTTTTCTCAAACGCACCGCCCACCGCCTCGCAGAAAAGCGTCAGGTTCTCCGTGACATTCTCAGAAAGGTCCGCAGTGCCAAAGCCCAGGTTAAGCGAGGAGTAAGGTTCGGGGCTTACTCCGCCGCACCGCGTTGAAACCCCGTGCTTAAGCCCGGCCTCGCCGCACAGATTCTCAAATTTTAAAATTTTGAGCCCGTTGTTTTCCTTAATTTGCATAATTGTAAAGCGTAAAGATTAAGTTGCAAGCGCGTGAAACGTTCAATGTGAATTATTGCGACTTATTCTCCATATTTATTTCTCAACCCGCTCAGAGGTCTAATTGACCTGTCCCCTTGTTATTAGATACCATGAATTTCACCTTATGACCTCATTGCGCTTCATCAAAAGACCAGGGAAAGTTTTACTCAGGGAAATTGTAGCACTTTACACCCGGCAAGGCTGGTGGGACAAGAGCGACACAAACGCACTTGCCGCCGGATTGATCCGGAACAGCCATTGCTTTCTCGTAGTTCTGGATAAAGGCCGCGCGGTTGGCATGGGCAGGGCCATAAGCGACGGAGTAAGCGACGCCTACATACAGGACGTAACAGTGCTGAAAGAATACCGAGGCCGGGGCCTGGGCGCTAAAATAGTGCGCGGGATTAAAAACAGGCTTAAGGCCGACGGAATAAAATGGGTCGGACTTATCGCTCAAAACAACTCCAGACAGTTTTATGTTCCACTGGGTTTCAAAGTGATAAAGCGGGCCCACCCTATGATGTTAAAGGGTAACAATGTTTAAACAGTTGAAGACCGAGGACCACCCCCTTTTAAAAGACTACTTTGACGCACATAAGTGGAATCTGTGCGAATATTCCCTTTCCTCGATAATAACCTGGAATCATTGCATCTACGACGTACACTATCGCGTGGAGGGCGACCTGCTCTTCATCTCTGAAATTGAGATAGAAAAACCGCAGAACCGACGCCTGCTGCTGCCGCTGACCAAGCCCTTCCGATTCCCCCTCCCGGCGGAGTTGGCCGGCTGGGCAACCAAACTCGGTTACCGGCAATATTACTACGCCCCGGAAGACTACCTGACGGCCGCCGGATCGGCTGAGGTGGAAAAATTTTTCACTGTCAAAGAACAGCCGGGATATATGGATTACATATACAACACTTCAGACCTGGCTGAGCTCCAAGGCCATAAATACGCCAAAAAACGGAACCTGCTTTCCCAGTTCAATAAACAAATTAAAGAGACCAGCGTGGTAAATGTGGAAGCCATAACCTCAGCAAACAGCGACCGCTGCATAAGCCTCTTAAACGAGTGGTCTCATGACCCCGAAATCGGGGAACAATTGGATATGTTAAACTGCGAGCGCAAGGCCATCTTAAACGGACTAAAAGGCTTTGAGCTCCTGCAAATGCGCGGAATCACTGTTTCTATTAACGACAAGATATCCGCCTTCGCGTTTGGCGGCGGACTGTCAAGCAACACTTTCGTGCTGAACTTTGAGAAAGCTCTTGGAAATATAAAAGGGTTATATCAGTTTCTGGACAATGAATTTGCCAAATGTTTGCCGAAACAATACGCTTATGTAAACAAGGAAAGCGACCTTGCAAAGCCGGGACTGGCCAAGGCCAAAGAATCCTACTACCCGTGTAAGAAAGTAAAATCCTATACGCTGACGCTGAAGTAGACGCGCGCGTTTTATTGATAAAAAAAGCCCGGACAATATTTGCCCGGGCTTTTGATAAAACATTTTCTGCCTATAACTTACCACTTACTCCATAACACTTCTTCCTACTGCGCTATCTTATACGGATTGTCGGTCACGCTCAACATGTAGACCGCTGCTTTCACATTGCTTTTCACGGTCCTATCAATTATTGAAGCACCCGGATAAAAGCTGTTGCCTTCAAGTTCCGTGGTGAAGGCGAAGATCTTGCCTGTGGTGTAGGCCCAGTCGCAGGTGTCGCCGGTGGCGATGTACATATCGCTGGACTTTTCCGGGACATAGCCGGTAAGTTTGCCCATCGCTGCAGCCATTTTAACGAACACATTCTTATCCTGAACATCCGGCACATCGGCGTCAGAGCCGCCATACGGGTAAAGTATGCTGCCGGCGTATGAATGGTAGCTCATCAGGGTCTTCAGGTTCTTATGAGCCTCCACTAATTTCTTAACAGCCAAGGATTCCGGCTCCGAGAAAGCCGAAGTCCCGCAATAGGTGTCAGCGGAAGGATAATGAGAAGTGCCCTGCCCGCCGAACCAGGAGTCGTAGTTGCGGTTGAGGTCAACGCCGATAGTCTTGTCGGAATTAACGCGCATGTTCTTGCGCTGCCATTTATAGGAACCGGTCCTGATGTCATATTCCGCGCCGTCGGGGTTAAGCATCGGGATTATATATATATCCAGAGTATCGATATATTTTTTGACTTCCGGAGTGCCGCGGTTATCCATGAGCCAGACAGCGAATAAAAGCGGTACCTCGTTGGAAAGATGCTCCCTGGCGTGATGATTACCTATGTAAAGCGCGCCGGGCTTTGTACTGGCCGCGCCGCCTTTAGCCGTGGAGTTGACGCGCAGGCACCATATGTCGCGGCCTTCTATGGTTTTGCCGATGGACGAGAGAGAGGCTATATCGGAATTATTTGTCGCAAGCGCGTTCAACAGGTCGGTGGTTTCTTTATAGTTATGATAAGCGGCGTCCGCGGCCGGGAAATCCTTGAAGTGCCTTCCGGCATATTGCTCCAGAGGTATAGATTCAATAACAAGCCCTTTCCCGGACATTGAGGGCAGGGCGTCTTTGTGGATCAAGCCGGAGACCCGGTC
Organism: Elusimicrobiota bacterium; assembly: GCA_037137395.1. GTDB lineage: Bacteria > Elusimicrobiota > Elusimicrobia > Elusimicrobiales > UBA9959 > YA12-FULL-51-18. The sequence continues at coordinate 11,054 of JBAXKK010000028.1, forward strand.
TTTTTGTATCTCAATGATATCAAGGCCGGCCTCAAGCAGTCTGGTGCGGGCGTGAGAGTCGGCGGCATAGGCCGTAACCCAGTAGCGTCCGTCCTGCTCGGCCTGAACATTTTCCTGCGCGGCAGGCCGCGCCGGCGTCTCAAGTCCTTTGGCGTAGTCAGCGGTAAGCTGGTTGAGTATATGGTTGAAAGAAAGGTTGGCCGACGCACGGATATTTTCGGCGGAATCGGCGGCGAAAGCCGGAGCCAACGAGTATAGAACCGTTAAAGCGAGGGAGAGCACAAATTTCCGCATTACCTGAAGTCCTCCATGATGTTGACCGGCGTCAATGCGTCTAGATATAGAGTATAGGCCCAAAAGTGAAACCCGGCAAGGCCAAAGGACCTATGCCAATATAGGCCTTTAGACCTACTAGCCGACAAGCTTAGTCGGTCAATAATTTGGCGCAGAGGCTGCCGGAGGACCGGAACGCGAAATCAGGGTCGAGCACACCGTGCTCGCCCTTCCGGACCTCGCTCGGCGCGCTTACGCAAGCGCCGAACTCCGGTACGGTTTCGCTTATCCGGTTCCCCGTCATCCGCGCTATCTGATTGTGTTTCGCCTTCGCGTTACAACAAATAACATACCACCCTGCTGCAAAAACATGGCTCTCTTAACGACCTTAAATACGGCAGGGTATAAGGGGTGACAGACATGGGTTGGATCGGGCCGAGGGGTGCGAAGCACAATTCAGTGAACAGGCAACCGGCGCGAAGGCCGCCTGTTGGCCATAGGCCCTGTTGCGGCACGCCCATAGGTCAGTCGCCGGGCCGGCCGCAGGCCCGATGGGCCCCATGGCTGGCAGGACCCCGGCATAGCTTATAGCCTATAGCGCTGCGGCTAAGCCTTTGATCCCCAGCAGGAGGTACCAAAACCCAGCGATGCCCAGGGTCAGGCGGCCTATATTTTTAAGTCTCTCAGTAATGAAGGGAGTCGGAGCTATGGCGGGAAGGATGAGGATTGAAGTGGCTGTAAAGAACCCGGTGAAGTAGAACATCCCGGCTGTCATATCGGATAGCTCCACCAGCCGCACGAAAGCCGCGATAAAAGGAGGGCAGACGTTGATCCCGGTCATAAAGCCGAGGGCCAGGGGTATCCTTTTGTAAAAAGGGCTGAAGCGCATCACGCACCCCTTACCTGGATGGCCGCCCCGACTGGTAAACAGGAAAGCCAGCATGGCAAGGGCGGTCAGCAGCATAGCCAGCGGGGCCACCCAGTTCGGAAGATACGGTTTATAAGCTTTGCCGATAAGAGTGGAAACAACGGCGAATAGAAAATAGGCGATAAAGCGCCCGGATAGGAATTCCAGAAATATGTCGAAATTTGTTTTCCAGACCTTATCCCCCTCGCTCAGGAGATAGGGCACCAAGGCCGGCAGGCATGATGTTAAGCAATAGAAGCCGGTTGAAAGCCCGAGAATAAAACCTTCGGATAAGATAGAAAGCATATAACAAAAGTGATAAGTGATAAGTGATAAGTGATAAGTGATAAGTGGTTAGTCGCGAAAGATACATCCAAAAAGACTGACGCTACCTTTTTCATACTTTTCAGTATGATGTCGCTATCCGCCTTAAAAGGTCCAATATATCTTTCAGCGCCGCGGGGGCGAACAGGGCGCCGAATGTTCCTCCGGTCACAAGGGCGGAAAAAACTAGAAAACTTTCAGGATTTAACAGGCGTCCAAACCCGGTTTTAACATCCCTGACCTTCAGCCCGAACACAGAATACCGGAATCCTCCGGACGGACAGGTCGCCAGGCATTCTCCGCAAAGGTTGCAGTAGGCGGACACTTCCGGCTTGCCGTCATGACCGGCCCTGATAGCGCACATGGGGCAGGAATCAAAGCACTCCGAACAGGCATTGCATTTCCCCTCGTCCACCACCACCCGAAACGGGTTCAGGCGACCCCAGAAAGCCTGCCAGGCACCGAACGGGCACAGGAACGAGCAGAAAGTGCGCTTTTTTGTCAGGAGCGGCCCGGCTAACAGGACGATGAGGGCGAACAGCATCAGCCCAAGCTGCGCCTTGCGTATCAAGGCGTCGCCGGGATCCAGGAACGCGGCAGTCATTTTCAGCGGGCAAAGCCACAAACAATAAACCGGCAGCATGTAGGCCAGGGAAATGAGCAGCAGAAAGATAAGCAGCGCGGCCGGAAAGTCTCTGAATTTTCCTGCCAGCACTCCTACTTTTACAAGCGCTTTCTTAGGCAGAGCTGAAAGCCCGTCATCTATGCCTCCGTAGAAGCAAGCCCATGAACACCACGCCCGGCCTATCACAAGAGTAAAAAAAAGCCACGCGAAGGCCAGGCTTAAAGGACCCCACAGCCGCCAGTCCCCGCTCATCAGGGCCAGATATTGCTGATACATATAATTAAAGAAGGACGAAGCTATGGCAATATGACAAAACGGCGTATCCTTAAAACAGGACGCGTCAAAGATCTTTGACAGCAGGCTGAGCTTAAAATGGACGAGAAAAGAGAGGGCCAGGCCGGAAAAAAATATCCTCCTGTAAAAAGAAACCCTGCGGGTATAAAAAATCAAAAAAGCGGCGAGCGCCGTAAACACCGACCAGGCGGCGGGATAAAAAGCGTTTAATTCCGCGCCGGTTATGTGGCGGGAAAAGAACGCGACCGGGCCGAACACGGCCACGCAAAACGCCAGCGCCGGAAGAAAATTTATCCTATCGGTCAAATATGATTTTATATGGATTCTCATCGCGACAATAGTATAATATCAAAAATATGCCCGCTTTTTTCCTGCTTGGACTGTTTTCTCTTCTCACGCAGGTCTTCGCCCTGAAAGAACTTTCCGGCCTTCTCACCGCCCACGAAGCAGCCTTAGGTCTGGGGTTGTCGGCCTGGCTGCTCTGGACAGCGGCGGGTATGGCGCTGGCCTTGAAGAATCCCGCGCTCACCCGCGCGCTTGAGGGGCCAAAAGGCTTTTTATCGGCCTGCGTCTTTTTCGCGTTCGCCTCCGGCGTGAACCTTATCCTCCTTAAAAAAGCGGGGTTCCTTTTAAAGCCGGGGCTCGCCGCCGGCTTATTAGAGCTGATCATGTACAGTTTCCTGCTGACCTTGCCCGCCGCGCTGGCCGGAGGCATGTGCCTGGCCAGGGGCCTTTCGGAAAAGCGCCTGGCCTTTTACCGCGCTGAGGGCTTCGGAGCGGCCGCCGGCGGCCTGTTGACTTTACTGCATGCCGTTTTTTTCCCGGGCACCGACCCGCTGCTTATCCTCGGCGCGGCCGCGCTGGCTCTTATCTTTTCCGCGCCCGGAGTGTCTTTAACCGGCGGCCGCAAACTGGCGCCCGCGGCGCTGGCGGGCTTATTATTTTTCGGCGGGACCCGCCTTGAACCGCCGTTCGCGCTTCCCGGTTATTTTGCCGGAGCTTCCGCCTACGCGCGCACCACCGGTTCAAGAATGGCGTTTATGGATGCCGCCGGGCAGAAGACTTTTATTGAAGACGGCTCCGTGTTGATCCAGACACCGCTGACAGAGCAGTCCGAGATCTCGGTCCAACTGCCGCTGCTCGCCCATAAAAATCCGGAAAACATACTTTTTATCGGCCCGGCCGGCCTGCTGCTGGCCCGCGAAGCGCAAAAACATCATCCCAAAAGCGTAACTGTTTGCGATCCCGACCGGTTCCGCGCGGCCTTCATCCTGGAACGCTCGAATCCCGGCCTAAAGGACGCGCGAATAGACCGGACGGACGCCCGGATCCTGCTTGGCTCACGGCAGAAAACTTACGACATAATCTTCCAAACTGTCCCCGAGCCGCTTAACGCCGCGGCAAACCGGTATTTTACCGTTGATTTTTTTCGAGAGGCCGGACGAGCGCTCAAAAAAGACGGCATTCTGGTTTTCACCCTGCCTTTCTCGGAAAATTATCTTCCGCCAGAGCGCGCCTATTTCGCCGCTTCGATACTCGCCTCCGCCTCCGCCGCCTTTAAATACGTGGAAATGACTCCCGGAGGAACCCTGACGGCGCTGGCCTCCGACTCCCCTATAGATCTCGCGCCCGAAGCGCTGGCGCGGCGCTACGCGCAAAGAAAAGTCACAAACATCTACGCGACGCCCTCCGCTTTTCCTTTCCTCCTGGACCCGTACCGCCGGAGCTGGGCCGCAGCCACGCTGGGCAGGATAAAGACCCCTCCGATCAACACTGATCTGAACCCCGTAGCGTACTTTTATCTGTGGAAAATGTGGCTGACGATGTTCGTTTCGCCCGGAACGCTTACAGGCCTGGCGCTGATGGCCGCGGCCTTCGCGCTGCTATTAAACCGCCTGCCGCGGCCGGCTGAATTACTGAAGAATAAGGAAGCCGCCGGAGTTTTTCTGGCCGGCTTCTGGGCGATGGGATTTGAAGTGGTCTGCCTTTTCATGTTCCAGACCTCAAGCGGGCAATTGACCTGGAAACTGGGGATGCTTTTTGCGGGCTTCATGGCGGGATCGGCGGCCGGGGGCCGCGTCTTAAAGAATTTTTCCAGTGCGGCGGCGCGCGGCGGCGCCCTCATAATGGGACTCGCGCTGACAGCCGGGCTTTACGCCTTCTCTCCGCGGCTGGCGGGTTTATCCCCGGTGGCGTCGTTCCCTCTTTTTATGGCTTTACTTTTCTGCGGTGGAGCGGTACTGGGCGGGTATTTCGCGGCCTCCTCCGGCAGGGAGGATGGCCGCGTCGCGGGGCTTTATTATTCGGATCTGCTTGGCGCCGCGCTGGGCGCTTTCATTTTTTCCGCCGCGATAATTCCGCTGGCCGGTTTGCGCGCGTCGCTGATCTGGGCCGCCGCGGCGCTTGCGGCCGGGGCTGCGCTCGCGCTTTACTCTTTAAAAGAATCCACGGTGAAAATATAGAGTTCTGTTTTTTTATCCTGCCAGCAGTTCCGTTCCAGCCCAGCCTTCTGCGAGCACAATTCGCTTAAGAAATCTTCTTTGCCCGGGATCTGCTCCCAGACCTGCGGCAGGAATAATCCCGAGCGGCCGTCCCGCGCCGCGACCACCCCGTGCTCGCCGGGCTTTATCGCTTTGGCGTCGGTAATTTTTTCAAGGCGGGAAAGAATGGAAATCTCAACTTTCACTCCTTCCAATTCAGGTTTCTTAAGCGGCTGGAATCGCGAATCATGAAAGGCGGCGCTTTCGGCGGCAAAATCCACCGCGGCAAACAGCGGCATGCGCGGCTCAATAGTGCCGACGCAGCCTCTGAGCCTCCCCCCCTCGGTAAGGGTCACAAAAACCGCAGCCGGCAGATTCAGGAACGCCCCGGCTGAGGAAAGAGCGGGCGTTTTTCCGGAGGGCTCAAAACCTCTGGCGACAGCCGCCCTGGCGGCGGCCAGCAATGACTGCCGCTGGTCTGTGGTGAAATTCATTTTATACGGGCTAGCTTTTTCTTTAACGACAAAAGCTCCCGCCAGATATCCGACCACCCGCTCGGCCGGGGAATCCACAGGGTTAGCGTCGTAAGAATCGGCGTATTTAAGGGCGACGAACTCCGCCGGGGCTATCTCCTTGACAGCGGATAGGGCCGCGGTAAGGGCGGCTTCGCCGCAGGCGCAGGTCGCGAGGCCGGGCACGCCGCGCGATAAAAGAACGCGGTTCGTGAGCTGAAAATAGCCGGGATCCATGGTCTTTAAGGCGAGTTCCAGCGCTCCGTCCACCAGCCGGGCGTCTTCATGTTTTGGATAGTGGGAGAGGTCGGTGGAAACTACCAGCAGGGCCTTTCTGCCCTTTAACTTTTTGCCGATTATCCGCCCGATAGCCGCGAGGTCTTCGGGATTATCGGTATTAAGGACCGCCGGCAGTATCTTAAATGGTTTTTTAAGGCGGCGCTGAAGGAACGGAAGCTGAACCTCAATGGAATGCTCGTTGGCGTGCGCTGCGGGCAAGTCTTCAAAAAGAGGACTGGCTTTTATCAAATCCGCAGCCAGCTTTTCATCAACCGGTATACGGCCTAAAGGTGTTTCGAAATAACCTTTAGCCAGCAGGGCCGCCCCTCTGACCCGCATAGTATGACCGACTCCCAGAATGACTACGAGGTCGTAATCGGCGCTTATGGTTTTATAGGCGAAGGCCGCAACCCGGCCTGAAAAAGAATACCCAGCGTGCGGGACCACGACGCCCAGGACTTTGGCAGGAAGATCAGAGGATCGGAGGGACAAAGGATTGGCCGCCGCCAGGGCTTCGTCTATGAATACGGAGAGAGCTTGTTTATCGGCGGGATAAAATTGCCCGGCGAAGCGCGCATCGCGCGCGGCCCCCGCCGAACATAAGCACAAAAAGACGGCCACAAATATCAGCGCGGTATTTTTCATATTTCCCCCTATTCTCACCAGATACCGGGTATCTTGGTTCCGTCGTGAGGGCAGCGACCGCCGGTGGGCGTCAGTTGGTTTTCCTGCACGGCGTAGCCGTAACGCTTTATAAGTATCCGCCCGCAGACGGGGCAATAGGTATTCTCGCCCTCATGACCGGGGATATTGCCGACATAAACATATTTAAGGCCCTGCTTCATGGCCGCGTTACGCGCCCATGTCAGAGTTTCCACCGGAGTGGCGCCGATATTCGCCACCTGGTAATTTGGAGCAAAACGCGAAAAAAAAAGCGGCACATCCGCCCCCAGATCCTTTTTTATCCAGGCGATCATGTCAGCCATACTTTCCCGCCCGTCGTTTAAGCCCGGCACCACCAGGTTAACTATCTCAAACAACACCCCGTTTTTTTTCAGCGTCAAAAGCGTCTGTTTGACCGGCCACAAACCGCCTCCGGTATAATCGCGATAAAATTTTTCATTAAAACCTTTCAGGTCTATCTTCACCACATCCATATATTTCAGAAGCTGCTCCAGCGGCTCCCTGTTTATATAGCCGGCGCTGACCATGACATTCTTCAGGCCTTTTTGCCGGGCAAGGCGGGCGGTGTCGTACATGTATTCGTAGAAGACCGCCGGCTCGGAGTATGTATACGCGATGGACCTGGAGTGCGTGGCCAGGGCGTAAGAAACGATCTCTTCCGGTGAAAGGGTGGCGATTTCCTTCTGTTTCAGTTCGCCGTAAACGCGGCCGGTATCGGGCGCAACTTTTATATCCAGGCGCTCCGGAACCAGCGTTGTTCTGGCGGCCTGTTCCGGGTAGATCTGAGAGATCTCCCAGTTCTGGCAACCTTTACAACGCAAGTTACAACCCGGCGAGGCCAGGGAATAAATAAGGCTGCCGGGGTAAAGATGATAGACGGGTTTTTTTTCCACGGGGTCCAGATGCACGGAGACCGCCTTGGAATAGACAAGGGTTTTTATCCTGCCTCCGTAATTTATACGCGCCTTGCAGCGGCCGCGCGCGCCCTCCGGCAGGAAACACTTAAAAGGGCACAGCTTGCACTGCACCCCGTTGCAGACGGAAACGGAGAACCGGCCGTCCCGGACCCAGGGGTTATCGGTCGGCACAAGCTTGGAGAATGTGGCGGGAGGAGGATAGAAGGCCAGAAACGCGGCGGCGCAAAGGCTTAAAACCGCCGCGCAGACGGATATAGCAAGCGCTAAATTGCGGCTTTTATTTTCCTGAACCATTATTTACCAGCGCTTAGTTTATTTTTTCTGATCCGGGGTCATTGTGTGTTTTACCGGATATGGCGTGCCGCGCGTAAAAATCAACTATTATCTTCCACGCCTCGGCGGCGGTGTCGGCGAATTGAAAGAGATCCAGATCCTCATAGGAGATATACCCCCACTTGGCCATATTCCTGAAATCCATGACATCGTTCCAATACTTTCTGCCGAACAAAATGATCGGCAGACGCCGCTTCTTGCCGGTCTGAACCAGGGTGAGCACTTCAAAAAGTTCATCCATGGTGCCGAAACCGCCGGGGAAAGCGACCAGAGCGCGGGCCCGCATAACGAAATGCATTTTCCGGACCGCGAAATAATGGAAACGGAAACAAAATTCCGGCGACACATAAGGATTGGGGCCCTGTTCCTGCGGCAGAGTGATATTAAGACCTACGCTTCTGGAACCGGCCTCGTAGGCGCCGCGATTAGCGGCTTCCATGATGCCGGGGCCGCCGCCGGTGACTACGGTAAGCTTGGTGCCACCCAGTGAGCCCTGTTCCGCCACCAGCTTAGTGAGTTTGCGCGCCTCTTCGTAATACTTGGCGGAGTGCATGAGTCTTTTGGCGGTTATGATCTTGGCTTTAAGAGCCGCGTCCTTAGGGTTTTTGCGGGCCATCCGGCGCAGATCCTCCAGGCGGGAAACGGATTCCTCCTGGCTCCAGATACGGGCGCTGCCGAAAATGACAACCGTGGCTTTTACTCCGGCTTCGCTGAGCGCCATCTCGGTTTTAAGGAGTTCAAGCTGCAGCCTGACAGGCCGCAGTTCGTCTTTGCTTAAAAAAGAAGCGTCGGTGTAAGCTTTTCTGTAAGCGTGAGACTTAGTGAGTTTAAGCGACTGCTGCTCAAGATTTATTTTTTTAGGCACGATTTCTCCTGTAGAATGACTATTAGCCTGAAAACCGCAGTTACAGCGTTACTATCACGCTATTTGTTTTTTTCCAACCACCTGCTTATACCGTCCGCCATTTTCACGGAAGAAAGGCCCAGGTCGTCATAAAGTTCGTCCGGACGGCCCTGCTCTATATAGCGGTCCGGAATGCCAAGCCTCAGGACATCAGACTGTATTGTATTCGCGTTCAGATATTCAAGCACGGCGGAACCGAAGCCGGTCTCAAGAGCGTTATCCTCCACCGTCACCAGACGCCCGGCAGCGCCGGCCATCTCTTTTATAAGTTCTCCGTCCAGCGGCTTAATAAAGCGCATGTCGGCCACGCCGGCGTCAATACCGCGCGCCTTCAGGAGCTCACAAGTTTTGACGGCAGGGTGCATGCGGCTGCCTATAGCAAGAATATTAACATCCCTGCCTTTGGAAATTACGCGGCCTTTGCCGACAGGTAGCCGCTTAAATTCGGAAGCCATATCCACCCCGAAACCCTTGCCGCGCGGGTAACGGAGCATGACCGGGGCGTTAAGTTCCAGGGCGGTGTATATCATATGCTGAAATTCATCTTCGTCGGCCGGCGCCATCGAGATAAGGTCAGGCAGCATCCTAAAAAGACCAAGATCAAAAACGCCGTGGTGGGTGGGACCGTCTTCACCCACGAGGCCGGCACGGTCCATGGCTATAACCACCGGCAGTTTCTGAAGGCAGATGTCGTGCATAACCTGGTCGAAAGAGCGCTGCATAAAAGAGGAATAGATAGCGACCACGGGCTTAACGCCCTCGGCTGCCAGACCGGCCGCGAAAGTAACGGCGTGTTCCTCGGCTATGCCGACATCGTAGTAGCGCCGCGGAAACTTGTCCCTGAACGCGTCCAGGCCGGTTCCTTCCGGCATGGCGGCGGTAATGGCCGCGATTCTGGGGTCTTTATCGGCCAGTCGGATCATAGTATCGGAAAAAACCTGGGTGAAGGTCGGTATCTTGGCGGGGTCTTTTTTGGAAAGGCCGGTTTCCACGTCAAACTTAGGCGTGCCGTGAAATTCCGTCGGCTCGGTCTCGGCCGGCTCGTAGCCCTTACCTTTTTTAGTCACCACATGCAGAAGCACGGGCCCCCGCAGGTCTTTAACATATCCGAGCACTTCCACGAGCTCGGGGATATTGTGTCCGTCGACAGGGCCGAAATAAGTAAAGCCCATCTCTTCAAATATCATGCCGGGGAAGAATAAAACCCTGGTCCTTTTCGCCACCCGAAGTATCTTCTTACCCCAGAACTGGAACCGGTTAAGAAAAAGTTCGGCTTTGCGCCCGGCGTTCTGCACCGTGCCGAGAGTGAGGAGCTGTGTAAGGATCTTTCCCAGACGTCCGACGCGCTGTGAAATGAACATCTGATTATCGTTCAGCACCACCAGGATATTCGTCCCCAGCTGGCCTACATTCTGCATGGCTTCCCACGCCATACCGCCGGTCATGCAGCCATCCGCCACCACGGAAACAACTTTATATTTGCCGCCCATATGGTCCCGGGCAGCGGCCATGCCGGCGGCGGCGGAAAGCGCCGTTGAGGCGTGTCCGGCGCCGAACGCGTCATACTCGGATTCATATCGCTTCAGAAATCCGGAAAGCCCCCCTTTCTGTCTGATTGTTGAAAATTTGTCAGCCCGCCCGGTGATGATCTTGTGGGCGTAGGTTTGATGTCCCGTGTCGAAAACTATTTTATCGTCAGGCGTGTCATACACGTAATGCAGGGCCAAAATGAGATCGGTCGCGCCGAGGCTTGAGGCCAGATGCCCCCCCGTCTTGCTTATATTCTGAATGATCACGGACCGGACCTCGGAGGCCAGTTGCGGCAGCTGCGCAACTTCCATCTTCTTAAGGTCTTTCGAGCCCCGCACCTTCGCTAACAGAGTCATGTGTTTTTTCTCCCGATAGTCAAATAAGTAGTAAGTTATAAGAAGTAAGCTGTAAGAAAGAATTTGTAAGAAGCGCCTGATATAGTTTCAAAACATACTCCTTAATCCTTACCACTTAACTTTTACTTCTCTCTGCTGTACACGAAGCCGGCGATATCCGCCAGCACTTTCACCCGGTCGGCGGGACAGGACAGGGCGCCGATCTTTTTACGGGCCAGCGCTATAAGTTTGGCCGCCTTCACCCTGGAAGTATCCACGCCGTAGAGGGACGCGTAGGTAAGTTTGGAGTTGCGCGCGTCGCTGCCGCTTTTCCCGAGTTTCTTCTTATCACCAACGACATCAAGCACGTCGTCCGCGATCTGGAAGCAAAGACCTATCGCCCCGGCGAACTCCGACAATGCTTTGAAATCTTTACGACTGGCTCCGGCAAGGACCGCTCCCATCTCCACCGAGGCCGTAATGAGGTCTGAAGTTTTGTGCAGGTGAATATAATTCAGGAGGCGGGCCGCCGCGGCGCGGTTCAGTTTGCGGCGTTTTAGAAAACCTTCAGCCTCGAGATCCCCGGCCTGGCCGGACACCATGCCTCCGGCTCCGGCGCGGCGGGCAAGTATGCCGGCGGCTTCCAAAACGCTGATCGCGTTGATATTTTTCACTTTAGAGTTTTCGTAAAGGACCGAAAAAGCGTTGGTCAGCAGGGCGTCGCCGGCGAGAATGGCCAGAGCCTCTCCGAAGACGATATGGCTGGTGGGACGGCCGCGGCGGGTATCGTCGTCGTCCATGGCGGGGAGGTCGTCGTGGATAAGGGAATAAGTGTGCACCATCTCGATCGCGCAAGCCGCGGGCAGCACCTCGCGCCAATTCCCCCCGAACAGCTCATAAGTAGCGGTCAGCAAAACGGGGCGCAGACGCTTACCGCCGGCGTCCAGAGAATACAACATGGCTTCTCTGAGCCTGGAGTGGCACGCGGGGATGCGCTTTATCAGCCTGGCCAATTCGATGTTTATCGCCGATGCGCGCCGGGTTAGAAATTTTTCTATGGTCATTAATTGAATTATACAAAAATCTGCTTTTATCTGATTATCCGATAGCCGGGAATCCGCTCACCCACTACCATATCACCTGCATTCCAAAGCGATGAGTTATGCCAAGGTTGCCGTAATCCAGATAGGAATAGTCAATCCTGGCGCCATGAATAAGATTATTCTTTTCGGTCAATTTATCAAGATTCATGCCGAATCCGCCGGAGACGCTCGCTCCCGTGTCCCGCCGGCCCTTGTACCCGGCGCGGAGCTGAAACAACCGCATAATATCGACCTCGAGGCCGAGGGTATGAAAAGCCTGCGCGTCAGAATACTTAACGATGTCAGAGGCGGCGGTGACTATCAATATATCCTTTATGGAATGAAAATCCTTGGCCACGCCGGCCCTCAGGACTCCGGGCAGATTATAGCTCTCGGAAAAGAACTTCTGCCTGCCTCCGATATTAAGAGCCGATACCCCCATGTGAAAATGGCCCGGCAGCACAAGCATGGCGCCGGCGTCCACGGTGTAGGCGCTGGAGCTCATCTTATCCAGCTTCTCGTTTATGTTTTTCAAACTCGCCCCGACCGAAATCCTGTAGGTTTTAGGGCGGTAATCCAGTACCGGAGTGATCTTTGTCCAGCTCGGAGTTATCAGCATCGGGTCCAGCTTGCCTATATCCTGGTTGAAATTGGGCCAGGACCGTGCGTAGGACAGGATCCAGAATTGGTGACTGGTGCTGGTATGGCCTATAATTGCATCGTCCTTATCATAGGCGGTTATCTGGCCGCTGGAAAGCATGGAGAAAGCCGCGCCCAAGGTGCCGTAGGTTGAGCGATACGCAAGGGCGGCGTATTCCTGTGTTATAGAATCAAGGTATTGATTATGGCTGCCGGAAAAGGCGGAATAGCGTAAAAGACCGAGGCCCGCGGGATTATAGAGAATGGAGTCGGGACCGACCAGAGCCGTGTAGGATTCACCCAAGGCAGCCGGGATGACCGCCACCGGGATCTTAAGGAAATTAGCGGCGGTTGTTCCCGTTTGGGCTCCGGCGAAAAGCCGGCCAGCCGAACAAATACAGAAAGCTGCGCACGCCAAAGCGCCCTTCACAAACAATCTGTTTTTACTGCTATTATGCTGCATAAATGTCGTATTAGTGAAACCGCCCGGCCAACGATCAATCGCCGCGCTATTTAGTATCAATTATAGTATATACTGATATCCGTTTGATTCAATGTCGTAATTGTTACGTCTCTTTTATAAAACGCCTTTTCCGGGGCGCGGCCATGAAAAAGGGCGCCCCCAAAACTCAGGGTACGCCCTTCTAAAAAACCGACGGATACTTACTTTATCCACTTCAGGAAGTCATCCCACTTAGAATCTTTGGTCCACATCAAAGAATCGTAAGCCGCCGTGTAAGCGTTGGGGAGATATACGGCCAGGCCGAAAGAATTGGCGTATCTGGCACCCGCGGCCCGATTGTAGAATATGAGGTCGGTCTTAAGGAAGTCCATCAGTTCTTTACCCTTCGCGGATACCGCGGGGCTGGCCGTGGCGTCGCTGACGAGCTTTATGAAATGATAGAGGTCCTTGTTGGTGGCGTAATAGAAAGCCTGGGCTTTTGTCCGGGCGTTCTTAACATTGACCAGGTCATTAGCGGCCATGACTTCGGCGGTCCAACCGTCCAGAAGCTGAACAAGCTTGCCGAACGAAGCGGTTTTAACCGAAGACTGCGTGGCGCCCTGATTAATGGCCTGATAATGGTCGGTGTATGAATCGACCATCGCTTTGGAAAGCTCTCCCGCGGCCATGTCGGACTTGGCAGCCAAGGGGCTAAGCCAGGTGTTATAGGTGTAGCCGTCGCCAGGTTCGGTCTCCTCAGAAGCGACAACATAATCGGTATAATCTTTTATCTCGTAGCCGACCTCAGCCATCTGCATAAGGCAGGCGTCCATCGCAAAAATGTCTATCTTGCCGATTTGTGCCATAGCCTGTCTGAGCTGAGGCGTCGTGATGTGATTACCCGTCTCGTCGTCGTAAGAGATACCTCTTTGCGCTTCAAAAACGACATCTTTATTCCAGCCAGCGCCATGGTTCCAGACCACAAGCACGTAATGCTGGGCGGGGAAGTTCGCCATCGACCATTTTGTGAATTCCACTAGGTGATTCCAGTCGCCCATGTCGGCCTTTGGAAGCTCCATCAGAACCGGGGAAGTTATCTTGGAGGTGTCGGCGTCTTTCTGTACCAGATACCTTCTGCCGCCTTTCCAGTCACCGTCTGCGGTGGAGTAGCCGTTTATGCGACCCAGTTCCGCTACAATGTTAATATTGTCATCGGAGCCGGTTACTTCCATCTCATTAACATCGCTGAGGCCGTATGACTCAAGATTGTTTTTTGCGTTTACAAACACCATGACGGTCCATTTCTTAGCGGCTTTAGAATTGCCGGGCATAGGAATGATTTCCGCGCCCGGATTTGCCGACCTTACCTGATCCAGTATTCCGGAAACGCTGCCCTTCTGATCGAACGTGACGCCGCCGTCAAAGGCGCCGGCTGACGAGACCAGCAACAGGGCCGCGAGCGCGCCGAATATTTTATTTTTCATTTACTTTCTCCCTTTGATCCTGATTTTCTCTCCCGCAATTACGAACAGGAGCGCGACCTTACGCGATATTAATGAATGTTAATAAACTCAATGATTTCAAGTCAAGGCAATAATTCCGGCACATTCCGGAATCACTTGAACGGGTGTTATGTTTTTTACCCGCCCATCTTCCGAGATATAGGTTTTACCCTTAAAGCCGAAGGTCAACCCCGCACTATCATCATGGACAGCGGCGGCACTTCCACAAAACCGGAATATTTCCGGCCGCCGGCACAGGCGCCATTCTCATCCAGAGCTTTTTCAAATTCACCCATAGGCAGAGCGAACTTCTGCGCGGTTTTCTGAGGATTGATAAGCGTCACGATGCGGTTCCAGGAGTCCCCGACCTCCGCGCCTTTAAGCACATAAGCGATATTAGGCGCAGTAACCGGCAAGCTGAGGTCCTCGTAGAACTTAAGGTTGTCACGGACGGCCTGAGCCGTTTTCATTCTGAAAGCGGGATGGGCCTTGCGCAAGGCGATCAGGTCGCGGTAGAAAGTGAACACCCCGTTATTGCTTTTCTTCAGGGTCCAGTCTATCCTGTTTACGTCATCAGGCAGATTGTAAGAGTTCTCTTCCCCGTTCTTAGTGCGCAGAAATTCCTCGCCCGAATGGATAAACGGGATCCCCTGGGAGGTAAGCACTACAGCCTGAGCCAGCTTATCCATCCTCACCCGGTTCTCTCTCGGCTCGTCCTTGACCGAAAGGCTGATCCGGTCCCACAATGTGTGATTATCGTGACAGCTGACATAGTTCAGGCTCTCCAGCGGCGAATCAGTGAACTCGTCTATGGCGCCCTTTATGCCGCGCATTACAGCTTCGCGATTGACGGCAGCCTGCACATAACCCAGGCTTTCAATTTTAAATACGCTTCCCTTGAGGGCGTCACGCAGATTATCGTTGAATACCGAGAAACCTTTCGACCGCTGAACTCCTTTTGCCACTCCGCTTACAGGTGTGTCACCGGCGGACCAGGGTTCGCCGTAGATCAGGATATCCGGTTTCACTTCCTTAAGGCGCCTGACCAAAGCGAAAACCGTATCCTGGTCGATAAGCCCCATTAAGTCAAAGCGGAAGCCGTCCACCTTGTATTCGCTGACCCAGCGCAACAGACTGTCAATGATAAACTTCCGTCCCATAGGAGATTCGGACTTAAATTCGTTTCCGCAGCCGGAACCGTTCCAATAAGTCCCGTCTTCCCTGACGCGGTAGTAATAATCCTTCGCGAGCGCGTCAAAGTTAAACACCTTTCCGCCGGTCTCCGCCGTGTGATTGTAAACCACATCCATAATGACCTTGATGCCCTTTTTATGCAGAGCGTCTATCATGGCTTTGGCTTCTTTTACTCTTTCATTCCCATAAAGGCCGGTGGCATACCATCCCTCCGGAGAATTGAAGTTGACCGGCATATAGCCCCAATTATAAGTCGGGGAACTTTCGTTATTCTCAAAATCCTGGAATGGCAGAATATGAACGGCGTTCACTCCGAGCTCCGAAAGATGATCAACACCGGTCTTTATGCCGGGGTATTCGGGATGAACGGTACCGGTCTCAGTAAAAGCGAGATATTTGCCTTTGTGCTCCGCTCCGGAGAAACCATCTATGCTGAAGTCCCTGATATGCATTTCGTACAGAACGGTCTCCGACAGGTCAAAGACCGGTCCGGGCGCGACAGGAGAGGAATCGAATTCCACAAACGCCAGTCCGTCATGGGCCGTCACGCAAGGCGCGTACGGGTCCACTCCCTCTAAAGTCCGGCCATTCTGCGAAGTGCGGATCCTCCAATACTTGCCGGTCATATCGGCGAAGACATCCGCTTCCCATAGACCGTTCTCCTTTCGATTAAGCGGATAGACCTTGTGATTGCGGGCAACCGGCGTGTCGTAAAAAAGAGCCTCCACTTTTGACGCGGCAGGCGCAAAAACCCTTATAAAAGTTTCACCATTTTTGACGCGCAGCCCCATCTCCTTATCGCTTTTAAAATAATCACCGTAACCGGCATTCCCCAATCTCAGCACCGCCGGTTTCATGTCTTCAGAACGGATCTGCCAGAGCCCGGAATTGAGCGCGGGGTAATCGATCTTGCCAAGGCTGTGAAAAGCCAGAACGACAGCCCGCCCGTATGTTTTGTCGGCCTCGAAGCCGGCCTTCGCCGGATAAAGGATATTCCCATTATCATCGGTTACATAAAAGTTCTGTTTTGATACATAAGAGCGGTCTATGAAACGATTGAAGACGACCCGTATTTCGTTTTCGCTTTCAAGGAGGGCTGAAACTATTCTGGTGGATATTTCCGGCGACGCCGCGTACACGGCGGAGTCGCCCTCGGCGATAAATATCCGGCCGGATACGGCTTTCTTATACACACGGTCGGAGCCGTCTTTACCTTCCCAGTTTTTATAACGCGGAAGTATTCCTACGGCATGTCCCTCCAGGCCGAAGCGTTTCAGGTCTAATTTAAATATGGCGCCATAGTTGTCGGCCGCGGCCGGGAGAACTTCGAATCCCGCTTTTTTATCTTCTTCATTCCAAACCCACAGATTCCAGCCCGCATAATCCCCATTAAGGCGGTTATAATGCACGGTGAGTTCGTTTTGCGCGTAAAGATCTAACGGCATAAGGGACACCCCTAGAAAAAGTATGGATATAAATCTTTTCATATCTAAAGCGGCACGCTTTTCGCGTAGGCTTCTTGTTACGGCACCTACGCAAGCATTGGCGGCACCCCTTCCCGGGGATTTAACCACAGGTGGACACCGCATTGCGGTTTCCCCTACGTCTGATGCACACAGTGCTTGTTACGGCACCTACGCAAGTATTGGCCGCCTGATGCACACAGTGCTTGTTACGGCGCCTACGCA
>JBAXKK010000029.1:0-27024 GCA_037137395.1 Elusimicrobiota bacterium
CAGCAGAAGTGTATAATAGACTAATCAGCTGTTCGGATTGAGAAGCGAACGCGGGCCGCCGCGCCCCTGGTATAAGAAACCGCCCTGCACCTTTTTGTTATAATAAATCCGAGTCTACATAAATGACATTTAATACCGACGATATAAAAATACGCAGGGTTACATCGGAAGACGCCGGCTGGAAACGCCAGTTCAACGCCTTATACGCTGACTGCCCTAACCCCAAGCACGGCCCGAAACCGGAACACGCCTATTTCGCAGCCTATAACGGCAAAACCATCGTGGGCCACTCAGAAATATACCGCGAAGACGATAAATGGATAATGGACAGCCTGCGCGTGAAGACCGAATTCCGCGAGCAGGGCATAGCCAAAGCCCTCACCAATATCCGTATCGCCTACGCGATCAGCAACGGCGCCAAAGAGGTCTGGTACAGCTGCCACGACGACAATCTTATGACCACCTGCTGCCATGTGCGCTTAGGGTTCAAAAAAATCTGCCCGCCCCATCACAACTGCACTCCGGCCACCACCCACTGGTACAGGTTAAAGGTCACAAAAACGCTGATCGCAAAGTTGAACAAGAGCTGATAGGCCCTGTAGTATGCGAAAATCACCCATAACCGTACTGGTAAAGACGCCCTGGTGGATAAATCTGCTGATAGGCCTGGGGATGTTATCCTTTGGCTCAATTCTTAAGATGGACGACATACCC
The DNA here is from genome assembly GCA_037137395.1 of Elusimicrobiota bacterium. Classification (GTDB taxonomy): domain Bacteria; phylum Elusimicrobiota; class Elusimicrobia; order Elusimicrobiales; family UBA9959; genus YA12-FULL-51-18. The sequence continues at coordinate 715 of JBAXKK010000029.1, forward strand.
GGAGCGTCCGCGGGGAAATTCGCTTTCGGGCAATCCGTACAATTCTTCTCAATATTTTTCATTGGCCTTGCCGCCGCCTCATTTCTTCTGGCTTTCTACCGGCAATTTTTCGGCAAATGGATGCAACTGGCGGAAACGGCGCCCGCGCCGATGCAGGATGCCCCGCCTCCGCCGCCCCCGCCTCCTCCCAAAAAGAGGAAATACACCGACCGCGACTTTATGCCGCCGGTACTGCAGGCCGAATTTGACGCCAAAGAGGCCGGGCGCGGGCAACTCCCCGAACCTCCGCCAGCACCGACCATACCCAATGAATAGTGAATTTAGAGCAACGACATACCTATAGTTCGCTGGGCCTGCCAGGGGCCTGGATTCCAAAAACCAGGGTCGGGACACACCGTGCCCGCCCTTCCGTTCCTCGGCCTCGCCGCTTACGCAAGTCTCGGCCTCCGGACGGTTTTTTCCACCAAGCCCCCGGCAGCCCCACTCCAATGGTCATCTTTATAAAACCAATGCCAAACCCGGAAGGGGATAATGATTAGTGGCGGGTGATTAGTGATTAGTGGCTGGTGATTTCTTGCCGAGATCGCGGGTGGCTGTCAGGTCGGCTCCCAAACCCAGAAAATTTTCTGCTATAACGGAACCTGTCTTCACCGGGGAGGTGAGGGTGATCCGTTTCACGGCGTCCATCGCCGCGAGCAGTTTTTCCTTAGGAATGGGCTTATTGGTTCGCACCGGAAGCATCTTGAGTTCAAGACCCCTGGTCAGCACGGCCGTGGTCAGCGTGCGCATTGGGGCTTCCACTTCCTGCGTGGCGTACTTCTCGCCGCGGGGGCATTTGTGACCGGAGACGGAAATGACCCGGAGGCCGTCGGCGTCCACCGTCATGCGGCACCCCTGCGGGCATTCAATACAGGTCATCAGGCGTTTCATAATATTTCAGATGGATGGACGTAAAGCAGTCTGGATGTAAAGCAACTCAGATGGCTTCGAGATTGCTAGACGGCTTTACGTCCAAATTGCCAGATTGCTTTGCATCTAAAGCGCTTTGCCTCCTAAATACTCAGCCGCCATCTTACCCGCTTTCTCGCTGTCACGGCTGACCCAGTCCACCAGATCGTAAACTTTGGCCGCGTTGCCGCAGGCGAAGATCCCGGGTATGGACGTCAGATTCACTTCGGGGCCGACCGGGGTATTGGTGGCGCGGTCTATTTCGGCACCGGCCATTTCAAGAAGTTCGTTCTCAGGTATAAGACCGACGGAGATCAGCACGGTGTCGCACGAGAGTTCAAAACCCGTGCCCGGCTTTTCATTGAAGTTTTCATCAACTTCCACCACGCCGACTTTTTCCACTCTGTTCGCGCCGTAGATCTTGGTTATTTTGTGGCTCAGGTAGAGGGGGATGCCGTAATCTTCAAGGCACTGGACAACATTGCGCACAAGGCCGCGGCTGGTTTTCTGTATCTCTATGACCGCTTTAACCTTCATCCCTTCCAGAACCATGCGCCTGGCCATGATGAGCCCTATGTCTCCGGAGCCGACTATGACGGCTTCCTTTCCGGGGATCCAGCCTTCCATGTTTATCATTTTCTGCGCGAGACCGGCGGGATAGATGCCGGCGGGGCGGGAGCCGGGAATGGGGATCATCTCGCGGGTGCGCTCGCGGCAGCCGGTCGCGAGGATAATAGCGCCGGCCTCTATCTCTTCCAGCGCTCCGGGCTTCAGATAAGAGATCTGTTTATCTCCGGTCAGTTTAACAACGAACGAGCGCAGGCTGACCTCAATTTCTGGAGAATCTTTGACCATTTTTATAAAGCGGTCGGCGTATTCCGGGCCCGTGAGCTCAGCCTTGAACCGGTGCAGGCCGAAGCCTGGATGAATGCACTGGTTAAGGATGCCGCCCAGATGCTGGTCGCGCTCTAGGAGAAGTATGTCCCGCACGCCGCTCTCTTTGGCGGCCAAAGCGGCGGCCATGCCTGCCGGCCCTCCGCCCACGATAACAAGTTCCCGTTTCTTCATATGCTTTGTCTGCGTAAAAACTCCGCCACTATCCACTCCCCACTGTCCACTATTCACTAATCACTACTCACTAACCACTATTCACTTATTAATTGAGGTATAGGTCAAAATACACCTGCTTGCGGGTAACCGGCACGCCGGTAATCATTTTTATCGCTCGTTTATCCTTGCGGGAAGTCGAGCGCATATAAATTATCTTCTGTTTATTGACGTTTGCCATATCACTTCCTTTCATCCATAATGAGTTCGCTGCCGGGGCCGCGCTTGGTTATCTCTTCCACCGGAATGCCGAGTTCTTCCTGCATGATCTTAAGGATGCGGGTTGTGCAGAAGCCGCCGTGACAGCGTCCGGCCTGCGCCCGGGTGCGAAACTTGACCCCGTCCAAAGTCCTGGCGCCGCGCTTTATGGCGTCCCGTATTTCCTGGGCCGAAACCATCTCACAGCGGCAGACGATGTCTCCATAAGCGGGTTCTTTTTTTATCAGTTCCCTGGTCTTTGAAAGCGGTATCTGCAAAAGGTGGACCGGCTTTTCTCGGTTGCTGTGAAAATCCTTGCGGGGGATGAGCTCAAGGCCGTTATCCGCCAGAATATCCCGCGCGTGATTTGCTATGGCCGGCGCGGCCGTCAGGCCCGGCGACTGTATCCCGGCGACATTGACAAGGCCCGGGACTTTGTCCTCATGGCGTATGATAAAATCGTGCCCGCAAACCGGCCGCAAGCCGGAGAAGTAAGCGATGATGTCGCTTTTAGAGATAGTGGGCATCATGCGACGGGCGCCGGCAAGCACCTCGGCCAGGCCCTCGTCAGTGGTGGACAGGTCGCCTTTATCTTCCGTGGCGTGAGCCGTAGGGCCTATCATCGGATTGCCGTCCGAAGTCCTGATTATCAGGATTCCCTTGGAATCCGGCGTGGGCAGGGGGAAAATAATATGGTTGGCGATATGTTCCCGCTTCTTATCCAGAAGATATTCCTCGCCTTTGCGGGGGGTGATCTTAAAATCAGCCGCGCCGGCCATCGCAGAGATCTCATCAGCGAAAAGTCCGGCGGCGTTCACCAGAAACCGGGTCCTGAATATCTGTTGCGCGGCCGTCACCTCAAAACCGGTCTCGCCGCCCTTCAGGCGCTTTATCGCAGTGACTTTGTGAGAAGTTTTAAGTTCAACTCCGTTTCTGACGGCGTTCTCAACCAGAGCGTAGACAAAGCGATAGGGGCTTATTATGCCGGCCGAGGGCACATGCAGGGCGGCCTGCACTTCGGGGCCCAGGCCGGGCTCGTGGGCGTTCAGCCAGAGCCGGTCCACTATACGCAGGCCTTCCACACCAAGCGTCTCGCCTTCCAACCGGATCTTTTCCAGCTCTGGCAGGTCTTTAAGGTTAAAGATAACTATTAGCTGGCCGCACTGGATAAAATTGAGGCCCAGGTCTTTAGCCATCTCGTCGCGCATCAGGCGGTTGCCTTCCACGCAGAGGCGGCCTTTGAGGGAACCGGGGGGGTTCTGGGTGCCGGCGTGGATTATGCCACTGTTTGACTTTGAGACGCCGAAAGCGGGTTCAGCCTCTTTGTCCAGGAGGAGGATCTTTAATTTAAATTTGGAAAGTTCCCGGGCGATGGCGGCGCCGGTGATCCCGGCGCCCACGATAAGCACGTCATAGTCGCTCATATTCATATATTACAATTTTAGCGGCCCGATGCGCATCCAGCGCGGATCCTGACCCTTACACTGACAAGCCTGTGTCATTGATGAAAAGGTTTCATTAGTTGGGGTCCTGTCAGCCATGGGGCCCATCGGCCTGCGGCCAGCCCGGCGACTACGCGCCGGTTCTTCCTCGGCCGATCCAACCCATGGCTGCCACCCCGGTAATACTACGCGGCCATCCTTCCAATACGAGCGCCCTGCCGTATAAAAAATATCGTATTAAACCGACGATCAAAACCCGGAATTATTCCGCCCTAGTTTTTATCTTAGCGGAGAATTTGGGGCGCGGGATATTGTAGAATATGGACTATGTACGGAAGCCGATCCATGAAGAGACTTTACAGAAGCAGAGAAAACCGGGTGATATTCGGCGTAATCGGCGGTTTGGGCGAGTATTACAATGTTGACCCCGTGCTGCTCAGGCTGGCTTATATATTTTTAGCGGTCTTCACGGCCATCGTACCGGGTGTAATCGCCTATATAATCGCTATTTTTATCATACCGGAAAAGCCCGGCAGCCGGCCCGACCTTTAAGGACGATTATGGATATTAAAGGAATCTCAATTTTATTTTCGCTAATATTCCCGGGCGCTTACGCGGGCTGTTTATTTGCCGCCGATCTGCCTGTTTCCTCCGACGCGGATTTCGCAGCCCAACTTTCCGGCGCGCGGCAAGAGGTTTACGAGCCGGTTGTGCCTCCCGGCAGACCGATAACCGGCCAATACCCTGATCTTCCGCCTACGCGCAAGGTTGAGGGGATAGGAATCTCACACTCAGGCTCCCCTTTTGATATTCCGCATTTTTCTCTTCCGCAGATAGCCAGACTTATAAAGGAGTCCGGGGGCACACATTACAGGCCCCATCTTCCTCTGAACGAGCCGCTGCCTATTATCTCAAAGGCGGACATGGCGCGCCTCAGGCAGGCGGAGGGTGATCCAGCGCTTTTGGATTCCATGACAGAAGAGCTTTCCCAAAATGGTCGCTGGGCAGGGATGGACGCCCTGGTAAACGCTTTCACGGAGGAAGGCATAACACTTCTTTTGGTAACCGGCTGCGGCTACCGGAAAGAAGCTCCGCTGGCCGTAATGGAAGACGGAACCGTCATTCAGGTTTCTCCAGACAGGCTTGGACGGGATCTGTATGTGACTCTCATTAAATGGCTGGTCGGGGCCGGCGTGCGCAGATACGCCGACAGGGTTTTTGTCTGGCAGGTTGAAAACGAGATAAACGCGGCAAAGAACCACGCGCGCACCAACTGGCGGATCAGCGAATCTTCATGGGGAGATAAAGCGTTTCAGCGCCGCCTGCTGCGCGAACTCTCCGACGTGGTCCATAATGAGGGGACAAAGCGCGGCGTTGTTTTAAGGACCACACAGAATTATTCCACGATGATGGTGGAATGGAAAAGCTATATCAAAACGGCCGGCGAAGACGGCATAGACATTGTAGGCGTGGATCTTTACGGGAACTATTTATTCGGTATACCGCTAAGGGACGCCGGAATGGCTGATGTCGTAGCCGAAGCCAAACAGCTCGCCGGAGAACGGCCGGTATGGGTGATAGAGGCCGGATATGCCAGGGCGCCGCTCGTGCGCGGTTTTTCACCGGATTCGCAGGCCGAATATTTCAAGCGTCTGTTTGACCGCTGTTTCAGATCAGGGGCGGATGTCGTACTCGCTTTCGGCTGGTTCTGGAATCCCAAAGGCTGGTTCATGGACGGCGACACCCAGCCGCAATGGTGGTCTCCTATGGCGGCTGAGCCTTACTGGAGCCCCATCGAGATAGGCTCCGGAGAAAATGGAAAGGGGGATGAAATTTTCCACCCCGCCTGGTCGGAATTACAAAAAGCCGCCGCGAAATGGCTTCCGCGCTGACCCGCAAGCTCCGCTATCCTTTGAAATTATAAGTGACTGATCAGTATCTTAACCCCGATCCCGATCAGGATCAGGCCGCCCGCTATCTCTATCTTATTCTCAAAAAAATGGCCGCCCTTCACTCCGATCTGCACGCCCGCCGCCGACAAAATAAAGGTCACCAGCCCGATAACAATAACCGGAAGAATTATTGACACGCTCAGTACGGAAAAAGTAATGCCCACCGCCAGCGCGTCGATGGAAGTGGCCAGCGCGAGAATTAACAGCACGGCGGTATCAAAAGGACATTTCTTCGCGGCCTGCCGCTCGTCTTCCTTGACCTGAAAGTTGCAGTTGCAACTTTCCGCCCGCATAGCGGGCGCCCTTAGGGAGGAATACACCTCGTCGGGCCTGGCGCGCATAGCGCTTGGCCCTCCGCCCGCTTCGCGGGGAATCCTGCAGAATAAATCTGTTCCCTTATTGTTCCGATGAGAACCATTTTGAACTGCAGGATCCAGGTTAATCCACATGGCCTCATAGATCATCTTGCCGCCCACCAGGGTCAGCAGGCCGAAGGCCAGCCAATGATCCCAGCCGGTAATAAAACTTTTCATCCCTATGCCCGCGAACCATCCGATCACCGGCATTAAAGTCTGAAACCCGCCGAAGAATAGCCCCATCTTGAGGGCATTGCGCAGCTCAAGCTTTTTCATGGTCGCGCCGCTGGCGATGGAAACCGCGAAGGCGTCCATGGCAAGGCCCAAAGCGATAAGGAATATTTCCAAGGTCTTCATGAAAATATTATATAAAATAGCGCCCGCTGCATCCGCAAAAACTGGAGCGGGAGGCAGGGGAACCGGATAAGCGGAACCGTACCAGAAGGAGCCGCTTGCGTAGCGCGGCGACTGGGTGGAGCCCGGCGACACTGGGGCCGATCCGGAAGCGCGCGCACGGTGTGCGCGACGCTGGTTCCGCGTTCCGGGCCCCTGACAGGACCCACGAACCCTGCACTAGGAAATCACACAGAAGTCTAAACATTATCTCTCCGCGCCCGACTTTTTGATATCATATCTGCGATGGAAGAAAAAATACTTATTATTGAGGATGAAAAGGATATAGCCAAACTGCTGGATTATAACCTTAAAAAAGAGGGCTACCGCACCGTGCTCGCGCATGAGGGATCCGCCTCAGCGCTGCTGGCCGCCAAAGAGCGCCCGCATCTGATAATCCTGGACCTGATGCTGCCGGGCCTGGACGGGCTTGAGGTCTGCCGCCGTCTGAAAACGGACGCGAAAACCGCCTCCATACCTATAATAATGCTTACGGCCAAGGGCGAAGTGTCGGATAAAGTTGTAGGCCTTGAAATGGGCGCCGACGATTATGTCACCAAACCTTTCAGCGTCAAAGAGCTTATATCGCGGGTGAAAGCCGTGCTGCGGCGCTCGGCCGTATGCGGAGAAGCCCTTGAGATCTACCGCGCCGGAGATCTTGAGCTGGACTGCTCACGCGTGCTGGCGCTAGTGAAGGGCAAGCCGGCAGACCTGACCGCGCGCGAATTTGAACTTTTAAAGGCACTGATGACGGCCGGGGGGAAAATGCTGTCGCGCGAGGTACTGTTGGAAAAGGCGTGGGGAATGGACGCCGCCCTTGAGGTGGAGACCCGCACCGTGGACGTGCACATAGGCACGCTGCGCAAAAAACTGGGAACCCAGGGCCGCCGAATAGTGACGGTGAAAAATTACGGCTACAGGTTTGAATCGGAAAATAAATGAATTTTATTTCAACTCTTAAATTATTTATCGGCAGGCAGTTCGGAGAGATAATAGCGGGGTCAAAACGCTTCGCCGCGGGGGACTTTAGCTACCGCATCCCTCTCGGATCTTCGGGCGAATTAAGAAAGCTTTCAGAAACTCTTAATTATATGGCGGGTGAGATAAGCGTGAGAATGCGCGAGGCTGAGTTGCGCCGCCTGGAGCTGGAGGCGGCTTTCCGCGACATGTCCGAGGCCATATTGGTAACCGATGGCGCGGGAATTATAACGCGCATAAACCCGCGCGCGCGGCGGCTTATGGGCGTTAGAGGCTTTGAACCGGAAGGAATGCGGCTGTCCGCAATGCCGGCCGGGCCCGAGCTGTCTTCCGCGGCCATTAAGGCTCTTTCCAGCGGCCAGGCCGTTTCCTTTGATATCGAGGCCGCCCCCGGCACTATATTGGCTGTCAGCGCTTCGCCGATAATCGAGGAGGGGGCAGTGCGCGGCTGCGTATTGGTCGCGAGGGATATAACCGGGCCGCGCAAGCTTGAAGCCATGCGGCGCGATTTCGTGGCCAATGTTTCACATGAGCTTAAGACCCCGCTCACCGCGATTATCGGCTGCGCCGAGACGCTGCTTAACGGGGCGCTTGAGGACCGTGAGCATGGCCCTGTTTTCGCCCGCAGCATACACGAGCAGGCGGTGCGCCTGGATAATCTGGTGAACGATCTGCTCAAAATTTCATATGCCGAATCCGGGCGCGCTTCAATTGAAAAAGTTTCGGTTGATCTGAGAACGCTGGTGGATGACACCGCGCGAGGCCTGGCCGCCATACTGGTTAAAAAGAAGGTTTCCATTATAAACCTGGTCGCGGCCGGACTGAGCGTTAACGCCGACAGAGATAAACTTTCCCAGGTGCTTATCAACCTGCTGGACAACGCGGCCAAGTACAACCGGGATAATGGTGAGATAAAAATTTCCGCAGCAGCGGACGCTGACATAACCAAGGTCCTGGTGGAAGATACCGGCCACGGCATACCGCCCGGACATCTGCCCAGGATCTTTGAGCGGTTCTACCGCGTGGACAAAGCCCGCTCCCGCGAGCTTGGCGGAACCGGCCTGGGACTTTCCATAGTAAAGCACCTGGTTGAACTGCACGGCGGCACGACCGGCGTGGAAAGCGCCGAAGGCCGGGGCTCAACATTCTGGTTCACCCTTCCGAAATAGCCGGACAGCGTGGTAGGACAGCGCGGCAGTACGGCAGCGAGACAGTGCGACAGCACGATTAGCTGACGCCAATCTTATTTACACACATTTTACACGGACCTTAAACGCCCTTAATACGTTTTTTCTAAAGTATAGGAGTAAAATCCATACAAGGAGAATATATGGCCATTAATTTCGTACCGAAAGAATTAAAGTTCTTCGATTTCCTTACTCTGCAGGCCGAGAATCTTATGAAGGCCGCCGGCTTCTTTAAAGCAGCTTTGAAAGACGGGCTGCTGGACGAGGCAGAGGTGAAAAAGATACATGACCTGGAGCATGAGGGCGATACGCTCGCGCATGAGATAACCGACATGCTCAACCGCACTTTTATAACCCCCATAGACCGGGAAGATATCTACAGCCTCGCCAACAGCCTGGACGATGTGCTGGACCTTATCAACGCGATGGCCGGACGCGTGAAGCTTTACAAACTGGACGCGCGCGACGAGTATTTTGCCCAGTTCATAGATCTTATAGACCAGGCGGCCGCCGCGCTCGCGAACGCCGTAAAACACATGCACGACACCAAGCGCCAGCGCAGGGTTCTTGATCACTGCATAGAGGTCAACCGAATCGAGAATCTCGGTGACTCTGTAAGGGAAAAGGCGATAAGCCATCTTTTTGAGACCGAAAAGGACCCCATTATGGTAATAAAGTGGAAAGAAATATACGAGACGGCCGAAGGCACGCTGGACAACTGCGAGCATGTGGCGAAAGTTATCGAGTCTATACTGGTGAAAAATGGATAGCACGCTTATAGCGATAATCTTCCTGGTGGCGCTGGCGCTGTTCTTTGATTTTTTGAACGGCTTCCACGACGCCGCCAATTCTATAGCCACTATAGTGGCTACCCGCGTGCTTCCTCCCAGGTACGCGGTGCTCTGGGCGGCGTTCTTCAACTTTATAGCCTTCGCGGTCTTCGGTCTGCATGTGGCGGGAACCATAGGGAAGGGCATAGTTGATATCGCCCAGGTGGACGCTTATATAATCTTCGGCACACTGATGGGCGCCTGCTCATGGAATATCATAACCTGGTATTTCGGCATACCTTCCAGCTCTTCACACGCGCTGGTGGGGGGGCTCATCGGCGCCGCGCTGGTAAAAGCCGGCACCGGCGCGCTTGTGATGCACGGGATAATAAAAACTCTGGCGTTTATAGTTATTTCTCCGCTGGTAGGCATGCTGCTGGGGATGACGCTGGGAACGATAATCTATAATCTCTTCGCGCGCTCCACTCCGGCAAAGGTTGACCACTTATTCCGGAAGGGGCAGCTCTTATCCGCGGCGGCTTATAGTCTGGGGCACGGCGGCAACGACGCGCAGAAGACCATGGGCATAATAGCGGGCCTGTTATTCAGCGCGGGCTACCTTGGCCCGGAATTCAATGTGCCGCTTTGGCTGGTGCTGACTTGCCACGCCGCGATAGCCCTGGGCACGATGTCCGGCGGCTGGCGCATAGTTAAGACTATGGGTAACAAATTGTCCAAGCTGCGCCCAGTGGACGGCTTCTGCGCGGAGTTCGGAGCGTCTATGGTGCTGTTCGGCGCTTCCGCCATGGGCGTGCCGATAAGCACCACCCATACAATAACCGGCGCCATAGTGGGCGTGGGAACTATCAAGAGCATCCGGGCTGTTAAATGGGGAATAGCGGGACAGATAGTCTGGGCCTGGATAATAACCATCCCGGCGGCGGCCCTGATCTCGGCCGCCTGCTACCAGTTAGCGGTCCTGGCGTTCAAAGGTTAACCTGGGCTTTTGGGGAGATCACCCAAAAGCTCACGCATGACCAAGCCGTCTTTCCGGCGACCTGCCCCACCGTGCAACTGGGGGGAAGCCGGAATCCAGGGTATTCTTGATGCTGGATACCGGCTTTCGCCGGTAGGACGACCGGCTTCCGCCCCCAGTTGCACGGTGGGGCAGGTCGCCGGGGAGACATCAACGGTTTCACCAGAACGATGAAAAGCGTCTCGACGAGACCTCCGACTTATGTAAGCTTTTGAGGAAATCACAGGATCCGGGAGCGGAGGCGGAATTTTTTTAATATGCGTTCCAGTATGAGATTCGGCCATTTGCGCTTTTGCGTTACAAGAAAGACCGACTCGTAAAGGCCGAAAGACTTGCCGTCCCCAAGAATGGTCAGCGCTTTTTCCGAGATGCCGGCCGAAGCCGTGTAGGCGTTGATGGGCGCGATCCCATGCCCGGAGATGGCTAAACGGCGCGCCAGTTCCACATCCTGCACTTCCGCCACCACATTAACCTTAACATTCCACTGCGTAAGAAGGTCCTGAATATGGTGATAGGCCTGCCTGGGCAAAGAGGGGAGAATAAGAGGCGCGCCGTTGAGATCCTGCGGTATCCGCCTGTAACGCCGGGCCACGGTATTCGACGCCGCGAACACGATCGGGATCTTGCCGACAAGATGATTATCAATAACGTCGTGCTCCGGAGTGCGGATACTTACATCAGTCAGTATCACATCCAGCCTTTGCTCGCGCAATTCTAAAACAAGATCGTCTATGCTGCCCTCTCTCGCGTCGATATGCGCGTCTGGAAATTCCTTTAAAATAAACTCAAGCAGCGCGTGGCCGTACGCGTGCGGGGTTCCGCTCAGGACTCCCAGCTGTATCTCCAGCCTTCCGCTGACAGGCCGGTCTTTAAGGGTGTCCTGCAGCTCCTGGCCCATCCTGAAGATGCTTTGCGCGTAGTCCAGCACCATCCGCCCGTCGTCAGTCAGATGCAGCCGCTGGTTTTTCCGGTCAAAAAGTCTCCGCCCCAGCGCTTTTTCCAGCTGGCTAAGCTGGGCGCTCAGCGTGGATTGCGCCAAAAGAAGCTTTTTGCAGGCCTTGCTGATGGTGCCCTCCCTGGCGATCACATAAAAATAATACAGATGATGGTAGTTTATGGCAATCATAGTTTTAATAGATGATATTATACTAAATTATCTATTTTACAGATTCGCTCGCTCGGTGCTATACTTTTCCTTACCATGGCGGGCCGACTGCAACTTTTGCGCCGCAAGGCCATTTTCGTTCCGACAGATCCGCGGCGCGCGAAAGGATGGAATAAACAATGACTCCTCAATGGAAGAGCCGCATCAGTATGGTTATTTTGCTGCTGATCCTCGCATCGTTTATTCTGACAGGTTTTTTTTGACACCCGGCCGGGTGAATAAGCCGCATATAAGTCTATAAGGAAAACACAATGCCTGACATAAACGATCTGCTTGCCTCTGTGCAGGGGCTTACCGGTGAGCAAGCCGCGCGGCGTCTTGCCGAAGAGGGCCACAACGAACTTCCCGCCCAGAAAAAGCAGACCATCTTTAACATAATAATACATGTGCTTAAAGAGCCCATGCTGCTGCTGCTGCTCGCTTCCGGCCTTATCTACCTGGCCCTGGGCGACGTAAAGGACGCCATGATGCTGATGACTTTCGTCATCGTGGTCATTGGCATAACTTTCTATCAGGAACAAAAAACCGAGAACGCTCTGGACGCGCTGCGCTGCCTTGCCAGCCCCCGCGCGCTGGTAATACGGGACGGCGTTCAGGTTCGAATTTCCGGCCGCGACGTAGTACGCGAAGATGTCATATATCTGCAGGAGGGCGACCGCGTGCCGGCTGACGCCGTGGTGCTGGCGTCCGTCAATCTTTCGGCTGACGAATCTCTTTTAACCGGGGAATCGATCGCCGTGCGCAAGGCGTCATGGGACGGCAAAGCGGAAACCACCCGCCCCGGCGGCGACGATCTGCCTTTTGTATATTCGGGGACGCTGGTGGTGCAGGGCCGCGGCCTGGTAAAAGCCACCTCCACCGGCATCCGCACGGAAATGGGCAAAATAGGCAAAGCCCTTGACGCCATCACGATTGAAGAAACCCCACTGAACAGGGAGACAGGCAAGATCGTAAAATACTTCGCTATCGGCGGCGCGGTAATGTGCGCCGTGGTAATAATCGTGTTCGGGTTGACCCGCGGCAACTGGCTCAACGGTTTCCTGGCCGGCCTGACGCTAAGCATGGCCATGCTACCCGAAGAATTCCCCGTGGTGCTGGTAATCTTTCTGACCATCGGCGCCTGGCGCATTTCAAAAAAGAATGTACTCACGCGACGCATGCAGGCCGTTGAAACCATGGGCGCCACAACTGTGCTCTGCACCGATAAGACCGGGACGCTCACACTAAACATTATGCGCCTTTGCGAGATTTGGACGGATTGCAAGTTCCATAAACTGGAAGAAAATAATCCCTCCATACCCGAAAAGTTTCACGACCTCACCGAATACGCCATCCTGGCCAGCCAGGAGGACCCATTTGACCCGATAGAAAAGGAATTAAAGCGAGTAGGCTTGGCCTGCCTGGCCGGCAGCGAGCACCTGCACACAAACTGGAAAGTGGTGCGTGAGTACCCGCTGTCCCGCGAACTGCTTTCGCTCTCTCATGTATGGGAGGCTCCGGACCATAAGCATTACATAATAGCCTCCAAAGGCGCCCCTGAGGCCATCATAGACCTTTGCCACATGTCCCCGGAGAAGAAGGACGAAGTGATGCGGGCGGTGCTGGAACTTTCAGACCGGGGCTTGCGGGTGCTTGGCGTGGCTAAAGCCGTTTTCGAGAAAGAGGCGCTGCCGGATAAGCAGCATGACTTCAATTTTGAGTTTGCGGGCCTGGTAGGGTTCATGGATCCGGTGCGGCCGCAGGTGCTCGAATCGGTGCGTGAGGCGCACCGCGCCGGCATACGCGTGATAATGATAACCGGCGACTACCCGGGCACCGCTTCATTTATCGCCCGCCAGATAGGACTGCGCAACCCCGACAAGCCCATCACAGGCCCTGAACTGGCCGCGATGCCGCCTGACATACTGAAGGAGCGCATAAAAGAGACCTGCGTGTTCGCCCGCGTAGTTCCCGAGCAGAAATTGGCCATCGTCAACGCGCTGAAGGCCAACGGGGAAATAGTGGCAATGACCGGCGACGGCGTTAACGACGCCCCGGCCCTCAAGGCGGCCCACATCGGCATCTCAATGGGGGAGCGCGGCACGGATGTCGCGCGCGAAGCCTCAGCCATAGTCCTGATGAATGACGACTTTTCCAGCATCGTGCACGCCATAAGGCTGGGCCGCCGCATTTTTGACAATCTCCGCAAAGCGATAGCCTACATCCTTTCAGTGCATGTACCCATAGCGGGCATGTCCCTGCTGCCGGTGCTTTTTGGCCTGCCCATAGTGCTTATGCCAGGGCACATAGCGTTCCTGGAGCTGATAATAGACCCGGCCTGCTCGATAGTATTTGAGGCTGACCGCGAGGAACACGACATCATGGAACGCCCGCCCCGCCGCATAGGCGAACCGCTGTTCTCCCGAAAAATGGTGATACTCAGCCTGCTGCAGGGCCTTAGCGTTCTGGCAGTCGTATTCGCCCTGTTCATCGTGTCGCTTAAATTCGGCAGGACCCCGGACGAGGCCCGCGCGCTTTCTTTCGCGGCGCTGGTTTTCGCCAATGTCATGCTGATCCTGACGAACCTGTCATGGAAAGATCACTTCCTCAAAATAATGAGCGGGGCGCATAAGACTTTCTGGTGGGTTTCAGGGGGCGCGCTGGCAGTGCTGATACTTGTACTCTATATACCCTTCTTTAAGAATATTTTTCACTTCGGAACGCTGCACGCCAACGATCTTTTTATGGCTTTTATCGGCGGCGTGGTCAGCCTGTTCTGGTTTGAGATGCTCAAAATACTAGAGCTGGGCAGGCCTAAAGTCCGCCCGGCCTCAGCCGTAAGGGAAGGGATATAAAATTCAACGGCAGGTAATATTTCCGACTTGGAGGATTTTGATGAACAAAATTATTTCGCGGGCCGGATTTACAGTGCTGATAGATATCGCGGGGCTGGCTTGTTTTATTTCTCTCGCCGCGAGCGGGTTCATCCTGGCGGAGATGCTGGAGGAGGGCGCGGCGTTTACCGGAGCAAAGGCCGGAGCGTGGGGGGAAATACACGAAGGGCTGTTCAAGGTTTTCGTCATCATAATGGCGGCCCATATCCTGCTGCACCTGAAGATGTTTATCTCCAGGATCAGAAACCTATTCTCAAAAGGATTACAGCCCCTGTAAAATATGGAAAAAAATATAAAGCTAACCAGCGTGTTCGCGAATATTATCGTGGCAAGCCAGTGGCTGCAGGCGCCGCTCTATTTCGGGCTGATAGTGGCGCAGGGCATCTATGTCTATCAGTTTTGCGTGGAGCTGTACCACCTCATATGCGGACTTGGCGCATTTAAGGCGCAGGATATAATGCTGATGGTTCTTGGCCTTATAGATGTCGTCATGATATCCAATCTTCTGATAATGGTAATTATCGGAGGCTACCACACCTTTGTGGCCAAGATCCATTTCAGCGAGCAGAACCCGCCGGATTGGCTGGACCACGTGAACGCCAGCACCATGAAAGTGAAGCTCTCGATGGCGCTTATCGGAATCAGCTCAATACACCTGCTGAAATCATTTATTGAAATAGAGAAGCTTCAGAAAGTAGATGTCTACACGCAGATGGGTATTCATTTTCTTTTCATAATTTCCGCGATAGGCCTCGCGCATGTAGCCGGCATGACAGACGCCTCAGTGGCCAAGAGCCGCCCGAATCATCAGCTCGCGGGCGCGCAGTCTTAAGCAATATTGACTTTTAGTGAATTATTTGACAAACTAACACGGACGGAAAATTAAATCGGAGGAATTGATGAGAAAACTAATCGTAATACTCGCACTGGCTTTAGTCCCGCGAATGGCCCACGCGACGGACGCCATGGATTTTGACAATCCTGAAAGAATGAACGTAGCAGCCGCGCTGGACGCCGTTAAGTCGTCCATGCCGGAAGCCCTGCCCGCGGACTACGCGAATGAAGCAGCGCCGACGTTCTTTAACAACCAAAAGATTGTAGGCGGAACAGAAGCGAATAAGGGCGAGTTTCCTTTTATAGTTTCACTTCAGGCCGCTTCCTACGGCCATTTCTGCGGCGGCTCCCTGATCAAGAAGAACTGGGTGCTTACCGCGGCGCATTGCGTGGAAGGCGGCTATCTCAATTCCGTGGTTATCGGCCTTCATAACCTGAGCAATCCGGCGGGATCCGAAAAATTTGCCGCCGCTCAGATAATAAAGCATCCGAATTGGAATAAAGCCAAGTTTGACTACGACTTCGCGCTGATCCGCCTGGACAAGGAGTCAAAGTTCACGCCCGTCGCCTTAAACCCGACAGAGCTGACCGGCAAGGTGGATTTTATCACCACCGGCTGGGGCACCACCAGCCAGAGCGGCAGCATCTCCGACGCCCTTCTAAAAGTGTCGGTACCGCTTGTATCGAAAGCCAGCTGCGAGGCGGCTTATCCCGGAAAATTAACGGACAGCATGCTATGCGCCGGCTATGAAGCCGGCGGAAAAGATTCATGCCAGGGCGATAGCGGAGGCCCGCTGGTAGTGGGCACCGGATCCGGCGCGTACCTTGCCGGTGTCGTGAGCTGGGGCGAAGGCTGCGCCCAGCCAAAAAAATACGGCATTTATTCAAAGGTCAACTCTGCCTTTGACTGGATCAACTCCGTAACCAAATAAATCGTAATTCACAATAAAAAGGGCCGGGCTGAGACCCGGCCCTTTTTATTTTATCCGGAAGCGAAGTATGTCCGCCCTAAAGGTCTTCATATAAAAGCCACCTGCCGGATTTGACCGGAGAAAGTTGAAATGAAGGCGCGATTTTAGTTATAGTAAATATGTCATATGAATCCTTTAAGCCTCTTGCGCCAGTTTATAAGCGGCCTGACCTCGGACACCGATCCGCGCCAGATAGGCTGGGGCATAGCCCTCGGCTTCCTTATCGGACTGCTGCCCAAAGCCACGCTCACCGCCCAGCTGCTGCTGGTCCTCTTGATGGCGTTGCGGATCAATATCCCCATGGCTCTCATAACAGTTCTGCTGGTAACCTTTGTGAATCCGCTGATGGATAAACTGACCGATCCGGTGGGGTATTATCTGCTCACTAGCCCGGCGCTCTACCCGCTTTGGACCAAGCTTTACAATATGCCCATACTCCCTTGGACCGGCTTCAACAATACTGTCCTGACGGGGGGACTTGTAGTCGGACTTGTCCTGATGTTCCCGGTCTATTTAGCGGGCAGGCGCTTCGGCGTGTTTTATAATGATAAATTCAGAGACAAGCTGATGAATTCTAAAATAGTAAAAGGCCTTAAAGCGTCCTGGCTGTTCGATTGGTACTTTAAAACGAGTGTATAGTGATTAGTGCTTAGTGGTCAGCACAGACACTCCCCGACTAACCACTAGCCACCTATCACTAACCACTGATTATTTATGCGCTGGTCATACATACTACCACGATTTATATTTCTGGCCCTTATCTGGGTATTCTTTTTCTTTGCCTTCGACCCTATACTCAAGTGGTCGCTAAGGAAAGGAATTGAGAAAGCTGCCGGCGCCAAGGTGGAGATAGCCGGAGTTAAAACCTCTTTTCTACATCCCTCGTTCGATATGACCGGCGTCACAATAGGCAACGCTAAGGAAGAATATTCCAATCTTGTTGAATTTTCTCAAATAAAATTCAATATCGCCGGCGCGCCGCTGCTTGAGAAGAAATTTATAATTAACGAGGCCTCCTTAAGCGGGCTGAAGTTCGGCACGCCGCGCAAGACTTCAGCGAAACTCCTGCTCGCGAAAAAAGAAGAGACACCGCAGTTCGTTAAAGACCTGAAAAAGGAATCCGGCGATATGGCCGAGAACCGCGTGGGAGACATCAAAGCCGGCGCGACCAAGGATCTGGAAGTATCGGCCGATTCGCTTTCTTCGGTCAAGGTATACGGCGAACTGCAGAAAAAATACGAGACGCAGTTTGCCGCGCTTAAAGAAAAAGCCGATTTCAAGCCCTATCAGGCCCGAATGGATGAGATAAAAAAGAAATATGAAGAGGCCCGGGCTGAGAAAAACCCGCTTAAGCAGATAAAGAGCTACTCCGCCCTGCAAAAAGATGTCAAAAAATTGACCGATGATTTTCAAAAAGACCGCAAGCTGATAGAAGAAACGGCCGCCGGCCTGAAAGAAGGCGTTAAAGCCGCCGAAGAAGCCCGCAAGAACGACATTGACGCGTTGATGGGCAAAATGAAGATGCCGGCCCTGGACACAAAATCTTTGGCCGGGATGCTGGCCGGACCCGCCATAGCCGACAAGACCCAGACGGCGTTTAAGTGGCTGGCAATGGCCCGCAAGTACATGCCCGACAATTCTCAGAAGCAGATACTCAAGGCTGACGCCAAACGCGGACGAGTGGTGCATTTCCCCAAGCTGAACGCTTATCCCTCTTTCCTTATTAAGAAGATGGCGGTCTCCGGAGAGCTGGGCCTGGACGCGCCGCTTGATTATTCCGGCTCGATAGAAGGCATCACCACGCAGCCGCAGATATACGGCAAACCGCTGACAGCCTCAATAAAAGGGGCGAAAGGCGCCCGGGCATTGGACTTTAAAGCGCTTTTAGATAACACCGGTACCGCCATGAAAGGCGATTTATCCCTCAAATATTCCGGCATGGCCGTAAACAGCCTTGTCCTGGGTAAGCCCGGCTCCCTTGGAGCATCCGTCACCGGCGGGACGGGATCGTTTAACGGAAACCTGGCGCTGGCGGGGGAGAATATAAAAGGCGAAGCCCTTTTCAACATAGCGGGGGCAAAGGTAACGCCCGATACTGAAAGCATAAAGCTCGCCCCGCTTAAGACCGCCGTAATAAATTCCATGTCGGGCCTTTCCTCGGTCTCGATAGGCGTGAAGATTGCCGGAACCCTGAAGGCCCCGGTCCTGGCCTTGACCACGGATCTGGCCGATAAGCTGAGCGGCGCGTTTAAGAACGCTTTCGGCGCCGAGCTGGAAAAGGCCAAGGCCGAAGCCCAGGCCAAAGTGGACGCCGCGCTGAAACCATACAAGGCCAAGCTGGACGCCCTTACTTCCTCAAAGCAGCAGGAGCTTAAAGACAAGCTCGACGCCGGGCAGAAAAGCCTTTCAGGCTCCGGAGACGGCCTCCTTAAAAATCTCAAAGACCAGGCCTCCCCCGGCAAAATTAAGCTTCCCAAATTCAAATTTTAGCATTCCCTGTCTTTCCTTATTGAATCACTCATATCTTCACTGGTCGGCAATCCTATTCCCGCGCAGCGCACTTTATCAAACAGAGGGGGGCATCGTTACCTGCCGCTACAGCGATTACCGGTCGTGGCAGTCCTTTGGTGCGCAACCTGCGTTCCGCCCGGCGCGTCATTGATGCCACTCCGATCCATTCCTCCGACGTGAAACTCTAAAAACAAAAAGACCCTTGACAAAAGAATAACGAAGGTGTATATTATTTGTGGTAGCAACGTTAATTGTGTAACGTTATAAAATAACGATGCGCACACCATCGTTACAATCTGAACGATACAAAAACCTAACCGGCCGGGAGGATAGCATGGCTAAAATATTATGCATAGACGACGACAGGGACATTCTTGACACCTGCGAAGTGGTGCTTCAGGGAATGGGGCACAAGGTTGAGACCGCGATCAACGGCAAAGAGGGATTGGAGAAGGCGGCAGCGCTCAAGCCGGACCTCATCGTGCTGGACGTCATAATGGACGACGCCACCGAAGGCTTTCACACCGCCTGCAAATTCCGTCAGAACGCGGCGCTGAAGCACACCCCGATACTTATGCTCACCTCGGTCAACGAAACCTCGCCCCAGAAATTCAGCGCCAAGGACGGGGAATTCCTGCCAGTTGACGCTTTTATGGAAAAGCCGATAAAGCCCAAAGAATTCGTGGCCAAGGTTACAGAGCTCCTCGCGTTAAAAAAAGAGCAGATCAATGTTGAAGGCCGCAGAGATTAAGGACCGTTCATGACAAAGATCCCGCAGCGCACCGTTGAAAGATTCTTCCGCTACTGCCAGTTCCTGCACACAAGGCTTGAAACTGGCGCGGAGTTCGTCTTCTCGCGCGAGCTTGCCGCCGCGGTGGGGGTTTCGCCGGAACAGGTCCGGCGCGATCTGATGAACTTCAAACTGAAGGGAACTCCGCAGAGGGGCTACAAACTGCAGGAATTTCTGGACGAACTCTACGCGCATCTTGAATCCTCGTCGCTGACCAAGATGGTGCTGGTAGGGGTGGGAAACCTGGGAAAGGCCATACTCTCATATTTCCTTAAGCGCCGGCCGAATCTTTCCATCGTGGCGGCCTTCGACCTGGACCCGGAAAAGACGGGCAGGGTGTATTCCGGCTGCCACGTGCACCACAGCGCCCAACTTGAAAAAATAGTAAATAAGGAAAAAGCCGCAGTGGGCATAATAACGGTGCCCGCCGCTTCCGCGCAGGAAGCCGCCGACGCGCTTGTCCGGGCGGGCGTGCGTGGGATAGTAAATTTCGCCCCGGCGCAGATAAAAGTGCCCGCGGGAGTCTTCCTTGAACAATTAGACATCACGCTTTCCATAGAAAAAGCCGCCTATTTTGCCAGGCGCATAAAACTATCCAAGGAGTTGAAATAATGAGCACACAGACAAAGGTTGATAAGATACTTGCCGGCCACGCGTTCGCCAAGCGCGACAAGATCATCCCCATCCTCCAGGAGATACAGGAAGCCGAGGGTTATATCTCCCAGAACGCCGTAGTAAAGGTTTCCAGGCACCTCTCCATGCCGGCTTCAAAGATCTACGGAGTGGCGACTTTCTACAACCAGTTCCGCTTTAAAGCGCGCGGCAAGTACCACATCATGGTGTGCCGCGGCACGGCCTGCCATGTCAAAGGCTCGCTTTCAGCCCTTAAACTCGTAGAGGACTGCCTTAAAATAAAGGCCGGGGACACGACCCGCGACGGGCTATTCAGCATTGAAGTAGTGGTCTGCATGGGCGCCTGCGGCCTGGCCCCGGTTATCAGCCTGAACGGGGAATGCCACGCGAAAGTTACTCCCGAGAAACTTAAAAATTTAGTCGAAGAGCTCAAGCTGAAGGAGATAAAATGACATCATCCGCTGATAATTTCATAAGCACCGCCCTCTCCTCACTGCCGGAGAAACAGAGAAACGCTTTTTTGACAGGCGCTTTCGGCAAAGGGGACTGGACGATAAAAGCCGCGGAACTGCGCCACGAGACGGTGAAGCAGCCGATAATTTATATTGGAGCCGGGACCTGCGGCCTGGCCGCCGGAGCCGGGAAGACGCTGACGGAGGTAAAGGCCTGGCTGAAGAAAAAAAAGATCAAAGCTGAGATCGTGGAAGTGGGCTGCATCGGTTACTGCGCGGCCGAGCCGCTGCTGGACGTGCGCCTGCCCGACATGCCCAGGATATCATTCCAGCGGGCGACCGCCGAAACGGCTGCGGCACTGCTTGATTCTGTTTTCACGAAGCGCGCCCCGCGCAAAGAAAATATTCTGGGGCAATTCGCGCTTGAGGGCGCGAAGCCATGGCCCGGAGTGCCGCTGATGAGCGAGCACCCTTTCTTCAAAAACCAGATGCGCTTCGTGCTGAAGAACTGCGGCCTGGTAAACCCCGTCTCAATAGAGGAATATATAGCCAGGGGCGGCTACAGTGCTTTCTTAAAAAGCATACACACCATGACGCCAGTTCAGGTCTGCCAGGATGTGGAGACCAGCGGATTGCGCGGGCGCGGCGGCGGCGGTTTCCCTACGGGCAAAAAGTGGAAGATGGCGCTCAACTCCGACGCCGACCAGAAGTATATAATCTGCAACGCCGACGAGGGAGATCCGGGCGCATTCATGGACCGGGCGGTTATCGAAGGCGACCCGCACAGGGTGCTGGAAGGCCTGGCCATCGGGGCTTACGCCATACACGCTTCAAAAGCCTATGTCTATATACGAGCGGAATACCCGCTCGCGGTGAAGAACCTCACAAAAGCCATAGCCGACGCCAAGAAAATGGGTCTGCTGGGCGAGAACATTTACGGCAGCGGCTTTGACCTCGACGTCATTATCAAGATGGGCGCCGGCGCTTTCGTCTGCGGCGAAGAGACTGCCCTCATGCACAGCATAGAAGGCAAGCGCGGAATGCCCAAACCCCGGCCCCCGTATCCCACGGTACGCGGACTTTTCGGCAAGCCCACAGTAATTAATAATGTCGAAACGCTGGCGAATGTCGCCGAGATCATGGAAACCGGCGCGGATAGCTTCGCGAAAATCGGCACAAAGACCAGCAAAGGAACAAAAGTGTTCGCCCTCTCGGGCATGGTGCGGCGCACCGGCCTGGTGGAGGTTCCGATGGGGACAAAGCTCCGCCAGGTGGTATTCGACATAGGCGGCGGCATCCCTAACGGGAAAAAGTGTAAAGCCGTGCAGATAGGCGGCCCCTCGGGCGGCTGCATACCCGAGGCGCATCTCGACCTTGAATGCGACTATGAGGCGCTCAAGAATTTTGGCGCGATCATGGGCTCAGGCGGGCTGGTGGTGCTGGACGAAAACACCTGCATGGTGGACCTGGCAAAATATTTCATGGAATTCATACAGAACGAATCCTGCGGGAAATGCATCCCCTGCCGGGAAGGCACGCACCGCATGCTGGAGATCCTGCAGGCTATAACCCGCCCGCGCCGCAAAGAGGACGGCCTCGACGCGCTCTTCCGCTTCCAGGGAATAATGTACCTGAAGGAACTGGGAGAGATCATAAAGAAAACTTCACTGTGCGGACTCGGCCAGACAGCGCCGAACCCCGTGCTTTCAACGCTGAAATGGTTCCGCGACGAATATGAAGCCCATATTTTCGACCGCCAGTGCCCGGCAGGAGCCTGCCGCGAACTGGTGGGAGCTCCGTGCCAGAGCGGCTGCCCCGTGGGCACCGAGGTCTGGCGTTACATAGCGCACGCCAGCCGCGGCGAATACGAGGACGCCTACCGGACCATCCGCGCGGCGAACCCCTTCCCGTCGGTCTGCGCCCGCGTCTGCGACCACCCCTGCGAAACGGTCTGCCGCTGCGGCACCACCGGCGGAGAGCCGATAGCTATCCGCACGCTCAAACGCTTTATCGTGGACAAGGTCCCGGCCTCCGCTTACAGGCACGCCCCGGCCGCCATAAAAGCCGGAGCGCCCGCCGTCGCCGTAATAGGCGCGGGGCCTTCCGGCCTCACGGCAGCCCACCAGCTCTCACTTCAGGGCTATAAAGTCACGATCTTCGAGAAAGAGTCAAAACCGGGCGGCATGCTGGTCTCAGGCATTCCGCAATACCGCCTGCCCCGCGCGGTGCTGGAGAAAGAGATCTCCGCCCTGCTAAATAAGAATATCTCGCTTAAATGCGGGAAAGAGCTTGGCAGGGATTTAACGCTGGAAAGCCTTTCCAAAGCCGGTTTCAAAGCCGTCTATGTCGCGCTCGGCTCCCACAAGAGCAAGAAGCTGGGACTTGAGGGCGAAGAGAGCGAAGGCGTTATCCCCGGCATCAAGTTCCTGAAAGCGTATAACCTTGAAGGCAAATCGCTCGCCCGGGGACGGGTGGCTGTCATCGGCGGAGGAAATTCAGCGCTTGACGCCGCCCGTGTAGCCGTCCGTCAGAAGGGCGTAAAATCAGTAACCGTCTTCTATCGCCGCAGCCGCTCTGAAATGCCGGCTTACGCGGAAGAGATCGAGGCCGCGCTGCAGGAAGGCGTAAAGCTTGAAGTTCTACAGGCTCCGGAGGGATTGGTCATAAAGAGCGGCCGCCTTATCGGAGTGAAGTTCACGCGCAACGAGCTTGGGCCGAGGGACGCCAGCGGACGCGCCCGGCCGGTACCCGTCGCCGGCAGCGAGCATTTGGTGGAAGCGGACACGCTTATCGCCGCCATCAGCGAAGAGCCGGAAACGCAGCCTCTTTCGGAACTTACTCTGTCGAAATACGGCCTGCTTGTGACTAACGCCCAGTCGTATTCCACCGGACGCGCTGGAGTATTCGCAGGCGGAGACGTTACAACCGGTCCCGGCACAGTGATCAACGCCGTCGCCGCCGGAAAGAACGCCGCCGTTATGATCGACAGGTTCCTCACCGGCAAACAGCTGAGGGTTATAAAGAAGGTCCGGCTGCCGTCGGTTTATGTCGAGCCCGTCCAGTCCGCGCAGGACGGCGGGACGCAGGGGCGACTGGCGGCCGTCCACCTGGCCGCCGGAGCGCGCGCCAAAAACTTCAAAGAAGTGGACCTGTGCGTGACGGAAAAACACGCGCTGTGCGAAGCCGGCCGATGCCTGCGCTGCGATATCGAATTCACGCAACCCGAGCAAGGAGAGAGGTGATATCATGTTAAACATAGAAGTTAACGGCAAAGCCGTACAAGCTAATCAAGGCGAGACTATCCTGCAGGTGCTCACCCGCCAGGGGATCAAGGTCCCCACGCTGTGTCATCTTCCGGGCCTCGCGCCCTCAGGGGCCTGCCGTATGTGCGTGGTAGAGGTAGAGGGCGCGCCCTCGCTGATACCCTCCTGTTCCTACCCGGCGGCGGACGGCATGAAGATAAAGACCAACACGCCGCAGATCCTTTCGGCGCGCAAAGCCATCGTAGAGCTGCTGCTTTCAAACCACCCGCAGGATTGTCTTTATTGCATACGCGGGGGGGATTGCGACCTCCAGCGCCTGGCCAAACAGCACGGGATACGCCACCGCGTTTTCAGCGGCGAGCGGGTCAGGCGTGATAAAGACACCTCAAGCCCCTCCATAGTCCGGGACCCTGAAAAATGCATACTGTGCGGCAAATGCGTGCGGGTCTGCGAGGAAGTTCAGAATGTCTCGGCCATAGATTTCATCCACCGCGGGAATAAAACCGTGATCGGCACGGCCTACAACCAGGGGCTCAACGTCTCAAGCTGCATCAACTGCGGCCAGTGCGTGCTGGTCTGTCCCACGGCGGCGCTCTCCGAGAAGAGCCATGTTAACGATGTGCTGAAAGCCCTGAGCGCCCCGGGAAAATACGTGGTGGTCCAGCACGCTCCGGCGGTCTCGGTTTCCATAGCCGAGGAGTTCAACTACAAGCCCGGCACTGACATTGACGGCAAAATGACCGCGGCCCTGCGCAAAGTCGGTTTCAAGAAAGTTTTTGACACCTCCTTTACCGCCGACCTGACCATCATGGAGGAGGGTTCGGAACTGGTAAAGCGCGCGACCGGCGGCGGAGTGCTGCCAATGTTCACGAGCTGTTCGCCCGGCTGGATAAAGTTCGTCGAGCAGTTCTATCCGGAATTCATACCGAATCTCTCAACCTGCAAGAGCCCCCAGCAGATGATGGGCGCCCTTATAAAGTCTTTCTTCGCGGAGCGGGAAAAGATAGATCCGGCCAACATAGTCAGCGTCTCGATAATGCCCTGCACGGCGAAAAAATTCGAATGCGGACGCCCGGAGATGGGGCGCAACTCTCACAGCGACGTGGATTATGTGCTCACGACCCGCGAGCTCGCGGAACTGCTGCGGATCACGGGAGTAGATCCTTCGGCCCTTGAGCCGGAAACCCCGGACACCCCGTTCGGGGAGCGGTCAAGCGCCGGCAAGATGTTCGGCGCTTCAGGCGGAGTTATGGAGGCGGCGGTGCGCAGCGCGTACTTCCTAATCACCGGCGGAGAAATGCCTAAATACACAATACAGGAACTGCGCGGAATGAAAGGTTCCAAAGAACTGCGGGTTAAAGCCGGAAAGATAGAGCTGGGCGCGGCGGTGGTCTCGGGCCTTGGCGCGGCGCGCAAGCTGATGGAAGAAATTAAAGCCGGCCGCTCCGACCTTCAGTTCATCGAGGTTATGACCTGCCCCGGCGGATGCATTAACGGCGGAGGACAGCCGCTGCGGGCGGACATAGAGGCGGTAAAAGCGCGCATGAACACGCTGCACCAGATCGACAAGGACGCTCCGCTCCGCGTAAGCCACAAGAACACGCAGGTCAAGCGCCTGTACGAAGAGTTTCTGGGCGCCCCGCTCGGCCACAAGAGTCACGAGCTGCTGCACACACATTACAACAAGCGCGACGTCCTAGCCTGAGGCGCGCGAAGCGAGGTTTAAACATATGAGCACCACGAAGAATATTCTTATAGTCGACGACGACATAGACCTGCTGGAACAGACCTCTTTGATGATGAAGGCGGAGGGGTACCGGGTGGCGACAGCCCAAAGCCAGGAGCAAGCCGAGGAAACGCTGCTGGAGTTCATACCCGACCTTGCCATCATAGACCTGATGATGGAACATATGGACTCCGGATTCGCTCTGTGCCATCACATTAAAAAGCTTTATCCGGAAGTTCCGGTGATAATGCTTACGGCAGTGGCCGCGGCGACCGGTATAGATTTTGCCGCGAACCAGGACGGATCCTCATCGTGGATGAAGGCCGATGTTCTGCTGGACAAGCCGGCCCGTCCCGAACAGCTCCGGGCTGAAGTGCGCCGCCTTATGCGGGTTTAATGAAGCGATGAAATTTGCGGGTCCGCGGGAGTAATTACACCATGAACGACATCACTCCGCTTGTAACGACAATTACGGAGAAATGCAGGACCTGTTACACCTGCGTAAGAGGCTGTCCGGCCAAAGCCATCAGGATCTCCAGCGGACAGGCGGAAGTTATCAAAGAACGCTGCATAGGCTGCGCCAATTGCGTGCTTATGTGCAGCCGGCAGGCCAAGGAAGTGCGTAGCTCCGTGACTGAAGTCCGGGCGCTGCTGGCCTCCGGAGCCGAGACCGCGATATGCCTTGCGCCCAGCTTTCCCGTGGAGTTTCCCGAGCTGGACCCGCT
>JBAXKK010000030.1:0-26817 GCA_037137395.1 Elusimicrobiota bacterium
GTCGAGATGGCGGAACTGGTAGACGCGCATGGCTTAGGACCATGTGGGGTCACTCCCATCGGGGTTCGAGTCCCCGTCTCGACATTTACCTATTATCGCATCCCGGAGGATTAATGAACTTAACTCTCAGTTTCGGCGACAAAATCAAAAAAATAAAGCAGGAAGGCTGCGTGCATATCTTCGGCGTTAACGTGGACTCCGACAACCTTAAAGCGGCCACCGAGGCCGCCCTCGTGCGTCTGCAGGCCGTAGTTTCCATCCCCGGATTCCGGACCGGGAAGGTTCCGCTGGCGATGATAAAGGCGCAGTTCCCCTCCATGGTCAAGGACGAAGTCCTGGACATCACGGCCAAGGCCGCCATGCCGGAGATCCTCAAGGCTGACAAAGTTATCCCCGTGGTCACGCCCATAATGCGCAACGTCGCTTACGAGCCGGAGAAAAAACTTTATTTTGAGGTCCAGCTTGAATGTAATCCGCAAGTGGATCCCAAAGGTTATGAGAAGATTGCGGTTACCCGAAAAGCCAAAAAGGTGACGGACGAGGATGTGGTTAAGTACATCGACCAGGTGCGCGAGTATAACGCCTACCTGAAGCCAGTGGAAGACGGAAAACCCGTTGAGAAGACCCATTTTGTAATTGTCAATTACGAGTCTTACGAGAACGGCGTAAAGATAGCCGGCGCCGACGTCAACGGCGAGATCGTGGATATGTCCAGCCCCCAGACCATTGCCGGTCTGGCCGACAACATCACCGGCGCCAAGAAAGGCGAGACCCGCCAGTTTGATTCTTCTTTCGGCGAGAAAAAAATGAGCTTTAAGGTAACGGTGGCGGAGATAAAAGAGAAAGTAGTTCCCGCGATGGATGAAAGTTTTCTGAAAGAAGCTGGCGTTAAAACCGTGGAGGAGCTGCGCGACCATGTGCGCAAAATGCTGGAGCGCGGCGAGGCTGAAAAGACCGAGAAAGACGTCATTACTCAGATCGAAGACGTACTTATAAAATCCAATCCCATGCAGCTGCCTCCCACGCTGGTCCGGGAAGAGGCCCGCGAGCTTTTTGAGATCATGAAAAAAAGGGTCTCCCCCGACGAAGAGATGAAAGAGGACGCTTATATGGCGCGGCTAAAGCCCGTGGCCGAGCGCAACCTGAGCCTCACCTACCTCCTGCACAATATCGCCAAGAAAGAGTCCATCACGGCCACTGAGGCTGAGCTTAACGCCGAACTGGATAAGGTCGTGGCCCGGCTTAACACCGAGGAAGAGAAAAAGAAAGCCCGGGAGCTTTTTGAGAACCGTAAAGATTATATTATGTCCTCCATCGTGGAGAACAAAACCATGGATCTGGTTAAGTCCAAAGCTGTAATTAAGGAAGAAGTAGTTAAGGATTAAGGATTAAGGATTAAGGATTAAGGATTAAGGATGCACTTACTTCTTACCGCTTAATCCTTACCACTATTCAGGAGGATCTTTATGATAATACCTACAATTATTGAAAAATGGAATCAGGGCGCGATGGTCGGTTACGACATCTACTCCCGGCTTCTGAAAGACAGGATAATCTTTATCGGTGACCCTGAGGGTGCGGTCTCCACCGCCTCAGCCAACACTGTTATCGCGCAGCTGTTGTACCTTGACGCTGAGGATAACGATAAGGACATAAACCTCTATATTAATTCCCCCGGCGGCATGGTTACGGCCGGCCTGGCGGTTTACGATACGATGCAGTTCATTAAAGCCCCCATCTCAACCATCTGCATGGGTATGGCCATGAGCTTCGGCGCTGTTCTGCTGGCGGCCGGTTCCAAGGGCAAGCGCTACGCCCTGCCTAACGCCCGCATCATGATCCACCAGCCTCTGATCTGGGGCGGCGGCATATCGGGCCAGGCTACAGATATCGAAATCGAGAGCAAGGAAATGCAGGAAAATAAGACGCGTCTTATTGATATTCTGGCCAAGCATTGCGACAAGACTTCGGATAAGGTCCGGGCGGACATGGAAAGGAATTATTACATGTCGGCTGAGCAGGCCAAGGCTTACGGCCTTATTGACGGCGTGCTTGATTTTAAAAAGAAATAATACCGCTTAAGCGGACAGGGCGATACAAAAAGCGAATAGCGAAGTCGTGAATAGTAAAATAGGGAATAATTTTATTTCCACTGCTACACCTGTTCGCCAGTTCGCGCCGGCGGCCTTAACAACCTGCTATTAATGGAGTTTTAAATGGAAGCTTCCTCAACATCTTCAGTGAACTACCCCAACATTCTTCCCGCTATAGCGATACGGGACGTGGTTCTTTTTCCCCACATGGCGCTGCCCCTTTCTGTGGATAGACCCAAATCCGTGGCCGCCATCGAGAACGCGCTCATAGCCGGCAAGTTCATGCTGGCCCTGGCCCAGAGAAAATCCACGGTCAACGATCCCGCGCCCGGAGAACTTTACGCGTACGGAGTGGTGGCTACGGTCGCGCAGTCCCTTAAGATGCCGGACGGCACCATGAGGGTGTTTCTTGAGGGACGCCGGAGAGCCAGGGTTATAAAGCTGGAGTTGGACAAAGAAAAATCATGTCTTATGGCCGAAGTTGAATATGTTGACGAAGCGGCGGAAAAAACTCCGGAGATCATCGCCCTGATGCGCCACGCTGTGGAAGTTTTTGATGAGTATGTGAAGCTCGGCACGCGCATTACTCTGGATTCGGTGTCCCTGCTGTCCCAACTGGAAGACCCCTCAAAGCTTGCAGACACCATCGCGGCCAATTCCATATTCAACATTCCCGACCGCCAGGATATTCTAGAGACCGCCGATCCCCGTGAGCGTCTGGAAAAGATCATTAAACTTCTGGCGAAGGAAATAGAGATTCTGGATCTGGAGCACAAGATCCATAATCGGGTGAAGGGTCAGATAGAAAAATCCCAGAAAGAATATTACCTTAACGAGCAGATGAGAGCCATACAGAAGGAGCTTCATCAGAAGGATGATTTTTCTAAAGAGCTGGATGATTTAAAAAAGAAGATCAAGGCCGCCAAGATGCCTAAAGAGGCGGAAGCGGCTGCCGAAAAGGAGTTGGCGCGCCTGTCCAGGATGACCCCCTTTTCCCCCGAGACCACGGTGTCGCGCACCTATCTTGACTGGCTGATTAACCTACCCTGGACAGTGGAGACCAAGGATGTTATAGATCTGGAGAAAGCGCGTAAATATTTGGAAGAGGATCACTTCGGCCTTAAGAAGCCCAAAGAGCGCGTGATAGAGTATCTGGCGGTCTGCAAGCTTACCGAGCAGCTTAAGGGTCCCATTCTTTGTTTTGTCGGCCCCCCGGGCGTGGGCAAGACTTCCATCGCCCGCTCCATCGCCAGGGCAATGGGCCGCAATTTCGTGCGGATGTCGCTCGGCGGCGTGCGCGACGAAGCTGAGATCCGGGGGCACAGGCGCACTTACGTGGCATCCATGCCCGGGCGGATAATCCAGAGCATAAAGAAAGCCAAAAGCCGCAACCCCGTCTTCCTCATGGATGAGATAGATAAGATGGGCTCCGACTGGCGCGGCGACCCCTCGGCGGCACTGCTGGAAGTCATGGACCCGGAGCAGAATACCGAGTTCGTGGATCATTTTCTGGACGTGCCCTTCGATATTTCCAAGGTTATGTTCATCGCCACAGCCAATACCTTGTGGGGTATTCCGGTCAGTCTGCGGGACAGGATGGAGATAATAGAATTCACCGGCTACACTCATAACGAAAAAATAGCGATAGCTAAAAAGTTCCTCATACCCAAGAAGCTCAAGGAGCACGGACTTAAAGCCAATTCGGTAAAGATAGATGACGCCGCCATTGACTCCGCCATTCGGGGCTACACGCGCGAGGCCGGCGTAAGAAACCTGGACCGGGAGATCGCTACGCTTTCCCGCCGGGCCGCCACGCTGATAGTTGAAAAAGGGCTTAAAGAGGTCAAAGTGACCGCAGAAAATCTACAGGAATATTTGGGAATTCCAAAATTCGTGCGCGAAGAGAACGCGGCGAACGGCGTCGGACTGGCCACCGGCCTGGCGTGGACCGAGAACGGCGGCGAGGTTCTGGCCGTGGAGGTCGTGGCCGTACCCGGCAAGGGAAATCTGATCCTGACCGGCAAGCTCGGCGACGTGATGAAAGAATCGGCGCAGGCCGCTTTTTCCTATATCAAGTCCAGAGAGCTATCTCCTAACTCCTATATCCAGTCCCATAATTTCCACATCCATATCCCCGAAGGCGCCATCCCCAAGGACGGCCCCTCGGCCGGCATAACGCTGGCTTCGGCCCTGGCCAGTATCCTGACCGGCAGACCGGTTAAGAAGGGCTTATCCATGACCGGCGAGGTAACGCTGACCGGCCGGGTGCTCGCCATCGGCGGGCTTAAGGAAAAAATTATCGCCTCTTTCAGGGATGATATTACCACGGTGCTGTTTCCTAAGGCCAACCTGAAGGAGCTGGAAGAGATACCGGTTGAGATTAAAAACCAGATGATCCTGCTGCCCGTGGCCTCCATGGACGAGGTTCTCGAGCTGGCGCTGGAAAAAAAAGCGTCCCCGAGGAGCGGTGTCCGCGGGAAGAAAAAAAAGACAATTGCGAAATAGGGAGCACAAATGGGCTTACGCATAGTTCTCGGCACACTGCTGATGGCGGCCGCTTTTTCGTCCACCCCCCCCGCTTCCGCCTACGAAGAAACCCTTACCACTCAGGAAATAGAAGGCGCGTTGGAGAATACCAAGCTCAATGAAATATTTGAACAGTATCTCGCCACAGTGCAGATGTACGACCCGGAGCGCGCCACCCGTATGGGCCTTCACGGGGCCGATTCAGTATTAACCCAGCGCAATCAGGAGCGCGTAGATAAAGAACTGAACGCGTTTAAAAATCTGCGTGCCAAACTTCACGAGATAAAAAAAGATCCCATGTATGCGGCCCTGCAGGTCGACTATGACGTAATGGACCACATATTGGAAGTGGATATATATGAGATGGAGCATCTTGACCTACTGAAGCACAGGCCGCAGTATTACCTTGAACCGCTTTTGTCCGTTTATCAGATCCTCTCCAAGGACTTTGACGAATACAGCACGCGTGCCGCCAACGCCCTCTCGCGCTTAGCGCATTATCCTCAGATACTGGATCAGGCCGAGCGCAACCTCGCGCATCCTCCGAAGA
This sequence comes from Elusimicrobiota bacterium, assembly GCA_037137395.1. Classification (GTDB taxonomy): domain Bacteria; phylum Elusimicrobiota; class Elusimicrobia; order Elusimicrobiales; family UBA9959; genus YA12-FULL-51-18. The sequence goes on from JBAXKK010000030.1 coordinate 5,170, forward strand.
TCTGGGTTGAACAGGCTTTAAAGCAGACCGACGACGCGATTAACGGCATTCCGGATTTTATTACGCTGTTCCGGGGGTATACCCGCTACGATCCCGTCCTTAAGACTCAGGTTGACGAGGCCATGGATAAGGTCAAAACCGCGTTGATCCGCTACCGCGATTTTCTCAGGAACGACATCCTTCCCAACTCCGACGGGGAATTTGTTTCCGGCGGCTACACTTACGGGTTTTATTTGGAGCGCTGGCATGGTCTTGACATCGCTCCCGGCGCGGCGCTGAAATACGCGAAAAAAAGCTATAAAGCGGCGCTTAATGATCTTGATCAGGAGGCTCTGAGCATCGACGCTATGGTGGCGAAGGAGCAGGGTTGGAAAGGGGTTTTAGGCAAGCTCCCGCGTGAACACCCGCCGCTGAACGACATTCTTAAGGTGTTTCAGGAAGAGATGGACCGGGCCTATCAGCATTTTGACGAATATAAAATCGTGGAGTTCCCGAAGCAGCGCCTGCTTATCAAAAAGATGCCGTCGTTTATGACCGGGGCGTTTCCTTACGCCTATTACTCCGAGCCCTTCACGCTGGATGATGCCAGAGGTTCGGAATTATACATCACTCTGCCTTCTGTAAAAACGCCGGCTGATATCAGGGAAAAGATACTGGCTTCAGGCTTTAATTACGCGCAGATAGAGCTGCTGACCGCCTTTGATATTATGCCGGGAATGCACCTGCGCAGCTACGCCGCCGACGCAAACCGCTCAAGGATACGAAAAATATCCAGTCAGCCCATGGTCACCAACGGCTGGGCCTGTTACGCCGAGCTTCTGGCCGAGGAGATGGGGTATTATTCCTCCTATTGGTCCAGGTTCCTGCGGATCTACGTGTTCGCGCTCCGTTCAGGACGGGCCTATGTTGATGTCAGCCTTCACACCGGGAAAATGTCTTATGACGAAGCGGTGAAGTTTTTTCAGGATAATTTACATATGTCCAAAGGCCAGGCCCATAGCGAAGTGCTCAGAATATCGCTGGCCCCCACGGAAAGCCTGAGCTATATCCTGGGCATGGATAAAATACTGGAGATGCGCAAGTATTATAAGCGCACCGAAGAAAAATATTTCGATCTTAGGCAGTTTCATACGTCTTTCCTGCGACAGGGTAAGATCCCGATGGCTGATATCGATGCGGAGCTGCGACGGCTTAAGAAAGAATCTCAGAAGGTGGTGCAGTGATGTCTGGTTTGCGTGAAAACATAGTTTCGTTTTCCGGGGTTACCAAGGTTTATCGGCGGCCCGGACTATTCAGGAAGATTTCTGTTCCGGCGCTGGACGGGCTAAATCTGGAGTTGAAACGCGGCGAGATCGCCGGGCTGCTGGGCCTTAACGGTGCCGGCAAGACCACCATCATGAAACTCATGACCGGCCTCCTGTTTCCTGACGCCGGGAACGTTTCCGTTTTCGGCCTTCCCCCCTCCGACGTAGAATCTAAAAAACGCATAGGATTCCTGCCCGAACTGCCCTATTTCTATCCTTACTCCACTGCGGCCGAGGCGCTGATGTATTACGCCGGACTTTCCGGGTTGAAAGGCCCGGCGGCCCGCGCCCGCGTTGAGGCTGTCATAGAGAAAGTGGGCCTTAAGCCCCACGCCTCCAAAAAAGCCGCCGAATTTTCAAAGGGAATGATGCAGCGGCTGGGTGTCGCGCAGGCGATAGTTCACGATCCGGAACTGCTTATCTTGGACGAGCCGGTTAGCGGGCTTGATCCGCTAGCGATACATGAGATCCGGGATCTCATTTCCCAGCTTAACGGGGAAGGGAAGACTGTTTTCCTTTCCTCCCATAGTATATCGGAACTGGAAAAGATAACCGACCGGGTCTTTATCCTGGTGCGGGGGCGCCTGGCTAAGACTGTCGCGCGGGCCGAATGGGAAAACACGCAGGGAGGGCTGGAAGAGATTTTTGTCCGGACTGTAAGATGAAATATTTATATACCGCGTGGAGCATCGCCCGCCATTCTCTCCGTGAAAATTACAAGAACCGATTCTTCGGCCTTTTTGTCGTCTTCGCGGGCGTCCTGATTTACGCCTCTCTGCTGGCCGGTGTAATGGCGGTGGACGAGGAAGCCAGGGTGATCACAGATCTCGGTCTGGCCCTCATGGAACTTATAACGCTGGTTTACGCGCTTCTGGCCGCGGCTGCGGCCATAACTAACGAGATCAGGACCAAGACCATCTACCTGGTCTTTTCCAGGCCCGTCCCGCGACCCGCCTACCTGGCCGGCAAGGCCGCCGGTCTTTACGCGGCTTTCGCGCTTATGTTGGGCGTGATGGCGCTCATACACCTGAGCCTGCTGTATTTTAGAGGCTTCGTCCTTCCGCCGCTCTACCTTACGGCAGTTTTCTTTATCTGGTGCAAGCTGCTCATTATCACCTCTTCTGCCTTGTTCGTTTCGCTGTTTGCCACTTCAAATGTTTCCACCGTTGCCATCACTGGAATCCTCTGGACCCTGGGACATTTCACCTCCGAGGCAAAATTCCTGATAACCAAATCTTCAGGTGCGGCGGCGCTGATTCTTAAGGCGGTTGCCTACTTTATTCCTAACTTTCAACTTTTTAATGCGCGCGATCTTGGCGCTGCGGCGCCTCCCGCGGCCTCCCCCGGTTTCCTTGCGGGGTACCTGCTGCTCTGGCTGGTTGTCCCGTATCTGTTTTCACTTTTACTGTTCCGAAAAAAAGAATTTTAAGGAGGGTTGAGCCTCAATGAAACGGACCCTGTATTTAGTCCTACCGTTCGCGGCCGCTCTGGCATTGGCCGGACCATGGGCCTTTCTGACTTACGCTCGCCCGTTTCCGCAGGCCGATAAAATAGGAGCAGTAAGGCAAAGCGCCGTTGAGGACGCAGTGGCTTTGGCCCTGGGTGTCAGACGACTGGCGGCGGACCTGTGGTTTATACGGCTGATGCAGTATTATGGAACCCCGGAGCTGCTGGAAGGAGAGGTTGAAGAAGAAGCTCGTGAGCGGGGTGAGAACGGAACCGGTAAATATCCGGATTTTCTGCCAGTTGCCCGACACATTCTGGCGCTTGACCCGTATTTTACCAATGCCGGTCTCTACGCCGCCGGTTCACTGGCCTTTAATATGGCCCGGCCGGAAGAAGCGGTCAGCCTGCTGAACGGCGCGCTGATATACCGTCCGAAAGAATGGAAGTATGTTGCGCTGCTGGCCGCTATAGGCTACAGCAAGGCTAAGGATCCCGCGAAAGTGTCCGAGCTGATAAAGCCTTTGATTATGGAACCTGATTGCCCTGTTATGATACGCCAATTAGCGGCGTTCCTGAATAAAAAGATGGGTAACTACAGCGACGCGTATAAGATATATAAAACCATCCTTGAAACCACCAAGGACCGGTTTTATATTGATAACGCCGGGAAGGAAATGGCGAAGCTGGAAAAAATGAAGGGTTTTCGGTACTGAAATTTATAGATCCCACACCGCTTACCTCAGAACCAGCTCCAATAGCGTCCCTTTTCATCGGCGTGGGAGCAATCGATGAAGACCGTGCCGTAATCGGCGTTTTTCGGATCGTTTACGTAAGCCCAGCCGCCTGTATCTCTTACTTCCGTGCCGGATGCGTTCCTCACTTTTGAGGAGGACTTGTGCGTCCTGAGTTTTAATTGCGGCGCTTCTTCCAGGTTCCCGCTTTTTATCATTTCTTCTATGTCATGGGGCGGGCGGCCGTTTGACATGCGGAAAAGGCCGACGGCTATGCGCATTCCTGAAAGCTTGCGTATCACGTGGGCCGAGCTCATGGAATAGTTCATGTAGCAGAAGATCCCAGCCGCCGCTAGGACTAGCGCCGCGATACCGGAAATCAGGATGATCCTCTTGCCCATAGCCTAGATGATATAAATTGTTTGAAAGTTATTCAAACGCGGGGAATTTTTTGTAAAATAGCTTAACGGTAAAAACATCTCAAAGGACAACCAGCATGAAAATACTTTCGCTCAACTGCGGCAGCTCGTCAGTTAAATACTCTCTTTTTGACTGGGAAAACAAATTGCCTCTCGCTTCCGGCGTGGTGGAGAGGGTTGGTACCGGGGGATCGTTCGTTAGCCACGAAGTGCCGGGCCGCGAGAAGCTTGAGCGGAGTCATGATTGTCCGACCCACAGAGAGGCGATTAAACTGGTAATAGATACTCTGACCAACAAAGACCACGGCGTCATTTCGGACCTTAAGGTAATCACTGCCGTCGGCCACAGAGTGGTGCACGGCGGCGAAAAGTTTGTCAAATCGGTACGCATCGACGACAGCACGCTCGCGGCCTTTAATGATCTGGCGGGGTTGGCGCCGCTGCATAATCCGCCGAATATCCTCGGCATAGAGGCAGCCAAGGACCTGATGCCCAAGATCCCTCATATGGCCATAATGGACACGGCCTGGCACCAGACCATGCCGGCATCCTCATACCTTTACGCGCTTCCCTACAAGTGGTATAAAGATTACGCTATCCGGCGTTATGGGTTCCACGGAACCTCGTTCCTCTACGTGGCAAAGCGCGCAAGCGTAATCCTGGGTAAGGACCCTTTTAAGACGAACACCATAATTTGCCACATCGGCAACGGCGCTTCTGTTAACGCGGTGAAGAATGGATTGTCATATGACACCAGTATGGGTTTCACCCCCCTGGAAGGCCTTGTGATGGGGACGCGCTCAGGTGACCACGACCCCGCCATCGGACTTTACGTTATGGAGAAAGAAGGTTTAAAGGCCAAAGAAATGGACGCCATACTAAATAAGAAGTCCGGGATCCTTGGCATCACCGAGAAATTCACCGACCGCAGGGATGTGGAAATGGCGGCGGAGGACGGAGATGAACGCGCCAAACTGACAATAGAAATGGAGTCATACCGCCTGAAAAAATATATCGGGGCTTACGCGGCCGCCGTTGGCGGAGTGGACGCCATAGTGTTTACCGCCGGCGTCGGAGAGAAAGGCCCCATCACCAGGGCCAAAGCGCTGGACGGGCTGGAATTTCTGGGCGTGAAGTACGATTCCGCCAAGAATGAGATATCTCGAACCCGCAACGCGGAGACTGAAATTTCCGCAAAAAATTCCAAGGTTAAGGTTTTTGTTATACCGACCGACGAGGAAAGGGTTTTTGTGGAGGATGTGGCCGGCCTGCTGGACGGCACTTACGATATTCATACCAAGTTCGCTTACACATTCCAGAAGCCGGGCTACCGCAACACTCTGCGCGACCGGGCTTTTGAAAAAGAATGCGTCAAGAAACCAGGATTGCGGGACATAGCTGTAGATCCTCCCCATAAGCCGTAAGCCATAATTTAATGAAAGATATAAAGAACCGCATAATTGTCACTCTTTTAGCTCTGCTTGTGCTTTTTTCGGCGGGCGTGGGCGGTTACATGCTGATAGAGGGCTGGAATGCCCTGGACGCCCTTTATATGACGGTCATTACTCTGGCAACCATCGGATATGGTGAGACGCATCCCCTGTCGGACGCCGGACGGGTGTTCACTATTTTGTTAATCCTGGGTGGAATAGGAACAATGACGTATATCTTTTCCAGTATTACCGCCCTCTTGATAGAAGGCGAACTGAAAGACATATTCAGGAGACTAAAAATGGAATACAAAATTGATACCATGAAGGACCATTACCTGGTCTGCGGGGCCACTCATACCGGACTGAGCATTGCCCAGGAGCTGGCCGCCACCAAGCGTCCGTTTATTCTTATCGTGTTGGAGGAAGCTGAGGTCCGAAAATTCATGGAAATGGGATATTGCACTATCGCCGGCGACGCGTCCACCGACGCCACCCTGTTAAAATGCGGTGTTAAGAACGCCAAAGGCATCTTCTGTACACTCAAGCAAGACAAGGACAACGCTTTTATAGCTATCACCGCCCGTGTCCTGAAGCCGGATATCCGGATAATAACGGTGCAGAACGAGAACGATACGGCTATGCGCGAGAAGTTGCTGCGCAGCGGTGCGGACATTGTGATAAGTCCTTTCCATATCGGCGGTCTGCGGATGGCGTCCGAGATGGTGCGTCCGAGCACGGCTCAGTTCCTTGATCAGATGATGCGTGACGGCAGAAATTTCAGGTTTGAAGATGTTCCCGCCGGCGCCGGCGCGGCCGGGCGAAAATTATCCGAGTTCAACGGCGGAGAAGGCGACTGTCCTCTGGTAGTGGCGGTGAAGAACGCCTGCGGCAGTTCATACGACATTAATCCGTCGGGTTCCAGGCAGGTAAAGGAAGACGACATATTTGTTGTTATCGGCAGTCCCGATGAATTGATAAAATTCCGCGCCAGAGTGGCGTAAAAAGCGGAAAAAGTAATACAAAGCCCCGGACGTCTAAGACGTCCAGGGCTTTTGCGATTATAACGGATGCCGCTTGCGACTTGGGCGGATGCCTGCCCGCCGTTTCCGCGGAAACCGGACTATTTCCCCTGAGTTGGAGTTTCCGCTTCTGGCGTCTGGACCGGAGCGGCGCTGGAGACTGTGAAGGTGACTACCGCAAGCACTTTGCCGGCCTCGTCGGTGGTTTCCACTTTCCAGGTGCCCGGCCATACCGATTTGTAGCTCCATACGCGGTAGGTTTTGGCGTTTACGCTAAGTTCAATTTCGGCCGCTTTTTTTTCATCGGCGTAGTAGACATGCTTAATTTTTACCGGAGTTACAGTGGTGGTGATTCTGGCCCAGGTATAAACCCGTCCTATGGTCTTGTCAAAAGAGGAAGTTTCATTTACCGGTTCTTTGTTATCCACGGCGGCCGCGGTGACCATCTTCTCCACTTTGATTCCCGGCGTCGGGGTCTGCTTGGTCTCTTTGGCCACTGTGAGCGCTTTATCCGGTTCCTGCGCGGGGGTCTGGGCGTAAGCATAGCCGGAGATTACCGCGAATGTTGCGGCTAATAATGCTTTCTTCATACTTTAGGGGCCTCCTGTTAAAGTGAATAATATTATTATACTTAAAAACCGCAGAGTCAAAAAAGCGAGAACGGGTCAACCCAAATCCTCCGCTAAGATAAAAAAGTGGCTATTCTGTATTGGAAGGATGGTGGCGGGGTGGCAGCCATGGGTCGGATCGGGCCGAGGAGGAACCGGCGCGAAGGCCGCCTGTTGGCCATAGGCCCTGTTGCGGCACGCCCATAGGTCAGTCGCCGGGCCGGCCGCAGGCCCGATGGGCCCCAATGGGTTGACAGGACCCCGAACTTGCAGCCCGCCGCCATTTTCGACTTTCACCCATTGGGTGAAATCTTCCCATCAATGACGCGGGCACTCTAGCGGAGGATTGGGGCCAAGAGAACGCTTTATCTTAGCCAGTCTAATTTGTTAGAATTTCCCTATGAAGCTTCGCAATATGCTCCTGCTCGGTATTCCCGCCATAGTATTCTGGGTGATTTTGATATTTGTGCTGGGCATATTTCTTATTAAATGGTTCTGGATGTGGACCATCCCCGGACTTTTTCCCGGAGCGGTGGCCGCCGGGCTTGTCGCTTCGAAGATTTCATGGTGGACCGCGCTTAAACTTTCCGTGCTTGTGGCTTTGCTCGCGGCGATAACCAACATTTCCAAAGACTAGCGCAGCGCTGTCCGCCTGTCCCTGCTCCCGCTGATAGAGGGCGGCCTTCGGCGGAAAGTTTTTGACTGTGCATGTATGTTTATATTTTGACTCTCGGATGTTCAAGGTTTTGGGGACTGCTTGAAAAAAATATTCTCGAGTTTAACGCTTGGTGTCCTGCCGGCTTTATTATTGCTGGGGGCCTGCTCAAGGCCCAAATCCCCCCTGGAAGCCTCCACTATAACAGTCTGGGAGCAGGAAGACGCCCAGGTCGCCCCCTATATAGATTCTGTGTTTGCAGCTTTCAAAGCGCTCCCCGAAAATAAAGGCGTCCAGATAGTAAGGACCCATTACCAGACCGAGGACCTGCGCTCGCAGTTTCAGGCGGCCTCGCTGGCCGGAGTGGCTCCGGAATTGATCATGTGTCCATCGGATACCGCCGGCCTTTTCGCCGTTTCCGGTTTTATACGCCCCGTTGACAGCCTGATCGACGCTTCTAAATTTAATAAGGCCGTGGTTCAGGCTATCACGCTGGACGGGCACATCTGGGGCGTGCCGGTTTCTAACGGCAACCATTTGATGCTGTTCTTTAATAAAAAGTACGCGAAGACCGCGCCCAAAGACACTGATGAACTTTTCAGGTTCTGCGCCAACGAAGCAAAGGCCTATAAACTTGACTTCTGCATGGCTTTCGACATGGGCGAACCATTTTGGCTCACGCCCTGGCTGGCGGCCTTCGGCGGCTGGCCCATAGACAATAAAACCCCCACGCTGGATACCCCGGCCATGCGCGCCGCCATGAACTTCTATCTGGACCTCAAATTTAATAAAAAATACGCCCCGCCGGAATGCGATTACAACTGCATGGATTCGTTGTTCAAAGAAGGCAAGACGGCTTTTATCATCAACGGCGATTGGGCAATCTCCGGCTACCAGCAGCATTTTAAAAATGATTTCGGCCTGGGTCTTATACCGCGGCTATCCTCAACCGGGCTTTGGCCCGCGCCTATGATAAGCGGTAAATATTTCATGGTAAGTTCCGGAGTGAAGCCTGAGAAGCTGGACCTGATCAAGCGCCTGATGGATTTTTACACCACCCGCGACAACCAGATAAGGCAGTTCAAGGAGCTTCAGCGCCTGCCGGCTCTGGCGGAGGCGTCAAATGCGCCTGAGATCACCGGCACGGAAGTTTCAGGGGTGTCCATGATGCAGATCTCAAAAGGCCGCCCAATGTCCATGGCTACCGAAATGCGCGCGGTCTGGGATTCGGCCAGGAATTATCTGGGACTTGCCACCTCCAGGAAGCTAAGCGTGGAAGACGCCTCCCGCAAGATGCAGGAGAACGCCATGCAGAAAATATCGGAGATGAACAGATAATCATAGCGCTTTGCGCTATGATTGCCATAGGCCATAGGCCATAAGCCATAGGCTTTAGGACATACGCGGAATTTAAGGAACTCCTTAAAAGCGTATGGCATATGGCTTAAAACGTACGGCAGATATATCGAAATTAATTTTATATGGATATCCTTTACTCAATTTACGAAGTGCTCTGGTTCGTGCTTATCGTTGTCGCCGGCATTGCTCTGATAGAGGGCTATTTCTATTACCATTTCAAGTTTTATGACCGGCGGTGGTTCTACCCCGTAGCGCTTACCGCGTTTCCGATGGCGGCCGCCGCGCTGGCGCGCGCTCTGGGGCTGGCGACGGACCCGGTCAAACCCTTGCTTTGGTTCCTGGGCTCGGAAGCCCTGATCGTGCTTTTCTTCCGCCATGTGGTGAGGGGCCGTAACAAACTGGCTTATATGCTGCTGGCACCCGCCTTCATCGGTCTGGCCCTGCTACTGGTCTATCCGTTTATTTTCGAGATTTACCTTTCTTTTCACGACCTGAAGCTTACCACTATTATGGCGTGGAAGAATACCGGTTACCTGCCGTTTGTCGGCTTCCGGCAATACGCGGACGTCTTTATGACCTCCCCGCTTTCCGAAGTCACTTTTTTGGCGCTCCTGGGACGCACGCTGTGGTGGACTTTTATTAACGTGTTTTTTCACGTCGCCGGCGGCTTCGCGCTGGCTCTGCTGCTGAATAATAATATCCGCTTCAAAGGCTTTTACCGCACGCTCCTGGTAATCCCCTGGGCCATGCCGCAGGTTGTGGCTGTGTTGGCTATGCGCGGCGAATTTCATTCCCAATACGGGTTTATAAATATCATGCTGGCCAGGCTCACGGCTGCTTATCCGTTTTTGACAGATATCGGGATTGGACCGGTGCAGTGGCTGAGCAATTATCCGCTTATGACCTGCACGCTCATCAATATCTGGCTGGGCATCCCTTTTATGATGGTTGTTATACTCGGCGGCCTGCAGTCTATTTCCAGTTCCTATTACGACGCCGCCGACATAGACGGGGCCTCCTATCTTCAGAAGCTGCGCTATATAACCATCCCGCTCATCCGTCCGGTGCTGATGCCAGCCATTACCCTGGGCACGGTCTGGACCTTCAATAATATTAATGTGATTTATCTTGTCACCGGCCAGTCGGGCGGCACCGAGCGGGCCGATATCCTGGTCTCGGCGCTATACAAGGCGGCTTTTACTTATAACCGCTACAGCTATTCGGCGGCTTTCGCTATTGTCATCTTCGCCATATTGTTCTTTGTCTCCGTGTTCTATTTGAAATCTTTCGACGCGGCGAAGGAGGAAAGATAGTAGCGCTGCGCGTTATTATCGCCATAGGCTGTAGGCCATAAGCCATAGGCTTTCGACGGGAAAATTTTATGAATAAAGAAGCCGCTATACAGAAACGGAAGAAATTTTTAAAGTATCTGCTTATCCACTTGGCCATAATCGCCTTCGTGGTCGTCTGCGTCTATCCACTGCTGCGCATCCTGTCAATTTCCATGCGCCCCGGAGATAAGCTGATCTCAACCGATCTCGCGCTTCTCCCGGCCGGGGCTACCTTCGGCGCCTACATCCGGCTGATAAAAGAGACGCTGTTTCTGCGCTGGCTCTGGAATTCGCTGCTCATCACCGTGGCCACCTCTTTTATTGGCGTCAGCCTTGCATCTACCGCGGCCTACGCGTTCTCCCGCTTTAAATTTGGCGGCAAAAAGGGCGGCCTTATACTTTTGCTATCGACGCAGATGATTCCGGCCGGTATGCTCATCCTGCCTTTGTTCCTGATGATCATGAAGCTCGGTCTGATGAACACCTATCTCGGCATGATCATCGCCTATTCAGTATCCTCGTTGCCTTTCAGCATCTGGATACTCAAAGGTTATTACGACACTATCCCCCGCTCGCTTGAGGAGGCCGCGCTGGTGGACGGCACCAGCCAGTTGGGGGCGTTCTACCGCATCATTCTGCCGCTTTCCACCCCGGCGCTCAGCATCGCCTTCCTGTTTAATTTTACCACCGCCTGGAACGAGTATCTGGTGGCGAGAGTCGTGCTGTTCAGCTCCAAGCAGTATACCTGGACGCTGGGACTTTTTGAGCTGCAGGGGCAGTACATCACACAGTGGGGCATGTTCGCCGCCGGTTCTATGCTGGTAACCGTGCCCGTGCTTATAGTGTTCCTGTATTCGTCCAAGTGGCTGATCTCAGGCCTGACGCTGGGCAGCGTAAAAGGATAGGCATGGCGCGCTGCGCCATGATCGCCATAAGCCATAAGCCGTTTGCCATATGCAGTTAAGGAACTCCTTAAAAGCAAATGGCCAATAGCGAGGGGCCAATGGCAAACATTGTTAATTAGGTTGCAAACAAGGACCAACTTATGGCTGAAGTGACATTTTCCAAAGTAACCAAAAAATTCAACGAAAACCTGATCCTGAACGGCGTGGACGCCGAGATACGCGACCACGAGTTCGTTGTTATCGTCGGGCCTTCGGGCTGCGGTAAAACCACGCTGCTAAGGATGCTGGCCGGGCTTGAGGAAATAACCGACGGCGAGATCTTTATTGATAAAGTTTTGGTAAATAATATGCACCCGAGCAAGCGCCAGATAGCCATGGTCTTCCAGGATTACGCCCTTTATCCCCACATGACCGTGGAAGAAAACATGAGCTTCGCTCTGCGTCTGCGCAAGGCGCCTAAGGCCGAGATAGCGCAGCGCGTAACCGAGGCCGCCAACATCCTCCAATTAACCAAGCTGCTGCACCGCATGCCCAAGCAGCTCTCCGGCGGCCAGCGCCAGCGCGTGGCCATAGGCCGCGCTATCGTGCGCAAGCCGAAGGTGTTCCTGTTTGACGAGCCGCTCTCTAACCTTGACGCCAAACTGCGCGAAGAGATGCGCGTGGAGATAGCCAAGCTTTACCAGCGTCTTAACGCCACCATCATCTATGTCACGCATGACCAGGTGGAGGCCATGACTCTGGCCGGCAGGATAATGGTGATGAACCACGGGATCATTCAACAGGTGGGCACCCCCATCGAGGTATACCGCAAGCCTGAGAACCTTTTTGTCGCCGGCTTTATCGGCAGTCCGACTATGAATTTTATCCGCGGCAAGCTCTGCGCGCAGGGTGAAAAGCTGTATTTAAAGAACGACGCGATGAATCTTTTTATCCCCTCTTTCCTCCTGTCCAATACGGCTGCCAACGACGGCCGGGAAGTGGTCATAGGCATACGCCCCGACGATGTGTTGGTCGTATCCTCTCCTCAGCCCGGCGCCGCGCAGGAGCATAATCCGGCGAATAAGAAATGTTCTGAAAAAATGGAAGGGATGTTGGAGGTCAGCGAGCTTCTGGGACACCGTGAGAATCTTTACATCAAAGTCGGAGACACCCGCGTTCTGGCCACGGTTGAGGCTTTTTTTAATCAGAGCCCGGGCAGCAAGGTCTCGTTTTGTTTCAACTATGAAAATGTGCACGTTTTTGACAAGGCCACCACGCGGCGCATAAACGGCTAAACAGCGAAATAGTCCCTAATCCTTCGTTAAGGCAAGTACAAAACTTTAACAGGCTGATATTGGAGCGGGCGCTGGGGGATCTGGGTTAGCGAAACCCTCCGGACGCCGAGACTTGCATAGCGGCGAGGCGGGGTGGAGCTTTGCGACACTGGGCCCGCACGGGAAGTGCGGCCACGGTGTGGCCGACACTGGTTTCGCGTTCCAGTCCCCCGGCACCTGCGAACCGGAAGATTACAACTATAAGTGAAGCCCACTTCCAAATTTTGTAAATCCGGGCCAACTTAGGTATAATTTGACCTGTAACCAGTTTTGAATTATCATTATTACGGAGGAAAAATGAAAGCTGTTATAGATGAAGCCTCGTGCATCAGCTGCGGCCTGTGCGCCAGCGAATGTCCTGAAGTGTTCGAGATGAAAGGCGAAAAAGCCGCCGTCATCGCGACCCCCGTGCCCGCCGGCAAAGAAGAGACCTGCAAGTCTACGGCCGCTAACTGCCCCGTCTCCTGCATAAAGTGCGAATAAAATAAGTTATTGTGTTACGCCCGCCCGTGAAGAAGTTCTGTCCGGGCGGGCGTTTAATTTCCGCTCACTTCCCGCCAGCCGCTGTTCCTTCGTCTCTGATCGGCAGTCTGAAAATGACCAGTATGCCGGGAATAGTCAGCAGGCATACCGCCAGAAAGAAATATTTATAGCCCACGGCCTCCTGCAGCTTGCCGCTTATCATGCCGGGAATCATCATGCCAAGAGCCATGATGCCGGTGGAAATGGCAAAATGCGCGGTCTTGTATTTCCCTTTACAGATCATCATAAGGTAAACGGTGAAGGCCGTCAGGCCGAGGCCATAGCCGAACTGCTCCGCCGCCACCAGCAGCGGCACCGGTCCGAAAGGAATGTTGTGCCCCAACAGCGTTATCTGCCGCAGGGCAGGCTGTGCGTAGGCCATATAAAGGTAGAATACATCAGGCACATGCAGCGCGAATACCATCGGCCACAGGCATTTTCTGAATCCGAATTTGGAAATCAGCCAACCGCCCATAATGCCGCCAACGATCAGCGCAAATATACCGGCGCCGCCGTAGATTATACCTACATCGGAAGTGGAAATTCCAAGGCCGCCGTTTTCTACCGCGTCCAGCAGGAACGGCGAAGTAAGCTTTAGAAGCATAGCCTCCGCCAGACGATACAAGAGAATGAAGGCGATTATATAGCCGATACCATCCATCGTGAAATAAGAGATGAAAGCCTCGTTAAAGGAACTGCCTTCGGCCGCCAGTTGCTTCTTCAGATAAGGAGAAAGGTACTTCCGGGCTATAAAGACCAGAGCCGCGACGATTATCGCGGCGGCGCCCAGCTTTTGCCCCAGGCCGGAGAGCATATTGAAAAGCCACACCAGCAGGCCGGCGGCGACGAGATACCCTGCCATGGTTCCCAGCGAGCGCATTACGGCAATCGGCTCGGCCTTGGCTTTAGGCACATCCTCGGCGGGATACGGGAGGATAAAACGGTGATAGAGGAACAGCGCCAGGAATATGCCCGCGGAGATGATGAGCATTATGCTCCAGCTGCCGGGTATATCTCCCAGCGCTTCCTGTAACTGCCCGGCCCGGTATACCAGAAAACCGGTCCCGAAGATCATCGCGAAGCGGTAGAACATGGAACGGATGCCTACGAAGAAGGCCTGGTCCTCCTTGGTTAAAGCCAGCATGTAAAACCCATCCGTAGCGATGTCGTGCGTGGCCGAGACGAAGGCTCCGATGGCGAAGGCTAGAAGCGATACCGCGAAGAAATGCTGTCCGGTCAGTGACAGGGCTGCGGCGGCCAGACAGCAGGCCATGATCAGCTGAGAATATACCAGCCATTTGCGGCGGGTGGCGTACATGTCAACCATTGGCCCCCAGAGCATTTTTATGACCCAGGGCAAATAAAGCCAGCTTGTCCAGAAGGCTATGTCGGCGTTGGAGACGCCCATGTTCTTGTACAAGATTACTGAAACAGAATTTATAAGGATGTAGGGTAGGCCCTCGGCAAAATAAGTGGTGGGGATGAACGACCAGGGACTTCTAGTTTCGGCTTTAGAAAACATTAAAAACCTCCGCTGCGTCTTTAGTTCGAAGATTGCAGGACCGGAAGGCGGATCAGATGATCGGCTGCTCACGAAATATATTAATAGCCGCGATCCAGTCCTGCGGTTCACCCATAGTTTAACTTTTGGCCGCTGGGTTTTCAAGAATTTTGCTAGAATTTAATAACTGACCAGTAATAGACAATAGATCGTAACGGGCTGTCAGTCGCTCCGCCGGAGATACATTATGGATCTGCTCTCGCTGCTTTTCTCCCCCGAATCCGTGGCTTATTCCGTGCTGGTTATTACGCTGGTCGGCGCGACTGGTCTGGCATTCGGCAATATTAAGTTCTTCGGCATCAATCTGGGCATAGCTGGCGTCCTGTTCGCCGGCATCGTATTCGGGCATTTCGGCGTGAATGTCAACAAGGAAACCCTTGAGTTCCTCCGTGAGTTCGGCCTTATTCTTTTCGTATATTCCATAGGAACCCAGGTGGGGCCGGGCTTTTTTTCCTCCTTCCGCAAAGAGGGCATACGTCTTAATCTGCTCGCCGGGGCCGTGGTCCTGGGCGGCGTCGCCATCACACTGCTGCTTGCCCGCTTTGCCGGCATAGACATTCCGACCGCGGTCGGGATGTACGCGGGAGCCGTTACCAATACACCTTCGCTGGCCGCCGCCCAGCAGACACTGAACGGCATAAATCCCGATCTCGGCAACACCGCTTCCGTCGGTTACGCTCTCGCCTATCCCGGCGCCATTCTGGGCATTATCCTGACAATGGTGCTGATAAAATTCATTTTCCGGAAGCAGGTCGCTGAAGACATGAAGTATGTTCCCGGTACCCGCAGCGAATCAGATTTTGCCGCCATGAGCATCAGGGTTGAGAATAAGAATCTGGACGGATTAAAGATTAAAGACATTCCCGCCAGCCAGGAACTGGGCGTGGTCGTCTCACGCGTTTACCGCTCGGGGCGGATGGAAGTCGCTCACGACGGCACCATTATACGTATCGGTGATATTATACTGGCCGTGGGTAAGACCGCGAGCGTTAAAAACTTCATGATCGTGGTCGGTTCTCCCAGCGAGATGGACCTTAAAAAAGTGCCCAGCCGCATAGTGCATTCACGAGTCATTGTGACCCACAAGGATGTTATAGGCAAGACCCTGGACGAGATACAGCTTGAGTCGCAGTATAATGTAATCGCGACCCGCGTGGCCAGGGCGGATCTGGAATTCATCGTCTCCGACAACTATGTTCTGCAGTTCGCCGACAATCTGGTCATCGTGGGTGAGGAGTCCAGCGTAGAGAAGGCCGCGGCCCGGCTTGGTAATTCCCCAAAAGACCTGAACCATCCCCAGCTTATTCCCGCGTTCATAGGCATAGGCCTGGGTGTCATCCTGGGCTCGATACCATTCACTATACCCGGCCTCGCCACACCTGTAAAGCTGGGGCTTGCCGGCGGGCCGCTGATCATGGCTATTGTTTTGAGTTACGCGCAGACCATCGGCCCGCTTAACTGGTATATGCCGCCGGCCGGTAACCTGATGCTCCGCGAATTGGGGATAGTGCTGTTTCTGGCCTGCGTCGGCCTTAAGGCCGGCGGGAAGTTTCTGGAAACACTGGTGACGGGCAATGGCGTTACCATTATGCTTCTTTCCTTTGTAATCACAGTGGTGCCGATAATTATAGTCGGCATCTTCGCCAAGTTTAAGTATAAACTGAACTATATGGCCCTGTGCGGCGCGCTGGCGGGCTCAATGACTGATCCGCCCGCTCTGGCTTTTGCCAATTCCATGGCCGGTTCCAATATACCAGCCATGTCCTACGCCACCGTATATCCGCTGGTAATGATCATGCGCGTGATTTCCGCGCAAATCCTGGTATTGATATTTATGAGATGAAGCAGTATCGGGCAGGCGCTGAAAAGCGGAAATGTTCCGCCCTTTGGCTTTAGAACGCGGTTCTTCTTTTCTCCTCAGACGGGCAGACGGCTTTCAATAATCCATTTTGTGAACGGGAAACTGCCCGTAAAGGCCGGGCTGACGGCGTTAAGGATATGCGTGCTGGCCTTGTCCCCCTCCACCACAAAATCCTGAACCAGTTCCCTGGTTTTAGTATTCAGCAGCTGTGCCCGTATTCCGGGCCTGCTCCATTCGCTGAAGCCGGCGGTATCTATCTCGCGCACCAGTTTTAAGCCGAGTCCCACAAAAAATGGTTTGTAATATTTCCGTATCTCTTCCCAGGCCAGATTTCTGAAGCCAAAAGAGTTGGTCAGAAAAAGTATGGCTTCATAGGCCGCGGCTTCCATCGCCTCAGCCGGGCTGAAATTGTCAAAGCCATTATAGTTCTCGCGCCAGAAAGCCGGAATCGCGGTCGGTCCGAGCTTTACATGGCCGTCCACGGTAACCGTGTAATGGACGCCAAGAAATGGATTTTTAAGATTCGGAACCGGATACACGTTCACTTTCAGCGGCGGCTTGACTCCGGAATACTTGATATATATTCCTTTAAACGGAATTATGACGTAATGTTTTGAGAACCCGAAATCCCCTGCGATCTTGTCGGCGTAAAGTCCGGCGGCGTTTACAAGGTGGCCGAACCGTATAAGGCGGCCCCTGGTGGTCTCAATAACATTTTCCCCCGCGGGTTTTTTATATCCTTCGGCGAACAATATTTCCACCCCGGTTTTTAAAAGCTGATCTTTAAGATGCGCGCATATTTCAACCGGGTCGACGGTCGCGGTTGTCGGGGAATAAAGCGCCTTTTGGAAGGTTTTGGCGTTCGGCTCAATTTCCGCGAGCTCCCCCTCGGTTATCAGGCGCACGTCCACGCCGTTGGCTAAGCCGCGCTTTTCAAGTTCGTGTAAGGCCCGCAGCTCCGTTTCATCCCCGGCGACGACTACCTTCCCGCATTCGTTGACGGCCAAATTATTGTCCCGGCAGTATTTTTTAAGCGCTATATTCCCGTCCCGGGTAAACCGGGCTTTTAGTGAATTTGAGGTGTAATAAAACCCCGCGTGCAGGACTCCGCTGTTCCGGCCGCTGCTGTGCAGGGCGACATCGGGCTCTTTCTCAAGCAGTAGAATCTTTTTGTCGGGCGCTTTTTCCTGAAGCTGTCTGGCAAGCGTAAGCCCTATTATCCCCGCGCCTATTATGAGAAAATCTGTTTTTTCAGTCTGCATTGCTTTATCCCGCCGAGGCTTTCCCGTATTATATCAAATCAAGTATTTTATTGCCCCGGGTTCAGTCTTCAGGTTTTTTGCCGATCTGTTCTTCCAGCCGGGTCCTTTCGTATATTTTTCTGTAGAGGCCGTTCAAGGCCATCAGCTCCGCGTGGGTTCCCTTTTCGGCCAGGCAGCCATCATCCATGGCTAATATAAGATCCGCGTGCTCTATGGTTTTAACCCTGTGGGTCACTATCAGGCAAATGGCGTCAGGCAGCTCCGTTCTGAAAGCCTTCCAGAAATTCTCTTCGGTCTGCGCGTCCATGGCGCTTGTGGCATCGTCGAACAGGACTACATCGGGGCGGGCGAGTATCGCCCGAGCTATAGCCACGCGCTGCTTCTGGCCGCCGGACAGAGCCAGCCCCCGCGTTCCAACGAAAGTATCAAGCCCTTTAGGGAGCCTTTCCATGTCGTGCTTAAGCTGCGACACACGGACAGCTCTTTCAACCGCGCCCTCCGGAAGGCTTTCGCGGCCGAGAGTAATATTGTTACGCACGGTGTCGGTCAATATAAAGGGATCCTGGGTCACCAGACCCATGTGAGAACGCAGTTCTTCCGGAGAGAAATTTCGCACAGGTGTTCCATTGATAAGGATCTCGCCGGATGAAAATTCTGAAAGCCGGGTCAGGAGCGAGATGAGGCTGCTTTTGCCGGAACCTATTTTTCCCACAACGGCCACCAGCTGCCCGCGCCGAGTTTCAAAAGTTATCTTCTTAAGGAGTGTGACATCCTCTTTATCCGTTTTTACGCAGACGCCCGAGACCCGTATATTTTCTATGGCAGCCGGCGGCGGGAGCGGATTTTGCGGCCTTATTACGCCGCTTTTCACCTGCAGCAGTTCGTCTACGCGTTTTATGGACGCGCCGGCCCTGGTCCCCGCTACGAAAAACTGACTTATATCCATAAGCGGCATCATTATCATGCCGGAGTAGAAGTAAAAGGCTATCAAATCTCCCAGAGTGGCGCTGCCCTTTATCACCATTAGACCGCCGGCCAGGTAAAGTATGGCAATCGACACGAAGTTAGCGTAATGGAAAAAGTAAGAGAAGAGTATATCCATACGGGAAGATGAAACTTCGGCTTCTTTTTGCGTCTCGGCCCTGTCGGAAAAAAAAGCGCTTTGGGCGGCTTCCTTGGCGTTGGCTTTTATCAGTTTTACGCCTGTGAAGCAGGTCTCAAGAAAGTCGTAAATAAAGGTTATGCTTTTCTGCAGCGCGTCGTAACGCTGGTGGAGCTTTTTGCCGGTTTTTATGGAGGCCGCAAGTATGAAAGGCGCGGGCAGGAGCACCCAAAAACTGAGCCAGGGGTTAAGCATGATCATCATCGCGACGGCGGCTGTGAGCGTGAAAACAGACTGGATGAACCGGAATACTCCGGAACACGAGAACCAGGATATTTTGCGCGAAATGTCATCTATCATCCGGGTAACCAGATCTCCAGTGGTAAAGCGGTAATAGAAGTGGCGGTCCAGTTTGATGATGTGCTCAAAAACCTCTTTACGAAATTCCCACTCCAGGCGCATATTCATGTAAGCGCGGTTGCGCTGCGCCACCACGCTCACCAGCGTATTAGCCACGCCCACGCCAAGTATAAGGCAGATATTGCGGCGCAGATACTCGCGGGTTATCTCGCCGTTAAGGCCGTTTATTATCTGTTTTATCAGGTACGGATACACGGCGCCGAGTATGGCGCTTGCCAGGCCCAGAAGTATTATGGCGGACATGCGGTATTTATGCCGCCGCCAATAGGGAAAAAGCCACTTTAGGGTGAAGATCATAATGTTCCGGCAGAATTCAGTCTAACTCTCCCCGAACTGCAGTTTGTAAAATTTAGAGTATATGCCGCCTTTTTCCAGCAGCTGGCTATGCGTGCCGCTTTCCTTTATCTCGCCCTCCGAAATCAGCAGGATGTTGTCGGCATTTAGTATTGTCGAGAGCCGATGGGCGATAACTATCATGGTTCTGCTGCTGAGGAGGCGCTGCATGGCCGTGTTTATGAGCCGCTCCGTGTGCGGGTCGATGTGCGAGGTCGCCTCGTCAAGCACAAGCACCTCCTGATTCAGCACCATCGCGCGAGCCAGCGAGATCACCTGCTTTTCTCCGGCGGAGAGGTTCACGCCCTTTTCCACGATATGCTTGTTGAGGCCGTGATGTTTGAAAAATGCTTCCAGACCTATGGTTTTTATGGCGTCATGAACCATCGAGTCAGGAATGGCCTCGTCCATAAGTTTCAGGTTCTGCATTATAGTGCCGGGGAAAAGATAGATGTCCTGGTGCACCAGCCCTATGGCGGTCCGCAGGGAATTAAGGCCGATGTCGGAGAGATTCACGCCGTCTATGAGGATTTTCCCTTTTTGCGGAGCGTAAAATCTGAAAAGAAGGTTGGTAACCGTTGTTTTTCCACCGCCGGTTTCGCCCACTATGGCCAGGCTTTTGCCCTTAGGCAGTTTGAATGAGATATTTTTCAGCACCCAGGGCGAGTCGTCGGCGTAGCGCATCCAGACGTTCCTGAACTCAATCCCCTCGCGTATGGAATGTATATAGCGCGGAGCCGGGCCGTCGACTATCGCGGGGCGGCGTTCCATTATGCGCTGTATGCGGTGTCCGGCCGCGAACGAGCGCTGTATTATGCTGATGTGCTCGGACAATCTGAAGACCGGCTCAAACAGTTTATCTATGTAGAGTATAAACATCACAAGCGTGCCTATGCTTATCGTGTGGTCTATGGCCCAGCCGCCGCCCACGCCCAGTATGATCGCTATAGCGACAGGGCTCAGCAATATGACGCTGAGGTAGAAAATTATCATCATTAATTCGCCTCTCAGCTCCGCGTCAAATTTTCTTTTGTTTATCGCCTCAAGTTTTTCCGCCGCCATCTTTTCCCGGTTGAAGGCCTGAAGCAGGGCTATGGCGTTCAGATGCTCGGTGAGGAACCCCGATATTTCGCTGGTGAGTTTTCTGACCGTGACGAACAGCGAGGCGCTTTTTCTGAGGAAAATGAAGCTGATGGCGAGCACGAAAGGAAATACCGAGGAGAGGATCAGCGTCAGGCGCGGGCTGAAGTAGAACATCACGCCGAAAGTGACGACGAACATCAGCATGTCGCGAAAGATGGTTACGGTCGTCTCCGTGAAAAGTTCGTAAAGGCTGCTGGTGTCGGCCTGCACGCGGGCGGTGAGGCGGCCAACGGGGTATTCGGAGTAGAAGGGCAGGTCCAGCGCCAGCATGCGTGAGAGCATGCGCTTTTTCAGGTCCGTAATTATCTGCTGGCCTGTCTTTATCAGGCGCATCTGAAGCAGGTAGTTGAAACCCATGAACAACAGGGAGTTCAGAAACAGGCCGCCTACGACCATTGCCAGCAGGCGGATGTTCTTAGACGGTATGGCGGTGTCAATTATGTACTTGGCGATGATGGGCGAGAGAAGGGTGAAAGCGGTGGAGAGAAGAAGCCAGGCGAAAGCTGCCATAAACCCGCGTTTCTCCGGCACGATCAGCCCTGAGATCATGCGGAAGGTGGCTTTGTAGTTTATCTTATCTTTCGGGTCCTGGCCGTCGTCGTCGCGAGATACATGCATTTGTTATATTCTATAAAAGTAAAAGATGAAAGGGTGACAGGCAGCAGGTAAAAAAAGAAAAGGCTTAAGCGCTTCTTAAGCCTTTTCTCTCACAAACATGTGTTATGCCTAGTTTATCGCCGCACCTCTTTTTAGGGCCTTAATATTGATCTCGATAACTTCCGGCTTCAGCTTCTTGTAGACCTTCGGCAGGGCTTTAGAGATGGCGTCCACCGATACGGCGCCGGTGGCGGCGGCAAAAGCGCCCAGCGCCACCATGTTCATGATCTTCGCGTTGCCCAGTTCGGCTGCAATCTCATTGCA
>JBAXKK010000031.1:0-26382 GCA_037137395.1 Elusimicrobiota bacterium
CTGGAGTATTCCATAAGACGCATCGCTTCTTTAAGATTCGGATCAAGCTCTACGGCGTCGTTCAGTTCCAGCACGGCCTCGTAATAGCTTCTCTCTTTTATAAACTCTTTGGCCCGGACCAGCTTCCATCTGGCCTTCTCCTGCTGAGGCGTAAAGTGCGGCGTGACTTCCACCGGCTTGCCGAATTTATATGAGATCCCGAATCTATGCGTATAGCCGAAGTCGCCGTACTTGGAAAGCGCGTAATCTATCTGAACGACCTTAAGATTGAAGCCTATCCCGAATCTCAGGCCGTTGCCGAGATCGACATCCCCCGCGTAGCCTACCCTTCCGGAAACCAAGCCCTTGACGACATATTCAAGGCCCGCTAGATAAGCCGCCTTGTCATCGTTCGGCTTTTTAAGATCCACCGCTAAGGTCAGGGGGTCGCCCCAAGCCGGGATGGTCCACGCGACGCCGGCCCTCTGCACCGACGGCGGGGCATCCTTGACGGAATTGAATTTAAAGCCCTGCCCCAGCGACTGAGCTGAAACGCCCAGCCCGATCACGCCGCCGAACAGCTCGGAAATGGAAAGTACGCCGACATCATAAAGTAGCGTGGAAGCCGAAAATTCATCCAGGACCTCGCGGGCATACTTCACCCCGCCACCCACAAATATCCCGAACTTCAGATCATTCCATGGGCCATAGACCCTTTTGGCATAGCTCAGTGAATACGCGGAATCCCCCGCTTTCACTGAACCGGCATAACCTCCGAAACTGTCATAACCCGCGAAAGATTTCATCTGGAGAAGCGAAACGGAAACCGCCAGCGCGCTTGTCTTTGAAAGCGGGTGTGCGTAGGCGATCTGCTGCATAGAGATGTCCTCAAGCCAGGAATTGTAGGTAACCGCCAATTCACTATAGCGCGTCCTGCCCAGAGCCGCCGGATTAAGAGCCAAAGCGCCTAAAAGATCGCCGGAAAGCCCGGCGCCTGACTCGCCCATCGCTGAAGCCCTTGGGCTCTGTATCACCCTGAAAAAATAGCCGCCGGATTTGCCGGCTTCGGCGTACACAGCCGCTGCCGGCAGGCAATAGCAGACAACCAGTATCAGCAGCAAGCGGCGCGAAGCGGCGACAATGGAACAGAAAAAAGACGCACGCGAACCGTGGTCTTTTATCCCCGTTCCTTTCGCTTCGACCTTTTTCATATTCCTTCCGCCCGTTCCCGCTACCACCGCTCACTGGTTTACTGACCACTGTCCACTAACCACTGTCCACTGTCTTACTTCACCACCATCAATTTACCCGTCTTTCTGTTCTTGCCGGAAACAATCTCCCAGATGTAAACGCCGCTGGCCACTATCTGCCCGGCTGAATTCCTGACATCCCACTTTTTTTCAGACTTATCTTCCGGGCCCACTTCGAGCGCCCGTACAAGGTCGCCGGCTATCGTGAAAATACGGATTTTACCGTAGGTGGGAAGCTGTGTGAAAGTTATCAGGCGAATCCAGTCGCCGTAACGATTGCTGTTGCCGGAGTTAGGACTGAAAGGCACGGGGAAGGCATAGACGAGGGAAACATCAGTATTCGGCACCCCCATCAGCGCGTAGGAGGAAAAATGTTCCACTTCAAAATCAACCTCTCTGGCTGTCTCATCAATATTAGCTCCTGTCCTTTTGACCCATAGCCCGTTTGTTTCGTCCAGGTGCCAAACAGCCAGATCCTTAACTCTGACGGGCGGGAAACTGCCGTCCACAATGCCATCGCCATCCTCGTCAGCGTATGGGAACGAGACAACGCAAGGCAGGGAAGGCTGGATGTCCCTGCCGACAGCGTCAAACGCTGAAGCGTTTAAAACCCTGAGCGCCGAGGCAAAGACGCCCGGCATGGAAGTAAGCTTGCTGTTCGCGGCCGCGACCGCGGGCGAGGTTTGCGCCGTTGAAATTATCACGCCAAAATCGGAAGAATAAGCGCCGGGAGGGATTTCAACTTTCGTTTTAAAATCGCCCAAAGACAGAGCAACATTTTTTTCCAGGTGATCCATTTTGACGGTAAAATAATGCGTGCTGTCCTGCGAAAGCGGTATTCCGTTGATATCCACGACCGCGGAAGAATAGCGGACGGCGTAAACACTCCCTTTATTCCAGCCGGCGGTAGAATTAAGCGCGACCACCGTATCGTTAGGAACGAGAGCCGCGCTGACGGCCTGCGTTGAATTTACCGGCGCGCCAAGGTGATCGCGGACCTCTACAACCTCAAGCCCCGGCGACACCGCTTCAGACGAGACTTCGTTTGTAAAAAAGAATTTTACGGAATCGCCGGCTTCAGCACCCAAAAGCGCGCCCTCGGAAATCATGGGGCTGATTGCGCCGGAGACTTGCGCGAACGCGACATTCATAAAAAGATTTTTTGACGGTATTTGGGAAAGATAACCCGAGAGCATGCTGGACGACGATGTCTCCATTTTATACAACGAAGCGGAAGGTTCGCCCACCGTGTAACTTGTCTGATACTCCCCCGTACTGCTCTCAATCAGGCATGAGGCTCCCCCCACCTGGCGGATATTATCCCATTGGGCGCGCGCCGGCCGCGCCACAAGAACAAGCAGCACCGCCAGCAGCACGGCGAATTGATTTTTTTTAGTTTCGCCCCTATTAATACGGGTCATACATAAAGTATACCCCCAAAACAGAGTTAGCACAATCAAGAAAGTATCAAGATTTAATCAGGAATACAACAGGATACAGGAACCGGGAAGTAGGTAAAAAAACCACAAGACACGCCGCTTTCTAATGCGACTCAAACTTTACAGGCGGAGTTGGGCCCCGATAATGTGCGAAGGGGCGTTTTATTCCGACAATCTGGACCCCGGCGTCCCCACCAGTTTCACGGTGGGGCAGGTCGCCGGGGAGACGGACCAAACGAAAACTCCGGGGCCCCGATAGTGCGAGCTACTGAAGGAGCTGTTTGACTTTAGCTATCAGCACGGCGGAGCCCACGGGTTTGGTGAGGAAAAATTGTATGCCGTAGGAGTACGCGTCAACCTGATCAATCTCGCTTTCTCTGACCGTATACATTATCAGCGGAATTTTCTGAAACCGGGGGTTTTGCTTCATCGCCTTAGCCAATTCCACTCCTGTAATGCCGGGCAGGTTCCAATCCAGTATCGCCAGATCCGGCACCACGGCGTCCAAAAGCCGCATAGCCTCTTCGGCGCTGAGTGAGGAAACCACTTTGTAACCTTCCGGCTCAAGCACCCGCCTAAGCACCCGGTGAAAGTCTTCCTCATCATCCACGACAAGTATCATTTTCATGTTTTATCCCCTGGGAAGCGCAAAGTAAAACCGGCTGCCAGCCCCCTCCGCGCTTTCAACCCATATATCCCCGCCATGCGCCTCAACGATGCTCTTGGCTATATATAGGCCCAACCCCACGCCTTTGGCGCCTTTAACCAGATACCCTGCGGTCTTAACCTGCTCGAATTTACCGAACACCCTTTCAAGATCCTCCGCCGGAATGCCCACACCGGTATCCGATATGCAAATTAGCGCGTAGCCTGCCTGAGCCCCGGCGACGCTGGACGGCTGATGCCTTTTACACAAAATTGTCAGTCTCAAATCGTCAACTATCTCAGCCGACACCGTTATTTTGCCCCCAGGCCGCGTATACTTGAGGGCGTTTGAAATCAGATTAAGGAGCACCTGCTTTACGCGTTCGCCGTCAGCTATTATCTTCGGAAGAGGGACAAGCGACTTCTCAGTCTTAAGCTTCACTCCCAAGCCTTCCGCTTTTACGGCAAAGACGCGGATAGCCTGCGCGACAAGTTCCGCCATATCCACCTTAGATTTTTTTATACCGAAAACACCGCGCTCCATTTTTGCCGTGTCCAGCAGATCGTTTATAAACGCGAAAAGCCGCCTGGTGTTCTGCTGTATATAGGCCACATCCCCGATCCATTCGGCCAGCGTCTGCTTCATGCCGGCATCCGCCTTTCCCTGAGCGCGGACAAACCCCACGCTCAGGAGGTCAACATAGGATTCCACCGCGCTGAGCGGAGATTTAAGCTCGTGCGTGACGGAGGAGACAAAATCCTTCTTCATCTCGTCAAGCTGGCGCAGCCTGGCCACCATGGAATTGAAGTCCCTTTTAAGCATATCCATCTCATCCCCGCCGCCGGACGGCGCGGAGGTATCCATCTTAACGCTGAGATCCCCCTTTCCTACCTGACGCGCCGCCATGGATAATTTCAGCACAGGCGCGACCAGACTCAGGGCGAAGAAATAAGCCGTGACTATGCTGATCAAAAAAACCATCAGGGAAACTTTTAGAATTCCCAGAAAGATCCGGTCAAGCGCGGACCGCATCCCCGCCGTGACAGCCTTTTTTGAAAAAACCGTACGAACCAGATACCTGTTCCCGCCGACCATTATCTCCTTTGAGATGGTCTCATCGTCCGGCCCGTTAAATTCCTGCGGCGCCGCGACTACGATCCGAACAAGCTGTTTGTCCGTGTGGGAAAGATATTTTTGCCCGTCAAAAACGTAAGCCGCGGCCAGGGCGGAATTTTTCGGAAGCTTGAAGGTGTAACTTATCAGCGAAAAGTCATCGCCGCTAAGCAGGCTCTCCTCCGCCACCTGCGCCAGCGACTCGGCTATGGTCGCGTGCCTCAGACCCTCCTGCGCGTAAATAACACGGCTCTGCGAAAAGTAAAGGATGCTGCAAAAAAGGACCAGCACCAAAATTACAAGAGCGGCCATCATGAGGCTCATTTTAATTTTTATCGACATCAGGTTATCCGGAACCCCTCTCCCCACACATTTTCGATCCGCGATCCCAGCGGACCCAGTTTTTTTCTCAGATCGGTGAGATGCTGCAGGAGGGAATGCTTTACTTCCGCCTGAAACATCCTGTCCGGCCACAGCTTATTCTTAAAATCCATGTAGGTGACAAGCGCGCCTTTGCGTGAAACCAAAAGAGTTAAAATCTTGAATTCATTTCCGGTCAGGGCCACTTCCCTGACGGAGGCCGCGTCCTCCGACACCATACATCTCCGGGCCGCGATATCAACGATGATAGAGGCATCGTTCAGGGATATCTTTTTTCTGCTTTTTCTAACTCCCACGACGGAGAAATTAACCAGCGCCTTCACCTGTTCCGCTATCACACGAAACCGCCATTCTCCGGTAATAACATCGTTAGCACCGCTGTTTAAAATGGACACCACCTGACCCGGCGGCAGAACGGCGGCGCTCATGACGATTATCACATTTTTCCGCCCCAGCCTCCTGAGATGGCCGCACGCTTCTTCGGTTGTTTTAAATCCCGTCAAATCAGCCAAGTCAGCCATATCCAGCAGCATGGCGTCAAATCCAGCTTTCAGCGCGTCCTTAAATTTTCCGGGGTCGCAAGCGCATTCAAAATCCGCGGAAGAATTCTTAAAGGCCGCAGCGCAAAACCCCGCGACCGCCAGATTACGAGTGACCAGAACGACTTTCATATTTGCCATTAGTTAACCTGAATCCTGCAGTTTAAGGTATATCTCATTGATAAAATCAGGGGACAGAATTATTCTGCAGGATTCCCCGCAACAGTGGGTCGAGGATCAAGCGCTATGCGCGATGTATCCGAGAAGGTGTATGCCTCCCGCATGGGCGCCTGCTATGCGGGCGGAAAGTTGCAACTGCAACTTTCAGGTTCACCGGATGTCCGCCCCCAAACCACGCTCCCCCGCGCCAAAAGCGCCCGCCGCTTTCTGAAAGGTTACAAAAAACGGATTACTATTGCTATAACACCGCCCACAAAAGCGCACACAACACGCACATGCCCGTCGACACACTTTTCCTAGTTCTGGTGAAGCCTTTGATGTCGCCCCGGCGAAAGCCGGGGTCCAGCTATTCTTGATGCTGGATACCGGCTTTCCTCCTTCGCCCGGCTATGGAGGACAAGCCCCCCAGTTTCACGGTGGGGCCGGTCGCCGGTGAGACGATCTGGGCTTACGCTTTTGGGATACCCCGCCCGTTTAAGGTTTACGCTTGTATTGTGCTTCAATTACGGAACGGAGGCCGCCGCGGGGCGTAAATTCTCCCGTGACCACGCAGGATTTGGGCTTTATGGCCGCGACAACATCGTCAAGCACGCGGTTGGCGATGTTTTCCATAAAAATACCCAGGTTGCGGTATTGCAGGAAATAGTATTTAAGCGACTTTAATTCAAGGCAAAGTTTGCCCGGCACATATTCCACCGTAATAGTGCCGAAATCCGGCAGACCTGTTTTAGGGCAGACCGAGGTGAATTCGGGATGTATGATCCTGATAGTATAATCCCGCTTATACTGGTTTTCCCAGGCCTCAATGGGCGGAAGCTTTATTTTATTCACGCTCTGGGCCTGGGCCGAGGTATAGCCGAAACGGGTAGATTTATTTTTCATGAGATATCTCCTTGTTTCAACTTCCGGGCTGCCGGCAGTTGTACTAAATCTTCATCTTTTTAAGCCGTAACGAATTCATCACTACCGAAACAGAACTCAAGGCCATAGCGCCCCCGGCGAAATACGGCGGGATGGTCAGACCGAACGCGGGATAAAAAGCGCCGGCAGCGAGCGGGATGAGGATGATATTATAAGCAAAGGCCCAGAGCAGGTTCTCGACAATCACCCTGCGGATAATCCTGGCGAGCTTCACGGCCTGGGCGACGCCGGCGATGCCGTTACGCATGAGCGTTATATCGCTTGCCCTGACCGCGATATCTGTGCCGGATCGGAGGGCTATACCGATATCGGCTTCCGAAAGAGCCGCCGCGTCGTTAAAGCCGTCGCCCACGACCGCGACCTTCAGCCCCAGCGCTTTATGGCGCAGGACTATCTGCCGCTTCTCCTCAGGAAAAACCTCGGAGTAAAATTCAGTAATACCCAGCGTTACCGCGGCGGACGAAACAGCGGCCGCTCGGTCTCCGGAAGCGATTACAGGCTTTATACCCATAGCGGCCAGCTCTTTAATGAGCCCGGCGGCCTCAGGACGCATAGAATCGGCAAGCGCGGCATATCCGACAAACCGCCCGTTTTCGGCCAGCAGAAGCAGGGAGCCGTCATCATCCCGGAGCTCCGACAGCGGACCCGCCGGCAGCTCCACGCCCTCCTCAATAAACCACTTCTGACTTCCAGCCTTGACCTCACGGCCCTTCAGCTGGGCGATTACGCCCTTGCCGGGAACCACCTCTATGGCGGACGGGGCCTCATAAGAAGGCACGCGGCCTTCGGCGTAAAGCCTGACCGCCGCCGCGAAGGGATGCTCCGATTTGGATTCGGCGCTTAAAAGCAGCGCCAGAAATTCCGCTTCGGTTATCATCCAGGGCCGCAGCTTTGAAACTTTAAGGCGGCCTTCGGTTATGGTGCCGGTCTTATCAAAGATTACGACGTCAACTTTGGAGATGCGCTCCAACACATCACCGTTATTTATGAGAATTCCGAGGCCGGCGGCCCGGCCGAAGCCGACCGCCACGGCCATGGGCACGGCCAACCCCAAAGCGCAGGGGCAGGCCACGGCCAGCACCGCGGCGAACACATTCACCGAGCGGGAAACGTCGGTATAATAAAGCCAGAATCCCAGCGCCGTAAAAGCCGTCAGCAGGACAAAAGGTACGAACCAGGCCGCGATGCGGTCCACCAGCCGCTGGGTTGAGGTTTTAGCCGCCTGACTCTCCTCCACGGCCTTGATGATCTTCATCAGGACCATATCCTCCCCGACGCCGGTGGCTGAAAATTCGAGCGCGCCGGTAGTATTTATCGTCCCCGCGTAGATCCTGGAGCCGGGGCTTTTCTCCTGCGGCCGAGCCTCGCCGGTCAGGAGGGCTTCGTCTATGGCTGAGAAGCCGCCGAGGACCGTTCCGTCCACCGGCACTTGTTCCCCGGGCCGGAGCGAAATCACATCACCGGGCAGTATTTCCTCAACTCGGATAAGCTCTTCTCTGCCGTCCCTGACGCGGCGCGCGAACTTGGGCGCGATTTTAAGCAGATTGGAAACCGCTGCCGCCGCCGTGCTCTTTGAGCGGGCTTCAAGCCACCGCCCGAGATTTATAAAAGTGATCAGCATGGCCACCTCATGCCACTGCGCGTGGTAGGACATGGACATGGCGGCCGGAAAGACAGTAATAAATACGCCGTAGAAAAAAGTGACGCTGGTACTTAAAGAGACCAGCGTATTCATATCCGCGGCGCGCGCTTTAAGCGAGCGGATAAGGCCGGAGTGAAAATGGGAGCCGCACCACCACCAGGCAAAGGCGGCCGCGAGCATCATGGTGTATGGCGAAGAATCGAAAACGCGGCCCATCAGCAGGAAACCGGTAACCGCGAGCGAGACCAGGAATTTTTTCAGGAAATATCGTTTCTCACGCTCAAGCTCCGCACCGGCGATATTTTCGGCCTTGGCCGGCGATTGGGAAACAGCAAGCGCCTTGTAGCCCAATTCTGCGATCCTTAACGTTATCCCTTCGGTGGTAACGAGAGCCGGATCATAGGTTAAAAAAGCGGTTCTTGAAGGAAGGTGGACGGAGACACCGCGAATGCCGGGCATGCCGGCGAGGCCGCTCTCGATGCGCTCAACGCAGCTGGCGCAATGTACGCCCTCAAGGGGAATTACCGCTTTTTTTAAATTTTCTTTCTGAGAAATAAATTTATCGGGCATAATAAACTGCTATAAGCTTTAAGCCATATGCCATAGGCAGAATACCGGCTGCCGATTGCTATTTGCCGTACGCCATATACTTTAGAGAGTTCCTATTTTCCGCGTATGGCCTAAAGCCTATAGCCTATGGCTTATGGCCTATGGCTTATGGCCTAAAGCTTATGGCAATCAGCTTTTAACATGCAACAGCCACGCGTTTTCTATATCGCCGATATTTTTCCAGAGGCCCGGGAACGCCTCCAAAACAGCCGCATCCGCGGAAGCTCCGGACTTGAGCCTGGTGATAAAGATGGAAAAACCGAGCGTGCCGCCCTCGTTGATCATAAAAGAAACCACCGAGCCAACCTGTGCGTACCAGCGCTCAACAACAGCAGTTTGTTCCCCCTGCGGCGCCAGGTTGATCATCTGCGAAAAAGGAACGGGGTTGGGCTCCACCAGCGAAGTCACCCGCTGGCTATAAGCGGCTTTGGAGGAAACGGAAGCTCTGGTCTCCTCGTATACAGCCAGGCCTTCATTGATCCATTTAAAATCCACGCTGTTGGCCAGCCCCATAAACTCGTTAAAAATAAGATGCGTCATTTCGTGCGCGAGTATAGCGCCGGCCCCCTGGGATTCGTAAACCAATATGGCGTTGCCCTGCGACATCCCGCCCGACCAGTTCGGCTGGCCGGTCTTTTTTATATACTCAGCAGAGTCTTTATAGACGACAATATTATAAGGCTTGGCCAAAGAGAAAGAGTAGAGCCCCACGTCGCCCATCACCCGGTTGTATCCCTCCTCGCAGATAACGGAGTAGGAGACAGCAGTTTCACTGGCATAGGCTTTTACCAGGAAGTGGGCTCTTTCATAAGTTTTGTAGCCAGGCGCGAGCCCGGTATATGGCGGTTCAGTCGCCTGGATGTCGGGCCTGGAGATGCCCTCCAACGCTCCTTCCGGCAGCGGCACGCAGCCGCTCAACATCAGGGACAAAAACGCGGAGGCGCAGATGCATAAAGGGATAAATACGCGGCGGCATGAAGCGATGGTCATTTTCAGGATATCTCCAGCATTTCGCCTGCAACTTTTATGCGGTTAAACCGGATGTCATATGGCAGCCCGGACAGGTCGTATTTGATATTGAGTATATCGAGCAGAAAATCGGGAACATTATAACCGGCGTAGGCTAAATTCTCCAGATGAAGATACACTTCCGGCAATAGCGCAGAAAGCGAAAGTTCCCAATACACTTCCTTTCCGTTACGCTCTCCCGATATCTGCACCGTCTTATCCAGCTTCACCTCCATGTTTTGGAGGCCCGGGTATTTTCCGGCAAGATACTGCTGCAGGGAGTAGTTGCTTATCTTTGCCGAAACGATCCGCACGATACCGGTTCCGGTTGTCTGGATGTCCGAGACAGCGCCGGTGTGCGAGCGGCAGGAAAAATCGGTTATCTCAATGGTGAGGCCGTAAATTTCCAAACCATCCAGGGTCGCGTAAGGAGAAAAAAGCGCGGCCTTGTCGTAAACGCCGCGGGCCGGATTAAAACCGGAAAGTCTGAGGGTACCCTCCTCCATGAGGACCCCCCCCAGGTTCACTTCTTTAAAGGAATATTTTCCCTCCGGGAACGCGGGCCGGGATACCGGATTTTTAGCGTAAAGGACAAGCTGGGAAGTATCCGCCAGATTAAACGAGGCCGCGCGGGAAAAAGCCTTGGCGAACCAGGGTCTGGATATCTCCGCGGCCAGCGGGGCCCAATCGCCGGATCTTACAGAGCCGAAAGCGCCGGTCTTATAGACCACGAAATCCGCCAGACCGAGCGTGCCGAGCTGCGGCACGGCAAACTTCATCGCGGCATGGCCCAGCTTCTCAGAAAGATAATTCAGGCTCGTATGATTAAAGTTTTCATCCTCGCCTACCAGGGCAACCTTAGCTGCCTCCGGTCCGGCCGCCCTAGACTCAAGCTCGGCCATCAGATCCGGCATCCGGTATTGCGCCCCGGAGGGCTTGGGACTGCCGGCTAAACGGGCACCCCATAGAGAAACAGGCGCCACCAGCCCGGATTGGTTCACCACAAGTAAAAGCAGGGCCAGACCCATCAGGTATTTGCGCGCCCGACCGGGCGTCATCACCGCCACCGCCAGGGCCATGGGCAACATCGCGGGGTACATATATTCAGGCCGGCCTTTGAACAGAAAATAAATTATCACTAAAGGAACCCAGAACCAGGCGGCAACTATTTTTCTGGAAGCGTACGGCATAAAGACGGAAAAATACATCCAGACAAGCGCCGCGGCTCCTAGCAGGAAGAGCGGGAAGCCGGCAAGCCAGGAAAGGCTGGCCAGGCAGAGCCATAGCCCCGGCCTTAATGCTTCCGCCGCGGCGGAGCCGGAAAAATATTGCACCGCCCAGGAGACGGAGGCGAAAGCGTACCAGGGCATAGCCAGAACCGCACCCGGCAGCAGACCCTTAAGGATAGAAACTCCGGACAACTGATTGGTAAGGCCGCTTATAATGAAAGGGACAAGCGGAAGCATATAGACCCAGAACATGGTATCGGCGAAAAATCCGAGACCAAAAAAAACACCGCACCATAAACTCCAGGACGGATATTCAAATTCTTCGGAATTTATGAAAGCCGCGTAAGCAGCCGCGGCCAGCGCCATGGAAGCCAGCCTGTAATCTGGATGTCTGGCTGTTTCCAGGACGAAAGGCATAGCCATTGCTACAGAAACTCCGAGCCAGCCGGATTTATTATTCCGGTTCTTTTTTACCGCAATGAAGACGGCCAGTGCCAACCCGGTCAGGTAAAACGTGTTAACAAGGATCATCGCCCAATTCAGGTTGCCGGTAATAAATTTAAGAACCGGCACATAGGTGAGATAGTAAAGCGGCGGGACCACCGGGGAACCGAAACCATTTGAAAGCGGCTTAAAAAGATTCCAGACGCCGCCGGACCTAAAATGATCCAGGCAGGTGAAGGCCATTTGGAAACCTGCGGAGTCTGCGGCGGTAAACAAATACCCCTGCCTCAGCACCCACTGGGCGGTAAGCAGTGACGCGAACAGCCCTATGGCGAGGGCGACGGCCAGGCCCTTGCCAAGGCTTTCGCGCTGCTGCACGACCAGCTCTTTTTCAAACATGATGCTTTCAAAACTCATCCTGTTAGCGAGAAATCTTTTACGCCAACCGGAAATTTCTTTTTTTTCAGTCATAAGCGGTCTCTCTTGAATGGACGTGGATTGGTTTAATCATTACACCTAAACAGCCTTTTCTCTAACGCTTTTTTAATCCTTTTCTGAAGGGCTTCTTCACTGCCGCCGGAACCGGCCGGTCAAGAGCGGATAATCTGGCCATATAAAGCCCGGTGTTGGCGGGATCCAGCGCCAGTGCTCTTGAATAGCTCTCACGGGCCGCCGGCAAGTTTCTCATAAGCGCGTAAACGTCGCCTTTGAGCATCCAGGCGCGCGCGTAAGCGGGAGCGGCCTGCAGCGTAAGATCCAGGTCTTTCAGCGCGTCCTCGTAGCGGCCGGTCTTTAAAACCGCCAGTGTGTGCCAGTAAAGATAAGCCCCGGCGTCGGGTCTGAGTTCCACGGCTTTTTTAAGATCTTCAATCGCGCCGGGATAATTTTTCGAGTTATACTTCAGGCGGCCGCGCTCAAACCAAACCGGCGCGGAGAGTGTATTGGCGTTCAGCAGTAAGTTTAAATCTTCGAATGCCGTTACAGAGTCGCCTAGCTTGACTGCGGCCAGAGCGCGCTGATACCTCGCCAATTCAAGCTTTGGATCCAATTCTATCGCCCTGGTGAGGTCGGCCATGGAGCCGGGATAGTCGGAAAGTTTATAGCGGGCTATGCCCCGGTTGAGATAGGCGTAGGCGTAAGAGGGATCCAGCTCCAGAGCGGAGGAAAGGCGGCTGACCGCCGCGGAGTATTCTCCTGAATCAAGGTAAAGCGCGGCCAGATTATTATAGGCCGGGCCGTATGAGGGGTCCATATCTATGGCCTTCCCGTAGTCGTACGCGGCTTTCTGTTTGTCGCCGAGCTTTTCATAGACCATAGCGCGGGAGGTAAGAGCCTCCGGATACTTCTTCTTCAGCAGCAGGGCCTTGTTATACATCTCAATGGACTTCATTGTCCGGCCGGACAAAGCCAGCCGGTTCCCCTGTTCAAAATAGTATTCAGGCGACCTGTTGCAGGCGGCCGTAAAAAACAGCAGAGTCAGAATAGCGAGATGGTTTTTCATAAAGATTCTAAACAGCGAGACAGCGCGGCAGCAAGACAGCAAGACAGTAGTTCCACTAACTTTTTAAGATCATTCCCTGAGACCTAAGATCAGAAAAAAAGCTCCGACCGTTATTGCGCTATCGGCGATATTAAAAACAGCCGGGAAAAAAGAAAAATCAAAAAAATCAACCACGAAACCATAAGCCAGCCTGTCATAGAGGTTCCCGAGCGCCCCCCCCAGAACCAGCGCCAGGCCAACGGAAGCGGCTAAGCCCTGCCCGGAGTATTTCAGCCTCATTACAATAAGCGCGGCGATAAGAATGACCGAAAACACTATAAAAAAGTTATTGCTATCCCTGAACATGCCGAAAGCCACGCCGGTATTTTCAACATACGTGAACCTTAAAAAAGGCAGGATCACCTCAGATTTAAGATACAGATATTTGAGAGTGAGGGCCTTAGTGAGGCGGTCCAGGGAAAAAACCGCCAGAACCAATGCCGGCTCAAGCCCCCTGATAAGAAAGCCTGGGGCCTTAATTTTTTCACAGGCGTTCACAAATAGACCCATAGTTAGTGTAGTGTCCCGCCTTAGGCCTTTATTTTATTCAGGGCTTCGGCGCAGCGGCCGCAGACTCCGGCGAGCGCGGGATCCGTGCCAATATCTTTCTTCCATTGCCAACAGCGCGGGCACTTGGCCCCGTCGGCGTGCTCTACCCGCACTTCAAACTCCCCGGCCGCCGGGTCAAGTTCAAGCGCGCAGGATGAAACGATAAGTATCTGCGGCCAGAAAGACAGCGTATCGGAAAGGAATTTATTCATATCCGCGCCGGAAGTGCGGAAAGTGACTTTGGCCTCCAGGGAAGACCCGACGACGCCTTCGCGGCGGCGCTCCTCTATGGCCTTGGTAACTGTTTCGCGCAGCCCCATCATGCGCGCCCATTTTTCCCCGAGTTCTTTATCCAGTCGCGAAGCCGGGAATTGTGGATAATCGGTCAGGAAAACGCTTTCTTCCAGCCCCGGCGCTATCTCGGATTTAAGCGTCTGCCAGCCTTCCTCGGCCGTGAACGACAGCACGGGGCTGACCATTTTAAGCACGGCGGTCAGGATGTCATAAAGCGCGGTCTGGGCTGAGCGGCGCTCCAAGGAATCCGCGCTATAAGTGTACAGCCGGTCCTTAAGAGCGTCCAGATAAAAAGCCGACAGGTCCAGGATGCAGAAATCCGTGACGGCGCGTATGGCCTGACGGAACTCAAAGGACTCATAATGCCCGCGAACCTTTGCAGTGACTTCTGCCAGACGCATAAGCATAAAGCGGTCGATCTCCAGAAGGCGCGAATCCTCGAGGCTGTTTTCCGGTTTAAAGTCGCTCAGATTCCCGAGCAGGTAGCGCATAGTGTTGCGGATCTTGCGGTAGGTGTCTATGGGACCGCTGAGCAGCTTGTCTGAAATGCGAATGTCCTCGGAATAATCGCTTAGCGCCACCCACAGGCGCAAAACTTCGGCGCCGTACTTGGTTATGACTTCCTGAGGAGCCACGACGTTGCCCATAGATTTATGCATGGCCCGGCCGTGGTCGTCAAGGACGAAGCCGTGGGTGAGCACGGTCTTATAGGGCGGATGGCCGTTGAGCGCCACCGACGGAATAAGGGAGGTCTGGAACCAGCCGCGGTGCTGGTCGGAACCTTCCAGATATATGTCAGCGGGGTAGGCGGAGCCTTTGTCGAGAGGCGCCGGGACGGATTGGCTGCCGGTCGCCAGGAATCTGTTTTTGTCTTTCAGAACAGCGTACCAGGAAACGCCCGAGTCCAACCAGACGTCCATGATGTCTTTTTCTTTGCGGAACGCGGTTCCGCCGCAGGCGCATTTATATCCTTCGGGAAGCAAATTTTTAACATCCTCGGAGAACCAGAAATCACTGCCTTCCCTGAACACTCTTTCCTCAAAGCCTTTCAGCAGGCCGCTGCCTGTCTGAGGCTTGCCGCAATCCTCGCAGTACAGCGCCATGATCGGAGTCCCCCAATATCTCTGGCGGGAAAGACACCAGTCAGGCCGCTGCTTAAGCATGGAAACCATGCGTTCGTGGCCGG
This sequence comes from Elusimicrobiota bacterium, assembly GCA_037137395.1. Classification (GTDB taxonomy): domain Bacteria; phylum Elusimicrobiota; class Elusimicrobia; order Elusimicrobiales; family UBA9959; genus YA12-FULL-51-18. The sequence continues at coordinate 14,950 of JBAXKK010000031.1, forward strand.
CTTTGGGGATCCATTCAACCTTGTCGGCCTCCTTCAGCAGCGTGCCGCGCAGATCTTTCAGGTCCACCTTAAGGAACCATTGCTCCGTGGCACGAAAGATGACAGGCTGTTTGCAGCGCCAGCAGTGCGGATAGCTGTGGGTTATAACCTTGGAGCCGAGCAGCAACCCGTCTCCCTTCAGGGTCTCAAGCACTTTTTCATTAGCCTCAAAAACTTTCAGCCCCTCAAATATGCCGGCGTCAGCGGTGAAGCGGCCTTCCTCGTTTACCGGGCAGAACACTTCAAGCCCCCATTTCTTACCGGCGTGAAAGTCTTCCTCGCCGTGCCCGGGCGCTATATGCACGATGCCCGTGCCGGTGGACATGTCCACGAAATCCGTGGAGATTATAACCCTTGGAAAGCGACGGCTTTCAGGCATATGCGTCGCGAGGCAATGGTCGTATTTCAGACCAATTAATTTTTCGCCGGCGATCTGCGCGCCCCTAGAAGCGTTAACGCCGGTCTCGGCCAGGAAAGCATCCGCCAGTTTATCGGCAACTATCAGATATTCACCGTCTGTGTTCAGTAAACGATAGGTTTCTTCTTTTGATACGGCGGCCGCCATATTGGACGGCAGGGTCCAAGGCGTGGTGGTCCAGATAACGATAGAAACCTTTCGCCCTTCTACCGCGGAGCCGAAAAGAGACGTTAAAGGGGACTGAAGAGGGAATTTAACATAGACTGACGGCGAGGTCTTGTCCTTGTATTCAACCTCGGCGTCGGCCAGGGCGGTCTCGCAGGAGATACACCAGTAAATAGTCTTCTTATCCCGGTGAATATAGCCCTTTTCCAGCAGCTCACGGAAAGCTTTTATGACCGTGCCCTCGTAGTCGTTGGACATGGTGATATAAGGGTTGGACCAGTCGCCCATAATGCCCAGACGCTTAAATTCTTCGCGCTGTATGTCTATAAATTTCCCGGCAAATTCTCTGGCCGTTTTCCTGAAAGCGGCGACGTCGTCAATATGCCTTTTCCCCATCTTAAGTTCTTTGAGCAGGGCCTGCTCGATTGGAAGGCCGTGACAATCCCAGCCGGGAATATAAGGCGTATAATGACCGGTAAGGCACCGAGACTTTACCGTCATATCTTTTAGCAGTTTATTCAGGGCGTGGCCGATATGAATATGGCCGTTGGCGTAGGGCGGCCCGTCGTGCAGGATATAAGGCTTGGCGTCTTTACGTTTTTCCAGCATTTTGGCGTAAAGGTTGATTTTATTCCAGAATTCCAGCAGGCCGGGCTCTTTTTTGGGCAGGTCAGCTTTCATGGAGAAAGCCGTCCTGGGCAGAAAAACCGTTTTGGAGTAATCCATGTTTTCAGTGGGCATCTGTATAATATCCTCGCGTCGTTCTATATAAAATCAAAATAATTATACAAAATATAACAGGCTCCTTTTTGGATGTTTGGGATACAAAAACATCAAAAAGGAGCCTGATTTTGAAGGTTGACTTGAAAGGGAATCTTAGTCGGTCTTCAACAGCGATATCTCTATGCGGCGGTTCTTGGCGCGCCCTTCTATAGTGGTGTTTTCCGCTACTGACCGGTTTTCCCCGTAGCCGATGCCGGCCAGTTTCTTGGGATCCATCCCGGTAGATTCCAAAAATTGTATGACGCTGTAGGCCCTGGCCATGGACAGCTCCCAATTAGTTAAATACCGCCCGGCACGTATCGGCACATTGTCGGTATGGCCCTCCACCTGCACTTCATTAGGAAGCTTCTTAAGTTCCTCGGCTATGGATTTAAGAACATCTTTAGCCCGCCCTCTCAGGTCCGCCTTGCCGGAATCAAAAAGCACCGCTTCGGTCAGAACTAGTCTCACCCTGTGTTCGTTAGAATCTATCTGGACCAGATTGGACATCTGATTAGTCGCCATGCTCTCCTTAAGCTTGTCGGCCACTTTATCTTCCTGATCCTGGGCTTTGGCGCGTTCGACCTGTTTTTTGTCTAACTTGCCGCCGAAAGCTTTCTGAATGTTGACGAGGGATTCCTCGTATTTACGGGTCTTGGCCTTGTCAGTCTTGGCTATGGAGAACGAGAAGAGCACCAGAAAGAATATCATCAGATAGCTCATAAGGTCGCCGTAGGTGACGGCCCAAAGAGCGCCCTTATTCAGCTGATTTTCCAGTTCCTCCCTCCGGTTTCGGTGTATCATAACGTTATTTGCTTCCCTCTCTGAAAAAGCCTTTTAATTTGTCTCCCGTCTCATTTTTAATCCGCTCAAGCCCTGACGCATCCTGCCTGATCCCGGCCAGCAACGCTTCCATGGCCTCAAAATTTTTACGAACAAGCATGCCGGAAACTCCCAGCGCGGCACTGAGCCTGTCTTTGTCCACCTCATTTATCAGGCCGGACAGCGTCTCCTCCAGTGCCGCCATCTTTTTTAATGAAACATCCGCAGAGGAGCCGATAAAATCCAGCACGGCCGCGTTTGAAAGGGCGTCCGCGTATTTCGTGTTAAGGGCCTCAAAGTGCCGCTTATTGCGCTGCTCAAGTTCAGACAGGAATTTCCCGCCTTCGCGGTCCAGAGTTTCGCTTATCTTCTCAAAATTCCCCTTAAGAAGGGCGGCGGTGTCTGCCGTATTTTTGGCGACGGATTCCTGCACCCCTTCAGCTCTGACCAGATTCTCACGCGCCGCGCGGTTAAAATTATCAAGCATGACCCGCATGTCAGCCATATATCCGGAAAACTCTTTTTTAAAAAGCCCTATCTCTTCGGACGCGTCCCGGCGGCTCCGCTCTAGTTCGGCTGTAACCGAACCCGGCATCAGTTCCTCAAACATGGCCCGCAAAGCCGCGGCCTGTTCCTTTCCGAGAGCGAGGGTCTCCTCCCGGGTCCGGGTAAGTTCGGCCATAACTTCTTTTTTAATATCCGCAACCACCGCGAGGGAAGCGTTCTGAGCCAGAAGTTTGGCCTCCACGGCCTGCGTGTGCAGTTCAAGCCTGGCGGCCAGAGCCTCTATCCTGCCGCCGAGGTCCCTGGAAAGCATGCCGTCTATATCCTCTTTCTTCTGCTGGCCGGTCAGGATCGAGCCGTAAAAATCCATCAGCTTTTTTTCCAGCTCTTCCACCCGGCGCCAGGATTTCTCAAGCTGGTCGTGCATCTGGCGGTCAAGTTCGGAATACTTCTGCTGTTCGCGCACGACTTTGAGCAGATCTTCTATCTCGCGGCGGGCGCTGATCTTGGACTCCTCAATATTTTTAATCTGGCTGGACGACACCATGGCGCTGCGGGCAAATTCTTCCAGCCGCTTATCCAGCTCGCCTATTCTGGTCAGCAGAAATTGAGCGTTCATGTCCGGAGGCCTGGGCGCGGCCGGAACGGATCCTTTTAAAGCCTCTCCAATTTTTTTCTCGAGTACGGCGGCGATAGTTCCCTCCAGCGCCTCCATCTTCTGCTTAAGAGCCGTAATGTCCTGGTCTGAAGCAGCCGGTTTGGGCGCGGACGCGGACGCCGGAGAGAACGGGGAAGCCGGAGCTGAACTCAATCCGGCGAAAAGTGAATTTTTCTTTTCCATAAATATTCCCCGAAACCTTCAAAACTTCTTTCACGGATGCTTAAAACAGATGTCGCGGCGACTGAGGAGACCTGGCTAACCCAGATAAGCCTGCAGCCTACGCTCCACGACTATAGGAATGCTGCCCTTCATTATCTCCAGAACGCCATCAAGGATCATGGACTTCATTTTCACATCCAGCCAGATCCTGGAGCGGATCTTGCCGGCTATAGGCACGCAAACCATGTTAGCCAGGAAGATGCCGTAAAAAGCCGAAGTGATGGCTACGCCCATAGCGGGACCGACGTTTTCCGGGTTTGCGAGGTCGCGCAGCACGCCTATGATACCTATAAGCGTACCCAACAGGCCGAACATGGGCATAAGAAGACCCATGGTTCGGTAAACATTTGCCACTTCGTTGACCTCATCCGCCCCCTGGTTAATTTCCTGCTCAATTACCTGCTTTACGAAATTAAAGTCGTTGTACTCCAGCGCGGCCAGCGAGACGCGGCTCAGAAAGCCTTTTGCAATGGTAGGATCAGCGTCCTTAAGAGCGGACAGCCCCCTCATCCGGCACTGTTCCGCCAGGCTGGTCATGACTGGAATGATTTTCTTGACATCGCTATTGTCATCCAACATAAGGGATTTTAGTCCCACAAACGCCTTGACCAGATGTACAAGCGGTGTATTAAGCAGCATAGCCACAAAACAACCGCCGAGCACGACGAAAACGCCGTGCAGATTGACCAGCGAATCCGTAAGCTGCTTGGTGATGATACCCACAAAGATAAGCAGCCCGAAAGCGAACACTCCGAAAATAGTACTTAAATCCATAGTAATCTCCCTTTGTACCGTTCAGTTAAATTGTACGGAAACGATGTTTCAGAAAAGTTATAATAATATTACATTATAACAACGCCATTGGCATAGTCCCCGCGGTTCGCCGGATCTCATAGTACTTATATGGTATTTATTATACAATAAGCGAATTAAACATCATGATTAAATTCACTTTATGGATTGTTACCCCGGACGGGGAAACATCTGACAAATGGCTCAGCGTGTTTTCCAGAGCGCGCTTCAGCGTCACTCCACTCCCGGACCTGGCGGCCATCGGCAGTATATCCAAGGACGCCTGGGGACTGGCTTTAGTGGAAATATGCGACACCGGGCTCGCTTCACCTAAAGATCTAAAAACTCTGCTGAGCGGAAGGAATAATATCGCGGTAATAGTCTTCAGCCGTCCTGGCAAAATCTCTAATTCGGAGATCTCCGGTTTCCTTGAGAACGGAGCCGACGATTTTATAACCAGCGATATAAACGAAGAGGTGCTGCTTGCAAAAACAAAAGCCCACATGCGGCGTCTTTTACCCAGTCTGAACATGGCCAAGACCCAGATCAAATCCGCTGACGGTCATATTGAAGCGGACAGAGTCTCAAAAACAGTGAAACTGCGCCTCCCATCGGGCAAAAACAAGATCTTGGACGATCTCACGCCGAAAGAATTTGAAATTTTTTTCATGCTCATGAGCAACGAGGACCACGTTGTCTCAAGAAAATCCCTGATGGAAACTATCTGGCAGGAAAAATCCGGCCATGTTAATTTTGAAACCATAGATAAACATGTGGAAGCTTTGAGACATAAATTGGGAGCGTACGGGGAAAACATTAAGACCGTTTACGGGACCGGATACACTTACAAAAGCCGGGCGGAGGAAACCTTATGAAAATACTGATAGCTGAAGACAACGATGTTTTCAGGGACCTGCTGGCGGAAGTACTTATTGAGGCCGGTTATGAAGTGGCCGCGGAGATGAACGGCCTGCTGGCCTGGGAGAGGCTCCAGGCTGAAGGGGCGGATATGGCGGTGCTGGACGTGAACATGCCGGAGATGGACGGATTCGAATTATTAAAACACATAAGAAGGGACGGCAGATTTAAGAAAATGCCCGTACTAATGCTGACAGTCATGACACAAGCCAAAGACCAGGTACGCGGCTATGAAACCGGGGCCGACGACTACCTGCCCAAACCCTTTAATAACGACATCTTGTTGGCCAGAATGAAGGTCCTTGAGCGCCGCATTTTAAACAAATAACGCATGTAGGCCGGCCTCGGGCACGCCCCCCCTCAGTTAATGCGGCAATAGTGATGACCGAGGTCTAAATTTTATATACTTTAACTGAGAGGCTGGAATCAGCCTTTTAGTTTTCCCTCAGGAGAATATCATGACAACAATAATTACAGTATGCGTAGTCGCAGCGACCCTGGCTTTCATCGCGCTTGCAGCGCAAGCGATCCTCACCCTGAGACAGGTCCGCTATACCGCCAAGGCCGTGGAATACCTCGCCCTGAACGCGGACGGCAAACTTACCGCCCTTGACCCGGTAGTCAGCGCCGTTCAGACCGTCGCCAGCGGCATCTCATCCGGCTGGTTTCGCGCGGCGCAAAGCATCTACGGTTTTTTTAAGAAATAGGAAAAGGCGCGACAGTAATTACCACAGCTCTTCACCAGGGAGACAGAATGCTCAAAGCTTTAAACATATTAAGCAGCCTCTACGACAAGGAAACACTCAAGAAAATAGATTTCCTGAAAAACATCCGGCTTTTTGAAGGGATTAAAAAGCGGGATCTTATCCACATTCTGGAAAACCTACAGGAGCGCACTTATCTTAAGGGCGAGACCATTTTCACCCAAGGCGACATAGGCCGGGCCCTGTTCATAGTCTTCTCGGGCAAGATAGCCCTGTCCAGGCTGGAGCGCGGCACAGAGAAGAGCGAGATCATCGCCGAAGTACAACCCGGGGAATTTTTCGGTGAAATGGCGCTTCTTGAAGAGATGCCCAGAACCGCCACCGTTTACGCTCTTGAAGAAACCAAAGTCTTCATGCTTTTTAAAATAAAACTGGAAACGCTGCTTTTCGCGCGGCCCAAGATCGGCGTTGTCATCGCCACACAACTGGCCAAGATAATGTCGGCCCGCCTGCGGGCGGTCATAGAGAAGCCACAGGCGTAAAGAAGCCTGAATATTTTATGTCCAACGAAACCGCCGCTAAAAGGAGTTACCAGGAATTCATCCTCCCGGTTTTTATCGTCCTGGGGTTCACCTATCTGCTGGTACTGGCTAAAGGCGCGGTATTCCCGTTCATCCTAAGCGCCGCGCTCGCCTACATCCTGAACCCTGTCATAAAATACTTTGAAGTGCGCGGAATAAAGCGGCTGTACGCCGTTATAGGCCTCTACATGACCGTAGGCGTCCTCATCTTTATCGGCATCTATCTTCTTTTTCATTTCCTTTCTTTTGAGATGGACACGCTGCAACAGTCATGGCCGGCTTACGCCGACCGCATTCAGCAGTTCGTTCTGAACCTGAACGCCAAGCTCGTAGAAAGTTATCCGTTCCTGGCGGGTTTAAAACTGAATGAAAAGCTCACGCATACCCTGGAGATCATACCACAGTTCCTGCTGACGCTGCTTCCGGTCCTTACGCTGCTTTTTCTGGTTCCTTTTATAACATTTTTCATACTGCTGGGCGGCTCAGATATACTTGATTATCTTATGGACCACGTCCCGTCCCGGCACGCGGAAATTATACTTCACATCGCTTCCCGAATAGACGCTTCACTGGGCAACTATCTGCGCGGCATCCTGACCGAAGCCCTGATAATTTTTCTCATCGCCTTCACCGGCCTTTTGATAATGGATTTGAATTATTCGGCCTTCATCGCCATACTGATAGGTTTTTCAAGCCTGGTTCCGTACGCGGGCGCTTTTGTCGGGGCAGTGGTATCGTCCATAGTCGCATATTTACAGTTCGGCACCACGCTGCCTATCATAAAAATCCTGATTTTTTTCACCGGCATCCGCTTTCTGGACGATTGGTTTCTGCAACCCTACATTATGAAAAAGGCCGTAAAACTCAACCCGGCCATAGTGCTGTTCGCTCTATTGGCCGGCTGGGAGCTTGGCGGCATCTGGGGCATAATTTTTTCTATACCCGTCACCTGCGTCATAAAAGAGATAATACAGATAGCCGTGGAACTGCAGGAAACCGAGTTCCGCTGGAAACCTAAAGCGGAACCTACCCGGATAAGCATTCCCTACACATAAAAAAGAGACGCCACCCGGCGCCTCTTTCACTTTTATAAACCTCGTCACGATAGCCGCAAAAGCTTTGGGCAAGGAGGGAATCGAACCCTCACGACCGTGAGATCACAGGTTTTTGAGACCTGCGCGTCTACCAATTCCGCCACTTGCCCGTCTGTCGCGCCCCGCGAGGGGCTATAATCCGATACATCACAATTCTACAAAATTATTCCGCTTTCTTTTACGCGTCAGGGATGAGGCGCACTAATAACAGCCCCTGACCGGCTATAATTCGGTACTTCATACCGGTTACTTTGCAGTACCGGATACCGGCTTTGCATCGGGTATGGCCAAAAGCACGTCTAACGTCACCGGGCGGAGCCCTTTTAGCGCGGCTTCCTTCAACACTTGTTCGGTTATGCGCAACGTTCTTTCCCGGCCCTTCCCCCCGCCGTCGTGCATGAGAAGAATAGCGCCCGGCTTCAGATTTTTAAGGTATCCCCACGTCATTTCTGCTTCCGGCATATTTATCCAATCAATGCCGTAGGTCCAGTTGACCAAAATATAGCCTTTTCGGGTTGCCACTTTTCTGACCCAGTCCCTGTCATAGCCGTTCGGCATGCGCAAAAACACCGGTTTGATTCCGGCGGCGTCCGCGATGGCGGCGCCGGCGCCGTCCAATTCCCTTTCCAGTATCTTTTCGCGGTCGGCGCTTTTTCCGACCTTCGGATAAAATTCATGTTTATCCGTATGGTTGCCGATCAGATGACCGGCGGCGCGCTCGGCCGCTACTTTTTTGGGATACTTACGGACGGCTTGGCCTGTCACAAAAAAAGTCGCCCTGGCATTGTATCGGTTCAGTAATTTCAGCAGATCCTCAGTTATATATCCGGGCCCATCATCGTAGGTGAGCGCGAACTCGGATTTTTTGGGACTGCCTTCCGCGAAAAATTTCCCGGCGTATGGATTGGCCGCGAAACAGTTACCGGAAGTTAGCAGCAAGTATCCGGTAACAAACAGTAACCGGTAACCGGTAACCGGTAAAACACCGAAATATATTTTTTTCATCTTCACACCTTTAACTTATCCCTGATTACCGGTTACCGGTTACTGGTTACTGGTCACCGGCCACCGGTTACCGACCACTGGTCACTGGTTACTGATTACTAGCCACCGGATACCGGGCAGTACTTAAATCTCATGTCCCTCAAGGTTCCTGAGCCCCAGTTTCCAGGGCACGATAAGCGCCGCCGCGTTAAGCGCGGTGAAAGCGACAACGCACAGCGTCACCCCCCGCCAGTCCCACGCGTGCGCCCGGCCGAACCGCTGGGCGAAATGCATCTGGACCGGCCATGATTCCAACGCCACCATGAGGCCGAGGTAACCCATCGCGCAGGCCATATAGATAAAACCGCCGTAAGAAGATTCCAACTGGTGAATATTTTCCACCTTGAAATCCGGGAAGAGCGCGCCTAAACCTATCCCCATCACAGAGATAACTACGGCGGCCACAACAATGCTGCAGGTTGAGAGCGTGGAAATAAAAAAATCTGCGTTCAACAGATGGTTTGAACATGTTATCAACACCACCCCGATTACGACCGAAGGGATGATAGAAATCAGCAGTTTTTCTTTCATGATCTGGGAGATGGTGACCGGCGAGGATTTAATAAGCCAGAAGCTGCCGCCTTCAAGGCTGATTGCCGGAAAGATAAACCGCAGCCCGATAGCCGCCATCACGAATCCCGCCACCCCGATATTGAGGAAAGAAACCAGGCTTTTTATATCCTGCGAGTCCAGCGGAAGCTGGCGTATGCTGAAAAGATAGACTACGATAAGGGCCGCGATGAGTATGAGCTGCGACCAGTAGCGCGGATCGCGCAGGAGCAGCAGCCTATCCTTCCAGCAAAAGGTAAGCAGCTGCCTGAATTTCCCGAATTTTATTACGATCCGCTGCTCCGGGATCAACCTGGCGGTACCGCGGAACCTGGGCGAACTTTGGGCACCGCTGAAACCCTTCGCGTATACGAACCCTGAAACAAAATACACGCCCGCGTAAATTATAAGGGCCGCCGCGAAAAGGACGCCGGCATAAAAAAAGAAAGCTCCCCAGTTTCCGGCTGGATAAGAGATCATCGCCTTCGTCACCCACCACGACGGCAGATACGGCGCGGTCGGGGACTGCAGATATTGTATATATTGAGCCACCACCTCAAGGCTGTCCGGCCGGAGAAGCGTTTCCGGCTTCATAAACCGGAACGCGACATAAACAAAAGATACTGACAAGCTCCCGAGCAGCCAGGTTATATCCCTCGTCCTGGAAGAGGGAAAAAGGTACATGACCAGCGTGCTGAAGATAATGCCGAAGGAGCCGGCCAGCATGACAAACGGAACCATCAGCAGCATATAGGAAAGATAGAAACCGGGTCCGAGCCCCTTAACCCGGCCCAGGGCTATAATGTACGGCAGGAGGGCCAGGAGCAGCGTCCACGAAGAATAAAACACGGTCTCCATGGCCTTGTCCATAAAAAGGGAGCGCAGGCTTATGGGGCAGGAAAAAAGGAATTTAAGGTCAAAGGAGTAATAGAGCGTGGTCATTGAAATGATGATGGAAGAAACGATGACCATGGAAAAAGTCATAAGAAGGATCATGGAGGTGAGTTTCCAGGCAAGCATGGGCCCGATGAGCTGCACGCCCTCCAGATAGGTGAGAAGCCTCCAGAATCCGCCGTAAAGCGCCAGCAGCATCAGCAGGCCGACGAGCAGGAACATCAGGGTCTTGACCAGGCGCCAGCCCCGCATCGCCTTTATCCTGTTTTTAAAGGTCAGTATCTTTCTTTTTAAAAGGACGCTCAGCATAATGAAAATATGGGAGTCAGAAGATTGGAACCAATCTTCCGGTTTTCCGGCTACGCGGTCAGTTCTAAAAACACTTCTTCCAGAGAACGGTCGCAATGGGCTCCGGAGGCCAGCTTTTTGACTTCGGCTACGGTGCCTTTGGCTATCAGGCGGCCGGCGGAAATAATGCCCAGGGAAGTGCAAAGCTTTTCGGCCATGTCCAGGATATGGGTGCACATGAAGACCGCCGTTCCATTTTTAGATATGTCCAGCAGAAGCTGCTTGAAGCGCCGGATGCTTTTCGGGTCCAGCCCGACCGTCGGCTCGTCGAACAGCACGACACGGGGCTTGCGCAAGAGAACGCTGGCGATAAGCAGTTTTTGCTTCATGCCGTGAGAGTAGGATTCAAGAAGCTCGCCGCTTTGGGCGTAGATCTCAAAAAGATCCATCAACTCGGGTATGCGCTCCCGCTGCTCTTTATATGGTACGGAATAAATATCTCCGATAAAGCGCAGGAATTCAAAACCGGTAAGCTTGGGGTAGACGAATGGCTCGTCTGGAATATAGGCAAGAACTTTTTTGGCCTCCAGCGGCTGCTTTACCACATCAAAACCGCCAACCAGAACCCGGCCCGAAGTGGGCTTCATGATACCTGACAATATCTTGACGGTAGTGGTCTTGCCCGCGCCGTTCGGGCCAAGAAAACCGAATATCTCCCCCGGGGAGATGCTAAGGCTCAAGGCGTCCACGGCTTTGTAGGCGCCAAAATTCTTGGTAAGGTTATGGATTTCAATCACGGGGTTAACCCGAATCCTGCAGTTCAGAATGATTCCCATAGATAAATCAGGGGAATAAAATTATTCTGCAGGATTCCCCGCACAGCGGGCAGAGGGCCAAGCGCTATGCGCGACAGGCCCGACGGGATGTATTCCTCCCGAAGGGCGCCAGTTATACGGGCGGAAAACTTCAACTGAAGTTT
>JBAXKK010000032.1:0-25535 GCA_037137395.1 Elusimicrobiota bacterium
CAACGACTAATGCGATTACCGGCGGCACAGGCAACACGGTCACGGCGACCACCGGTAATAACGCTATCACTGCCACTGCGTCTGATAACGTGATAACCGCCCAAGTAAACAACAATATCACGGCGACCACCGGTGATAACTCGATCATTTCCTCAGCGGCTAATAATATTCTTACCGCGCATGTGAATAATACGATTACAGCGACCGGCGGTAGTAACGCCATAACCGCGACCGCGGGCAGCAATAGCATGACCGCTAACGCGGCCAGCCAGTCAAATACTATCTCCGCCACCGGCGTGAGCGGCGTAAACTATCTGACGGCCAATGCCACCAACGGCGCGAATAATATAGAGGCGAAGACCAATAATATAGGCTTCGCAACCTCCGGCTCTATCAATAATATCGGTAACACCAACACTTCAGTCAATACTATGCGGGGCGCGAGCACCACGATAATCAGTTATAACGGCGGCGTTCTCCCGAACAACAGCATTGTGGTGAGAGAGACCCAGAACACCGTAGTCGGGCTCAATTCTTTTGATTTCGGCACGCAGGTCAACGGCGGCATGTATATTGACGGTTCCCTGGGCGTGAACGGAAATATCTACAGCCTGAACCCGACGGCTAACGCCACGATCAATGTCGCTAATAACGGGATGGTGATCGAGGGCGCCACCAACGCTGTTTCCCTGGTGTCCGATACCGACGCGGTTTTAAGCAATGCACGCACGGAACTTGATCTGCAGCCCGCGTCAGCCACTCTTCTGGTAAACACGGACAGCGGCGTATCGCATGGCGTGGCTATCAATCAAACCCAGACAAGGCTTTCCGGCGGAACCCATTCCACCTCGATGACTCTTGACGACAGCGGTGCGACATTCAGAAATGACGCGACTGGCGGCGCCGCGCGCGTGACCGGCGTGGCTGATGGTTACAGCGATTTTGACGCGGTTAACTTCCGGCAGTTGAGGACGGCTTATTCCGGCATCGCTTCCGCCGCGGCTTTAGCGGCAATTCCGAACCCCACCCCCGGCAAAAACTTTACCATGGGCGTCGGCTACGGCAACTTCCAAAAGCAGGACGCGGTTGCCGTGGGCATAAAGGCGATTCTACCGGACAAGAATATATCCTTTACCGGCGGCATGGGCTGGGTTGACACCACTTACACGACCTCAGTCGGCTTTGGCTATAGCTTTTAATATCGCTGGCAACCGGGTTGCTGAAAATTAAGGCGGGAGCATTTAAAATGAAAAAAATAATGATAGCGCTTATAGTTCTTTCCGCGTGCCGGGCTTCGGCGTTCGCGGGAGAGATGAAGATTGAGGCCGGCGCGGGCGTGGGTTCCGCGATAGCCAAGGGCGACTGGAAAGATTTTGCCGGCGGCGGCATCGGATTTGACCTCAGTTACGAGGGGTACAAAATAGACGACATGTTTACGGTGGGAGTCGGCCTATTCCACACGCGCGCCGAAGCGCAGAGCATCCCCGGGTTTGATTATTCGGCTATCAGTTACTCTACGCTGGGCCTGACCCCGTATTTAAAAGCCGAAAAGCAAATAGGCGCGCAGACCGTATACGGCATTTTAGGATTGGGCATCTATAACGCGCGCAACACTTCCGGCGACGTGAAATCCGGCGGCGCCGTGGTAAGCACGGTGGACTCCGCCAGCGCTTACTACCCCGGCCTTAATCTGGGCGGCGGAATTATGTATCCGCTGAACGATAATATGAAGATCGGCGGCGAACTGAAGTATCACCTTGTATTCGCTTCGGGCGTTAATCCCAGATATCTGGTCCCGGCGATAAAATTTACCTACAGCTTCGGCGCGGCCCCGGCTGGTAAAGAACCGCCGGCCGCGGCGACGGTTCTCCCGGCGGACTCCGTAAAGTGCCCCGGCACTTCGCTGGGCGGAGCGGTTCTGACTGGCGGCTGCGCCCCGGATACCGACGCTGACGGCGTGGCTGATTCTTTGGATAAATGTCCGCGCACTCCCACGGGGACAGCAGTTGACGCGATTGGCTGCCCTATGGACGCTGACGCTGACGGCGTGGCTGATTCTTTGGATAAGTGCCCCGGCACGCCCATGGCAATAGCCGTGGATACCGAGGGTTGCCCGGCCGGCTCTACGGTGGAGGTACAGGCGCTGGACAGGCTGCTGCTGGTGGCGGCTCCGGGTTCGGTGACGCCGGCTGTGGTGGCAGCTGTGCGCGGCGCGGCGGGCGACCCGGCCTGCCCCTGGGAACAGGCGGACAAATTGTGCATGAAGTTAGCTATGGAATTTGATTATGACAAAGCCGAAATTAAAGGTGATTTTGCCGCGCAGCTGACGGAGATTTCGGTTTTTATGAAAGCCAACCCCACCGCGCGCATAGAGCTGCAGGGCTACACCGACGACCAAGGCGATGAAGATTATAATTTAAAGCTTTCCGAGGCTCGGGCCAATGCCGTAATAAAGCATCTGGTGGAGATCGATGGCGCGGATGCGAGCCGCTTGTCGGCGAAGGGAATGGGTAAGGCCCAGCCAGTCGCCCCTAATACAGCCGATGACGGCCGCCAGGCAAACCGCCGGGTGATAGCTATCCTGTCTATGGGGAATCCGTAACCGGGAAGATTTAGTGGGTTCGTCTCACCGGCGGAAGCCGGTGCCCAGATCACTACGAACCCTGGATTCCGGCTTGCGCCGGAAAGACGGATTAAAAGGAGCCGGCCCAAAAGCCCGGCTCTTTTTGTTTATCGGGGAAGCTGATGACTAAAAGAGTTCGCAGGGTGGCGGGGGACTGGAACGCAAAAACAGGGTGGACTTTGCCGCAGTTTGCTTGGCTATCGGACACTGCATGCGTCGTCCACACCGTGCCCGCCCTTCCGGATCGGGCCCAGTGTCGCAAGGCTCCACCCGCTCGGCGCGCTTATGCAAGCGCCGGGAATTCCGGGGACAGTATATTTAACTCCAAAAACTACCAGCCTAAACTGGTGTGAATTAAATATACTGTCCCCGGAACTACCTTACAGAAATCGTAGAATACTGTATGGAGTCGGAATTACCCCAGGTTAAATCGGTTTCCGGAGGCCGGTATATGAGTGAAGTTTATGTTTTAAGAGTAGCCAAAGAACTTTCGCTTAGCGAGTCGGGGGTGCGGGCCGCGGCGGCGCTATTCGCCCAGGACGCCACTATCCCTTTTGTCGCCAGATACCGCAAGGAAGCCACCGGTAATCTCGACGAGGTGCAGCTTGCCGCCATCCGCGACCGCCTCTCACAGCTAAAGGAGCTGGATGAGCGCCGCGCGGCTATACTTAAATCTCTGACCGAGCGAAACCTTTTGACGGACGAGTTAAAGAAAAAGATTGAGGGGGCCGTCACGCTCTCAAAACTTGAAGACATATACCTGCCTTACCGCCCTAAAAAACGCACCCGCGCCACTATCGCCAAAGAAAAAGGGCTGGAGCCGCTCGCGGACGCCGTCTTCGCGCAGGGGCCGCAAGATCCTTTTGTTCTTGCCGCCGCTTACATAAGCGCGGAGAATGGCGTTAAGGACGGAGAGGAGGCTCTGGCCGGCGCGCGGGATATAATAGCTGAGCGCGTCAGCGAGGACGAGATCGCCCGGGCGCGGATGCGCGAAGTTTTCTTTTCCAAAAGCATATACCATTCAAAGGTGATGACGGGCAAAGAGGCCGAAGGCATAAAGTTTAAGGATTATTTTGATTGGAAAGAGCCGGCCCTGAAAGCTCCTTCCCACCGCGTGTTGGCGATGCGGCGCGGAGAGAAGGAGGGGTTTCTGATGATGCGGGTTGAGGCGCCGGAAGAAGAGGCGCTGCCTCTGCTGCTGCCGCTGTTTGTTAAAGGCGGAAACGCGTGTTCCGCCCAGGTGAAGGCGGCCGCTGAAGACGGTTACCGTCGCCTCATGTCCCTGTCCATGGAAACCGAGGTGAGGCTTGAGACCAAGAAGCGGGCGGAGAAGGAGGCTATCGCCGTTTTCGCCCGCAATCTGCGCGAGATACTGATGGCTTCGCCGCTGGGGCATAAAAATATACTGGGCGTGGATCCGGGGTTCAGGACCGGCTGCAAACTGGTAGTTCTGGACAGGCAGGGCATGCTGCTTTCTAATGATGTTATCTACCCCACCCAGGGAGATAACAGGGAGGCCGAGGCCGCGTTCAAAATTAAGAAGCTTTGCGCGCAGTATAAGACCGAGGTTGTCGCCATAGGCAACGGCACCGCCGGGCGCGAGACCGAAGAGTTTGTGAAAGGCCTGAAGCTTGAGGGCGTGATGATAGTGATGGTGAACGAGTCCGGCGCTTCGGTATATTCCGCTTCACCGGTGGCCAGAGAGGAATTTCCAGACGCGGATATCACCGTGCGCGGCGCTGTTTCCATAGGCCGCCGGCTGATGGACCCTTTGGCGGAGCTGGTGAAGATAGACCCCAAGGCCATAGGTGTCGGGCAGTACCAGCACGATGTGGATCAGCCTGAGCTGAAAAAAAGCCTGGATGATACGGTGATAAGCTGCGTTAACAGCGTGGGCGTGGAATTAAACACCGCCAGCAAAGAGCTGCTCGCCTATGTGTCGGGCCTTGGTCCGACTCTGGCTAAAAATATCGTGGAGCACCGGAACGCCAACGGCGCTTTTGAATCCCGGGCCGCTTTAAAAAAAGTCGCCAGGCTCGGCCCTAAAGCTTTTGAGCAATCGGCCGGTTTCCTGCGGATACGCGGCGGGAAAAACCCGCTGGATTCAAGCGCGGTCCACCCGGAGCGCTACGAGATAGTTAAAAAAATGGCGGAAGATCTGGGCTGCTCGGTGAGCGAGCTCATGTCCGACGCGGCTTTGAGGGCGAAGATAGACATCCCCAGATATATTTCCGGAGACGCCGGCGAGCCCACGCTCAGGGATATCGTGGCTGAGCTGGCCAAGCCCGGGCGCGATCCGCGCGAGAAATTTGAAGCTTTCAGCTTCGGAGACGTGCAGAAAATCGAGGACGTGCTGCCCGGGATGAAACTGCCCGGCATCGTGACAAATGTCGCGGCTTTTGGCGCGTTTGTCGACATAGGCGTGCACCAGGACGGCCTGGTCCATATCAGCGAACTTTCGGATAATTATGTGAGGGAAGCCTCCAGCGTGGTGAAGGTCCGCCAGCAGGTTAAGGTGACGGTGCTGGAGGTGGACGCCCAGCGCAAGCGCATAGCGCTTTCTATGAAGACCAATCCCGTGATCGGCGCCAGGGAAGACAGACAGGCGGCTAAACTGGCGCAGGCGCAGGTAAAGGCTCAGCCACGCGACAATCAGCCGCCCCGGCGGGATAACCAGCCTTCAAGGCAAAAGCCGGAGGACAGGCCGGTCTCGGCCATGGCTGAGGCACTTAAAGCTATGATGGATAAAAGAAAACTATAGCCGCGCGGCGGGGTCAGGTCGCTTCATGGAAGGTTGTGTCGCCTACCACTTCGCAGCGGATGGTGTTGGTGGGGCGGAGCTTGCCGAAAGGGCTTGAGGCCATAAAGATCAGTTTCTCTCCGTTTTCGATTGCTCCCTTTTTCAGCAGCATAGCTATGATTCTCCCAGCCACGTCGCTGAAGCGGAGATTTTCAGGGTTCTCTATGAGGAACGGCACCACCCCCCAGTTCAGGGCGAGCTGATGATAGAGCGTTTCGTGATGGGTGAAGGCGTATATCGGCACTCCGGGGCGGAACTTTGAAAGGGCTCTCGCGCCGATGCCGCTGGCCGTCACTACCGCAATAGCTTTAGCGTTCCAGTCGTGCGCCGTGTTTACCACGCTGTACGCCATGATATTTGTGATCTCATCGCGGTTGACATAGTCGTGCGTGATGCGCGCCAGGGTGTGATAATCTATGCTGGATTCGGTGCGGTCTATGATGCGCCCCATCATGTTTACCACGCGTTTCGGGTGGGCTCCCTTTGCGGTTTCCCCGGAAAGCATTACGGATGAGGTCAGCTCAAGCACGGCGTTGGCTATATCGGTGACCTCAGCCCGGGTGGGGTAGGTCATTTCCGTCATGGATTCCAGCATCTGCGTGGCAACTATCACCGGCTTGCCGGCCAGGTAGCAGCGGTTGATAATGGTCTTCTGCAGATTGGGCAGTTCCTCTATGGGCAGCTCGATGCCCAAATCTCCACGCGCCACCATAACGCCGTTTGAATCGCGTATGATGTCGTCAAGGTTGGCCAGGGCCTGCCTGTCCTCTATTTTCGCTATCAGCTTTATCTGGGAATCGGGGTTTACGCCGCGTATGATATCGCGCACTTCGGCGATGTCTTTGGCGGTGCGCACAAAGGACAGCGCTATGTATTCAAAGCCGGTTTCCACGGCGAAGGCGATATCCTTTTTGTCTTTTTCGGACATGAACGGGATGGGGTATTGCACGCCGGGGATAGCCAGATGGGCGCTGTCTTTCAGCTTCCCGTCGTTAAGTACGCGCAGGCTGACGGCTCCGGGCCATTCGGCGTGCAATTGTGAGACTTCCAACTCTATAAAGCCGTCCTGCAGTAGTACGCGGGTGCCTATCCGGCAAAGCTTGTCTATTCGCGGCAGGTTGGTGTAGAAATGCCGCTTCTCAGGCGGGAGGTCGGTGATCTCCGCAGGCTGGCGCTCGGTGCTCTCTATATAAAGCGTGTCGCCCTTTGACAGGGTCACGGGCTTGCTGTAGCCGAACATGCGCACTTCCGGGCCTTTGGTATCCAGCATAATGGCCAGAGGCACATCCAACTCTTTGCGCACCGCGCGCAGTATCCGCACCCGGTTGAGGGCTTCCTCATGCTTGCAATGGGAAAAGTTTATGCGCGCGACATTCATGCCCTCTTTTATCAGGTCGCGGATGCAGCTTTCGCTTTCAGACGCCGGGCCTATGGTGCAGATTATCTTGGTCCTGCGCACCGTGGAAAGATTATCGGTGAAAGTGTTGGACATCATGCTGCCGCCCTCCGGGTTGACTGACTGTGCGCGGAAAATCTTCCCGCGCGAGACTTCATTTTCATATACATATTATAGTAAATAGGCGGTCCGGAGTCGGGAAGCGGAAAGCGTAAATAGTAAGCAATCTTTACTCTGCATATGGCTTATGGCTTAAAGCTTATGGCAATCGTTAGCGTAAAGCGTAAATAGTAAGCAATCTTTACTCTGCATATGGCCTATGGCTTAAAGCCTATGGCAATCGTTAGCTTAAAGCGGAAAACTTTATTTTCCGGCTAACTGGCCGCAGGCGCCGGCTATATCCGAGCCGAGGCTTTTGCGGACGGTGGCGGAGGTGTTGAGGGTAAGCAGCAGATTTGAGAAAGCCTCGACGCGCTCTTTTGTGGGAGCTTTGTATTCGCGATCGGTCTGATTATAGGGGATGATGTTGACGGTGAAATATTTAGGCGCGGCCACGCTTTTCAGCCAGTCGGTGAGACGCCTGGCGCATGACTGCGAGTCGTTTATCCCGCCAAGCATCACGTATTCTATGAAAACTTTGCGCTTGGTGGTGTAGATGTAATCCTTCAGCGCTTTTGAGATCTGGTCAAGCGGGTATTTGTCGTTCAGCGGCACCAGCGTGGACCGCAATTCGTTATCTACCGCGTGCAGCGAGACGGCCAGGTTTACCTGCGGGAAATCTTTGGCGAAGCGGCGTATGCCGGGCACGTGGCCGACCGTGGAGACCGAGATGTGTCTGTCGCCCAGGCCGATGAGGCCGGGATCGGTCAGCACTTTAAGGCTTTCGGCTACGGCTTCGTAATTCAGGAACGGTTCACCCATGCCCATGTACACCACGCCGCCTATCTTTTCGCCGGGGCGGTTTTTTTTCAGGTAGTTGGCCCAGAAGATGTACTGCGAAACTATCTCGTCGGGCGAGAGATTGCGCTTGAGGCCCCTGCGGCCGGTGGCGCAGAAAACGCACTGCACCGGGCAGCCAACCTGGGTGGACACGCAGATGCTCCATTTGCCGGGGAAAAGGTTAAGGAGGACTGACTCTATCTTTTGCTTATCCTTCAGCCAGAAGGAGCCTTTTACGGCGTCTCCGGCGCGGGATTCCAGTATTGTCTCGGGCTCTATGGCGAGTATGCGGAATTTTTCTTTTATCGCGTTTCTGAGCGGCTCAGGCAGGGCTGTTATTTCGTCAAAGGTCGCCGCGCCTTTTTTATAGACGGCGTCGGTGATTTGTTTGAGGCGGAATTTAGGCTGGCCGGCTTCTTCAAGCCAAAGCGATATTTTTTTTAAGTCCATAACGGATATATAGTTCTTCTTTAGGTTGGGTAAAAGTTTATTGGGTTCGCAGGGCCTGCCGGTGGCCTGGAACGCAAAACCGTAGTCGGCCACACCGTGCCCGCTACTCCCGTCCTCAGCCTCGCCGCTATGCAAGTCTCGGCTTCCGGAGGGTTTTGCTAACCCAGATCCCCCGTCACCCGCTCCAAAGCATTTACTATTGAATCCTGTGGGAAATCTGTAAGACCCACATAGAGTATATAAATTTTAGACCCGCCGCGCTTTTGGCCGGAGAAGTCCCGTTGGTTCGTCTCACCGGCGCGTCTTTCCCAATCCGTCTTTCCGGCGAAAGCCGGAATCCAGGTATTCTTGATGCTGGACCCCGGCTTTCGCCGGGGAGACGACACGTGAACCTCCGGGGCCCGGTACCGACTATGGCATAAGTTTTAAGCCATAGGCAGAATACAGGCTGCTTACTATTCACGATTTACGATTGACGATTCACGCTTCCCGCTTTGTGATTCCAGGGACAGGCCAAATCGTGATACGCGCTTTTGGCCGGATTTTTAGGCCGGTGTCGGTCAGTTTAGGGGCATGTTTAGGACGTGGGAAGCCACGACAGGGCGGAAGACGCGCAGATCTATGTCTTTGTTGATGGATTTGAGCGTGACTTTGAAATCAGAAAAATAAGATCTATGCCAGATTACGACATGCCGGACATTCAGCAGGTCGATCCTGGCCTGGGGGGCAAGCCTCTTGTCGCGCAGGATCAGATTTATAAGCACCGGCTCCACCGCGCCTATGGGGGCGTCTATCTGGAGATTGTTGTCGGCGGCGGGGATGGCGTTGGCGAAGACGTCGCGCGAGGACCAGATATTGTTCCAGTAGCGGACATTGGCGGGTTTTGAGATCTTTTTCAGCAGGCCCTCTTTGATCTTTTCCATGTTCACGAACATCTTCATGAACAGATTGCCGGGGACAAGCGGAGAGCCTGTGGTTATAAATTTGTCTATCCGGATATCGGGGCGAGTTTTTTCCAGGCGGTGCAGGGCTTCATGGGAGAGTACGGTCCCCCAGCTGTGGGCGAAGATAAATATTGGACGGCCGGTGTTTTTATAGGTGTCGTAGATCTTCGCCAGGCTGTCGGCCAGAGCCGGGATAGTTGACGCGGTGTCGGCCGGATCCATGGACCAGGCGAAGGGGATAATGGTGGGTTTATGCGCGGCGTATTCCGGCATCGCCATCAGTTTGAGTTCCAGATAGTTGGCGGTCAGGGGGTCGGCCTCCAGCGTTTCGGCGTCAGTTTCGGCCTGAGTGTGCATTTCATCCTGCCACTCAGCTTCGCCGAAGGTTATTTCAACAGCCTGTTTTTCCAGGGGGTCCCGGCTTTTGAAGAAAGAGGCTAAAAAGTTGTTAAGCCCGATTATATTCAACGGGCCCCAGCCGATCTTATTGAATTTTATGCCGGGCACGGTCACCACAACCGGAGTGAGGGCGGTTTCGGGCTTTGCAGGCACCGGGGTTGGGAATGCTTCTGCGTTTACCGTCCGGCTCAGGTCGCAGGCTTTAAGGGCGGCCAGTTCGTTTATGGAATCCGCGGCGGCGCCGGACAGAAAAGCGTCAGAAGCGGCGGCTGGGATTATAAGGGCGAAACAAAGACAAAATAAAATATTCCTGATAACAGCGTTCTTCATGCGGCGCCTCGCAGATATAATTTTCCTTCTATATACAGAGTTTAATGGAATAACGGCTCCGGGGTAAGAGTCGAAATGCTCAGGCGGGCGTGAAAAAAGACCTAGTCGGGCGTAGGCCCTTTATCGGTTGCCGATGGCCAGGGCCAGCGGCGTTTTTACAACCTGCGGGGCTACCACTTTGTGGAAGACCGGCAGGTTTATGTCTTCTTTCAGCGAATCAAGGACGGCGGTAAAATTGTAGATATAGGCTTTGTGCCAGGCGTTCATGTCGCGCAGTTTTATAAGATCTTTGCAGGCCTGTTTGCGCAGGAGCGGGTGGGCAAGGATAAATTTTATAAGACGGGGCTCAACTTTCTCAAGCGAGATATCAACCTGGGTGTTTTTATCCGCGACCGGGATGGCGTTTGAGATAGCGTCCCGATAGGCCCAGATGTTTATCCACGAGCGCACCATGGCGGGCTTGGAAACTTCTGACATAAGCCCCTCTTTGCTTCGCTCAATAGCCATGAATTGAGCCGCAAAAACGTTGCCCGGAGACAACGGGGAACCGGTAGTGATAAATTTGTCTATTTTAACATCCGGGCGGGTTTTGGCAAGCCTGTGCATGGCGTCATGCATCAGGACGGAGCCCCAGCTGTGAGTCAAAATATAGATCGGCCGGCCGGTGGCCTTATAGGTGTCGTAGACCTTTGCCAGCTGAGCGGCGAAAGCGGGAACCATAACATGGCTGTCGGCGGGGTCGCGTGACCAGGGGAAAGGGATAATTGTAAAAGGGGTGACGGAATATTCGGGTAATTCCCGGAGCCGGGCTTCAAGATAGTTGTCGGGCAGTTCGCGGATATCCCCGGACGCGTCCCTGGAGGAAACTTCGGCGTAGAGGCGGGGGAAATCCTCAAAAGCTTTTTCAAGAGCCTGCCGGTCGGAGGGGGTGTGTCCCGCGAAGATCAAATTGAACAGCTTCTGGAGGGTGTAGATGTTGAACGGGCCCACGCCAACTTCGCCGAATTTTAATCCGGCAACGGTTATCACCACAGGCGGCAGACCGCCGCGGGGCACTATTTCCGTTACGATAGGATCGGGCAGGCGTAAGTCCCCGGTTAGGGAGGCAATGTCGTTGGCTGTGACGGCTGTCAGGTCCGACGCTGTCAGGGGCTGTCCGGCCATAGAGGACTCCGGGCAAACAGCCGACGAAAAGATAAAAGCCGCGAAAACTACTATTTTGGCGATTTTCATGATTAAGTAGTACAATTAGTATATCATTTTTCCCCCTTTCGGAGGACTTTTTTTGGCAGAGATATGAAAAAAAACGGTTTTATTTCCCTGTTTTCCTTCCTTGGCCTGAATTTCCTGCTCTCTCTGGTTATAGGCCTGGGATATTTTATGTTCGTCGGCTCACACCCGGCCGAGATCGCGTTTTCCATAGCGGCCTACCTGTCTAATACCTTAATGATCTATGCCGCCCTGCTGCTGGCGTCGCTGGCGCTATATTTTGTCAGGGCCGGATTGGCGATTTTCGCGCCGTTTATGGCCTTTATACAATTCACGCTGGTGCTGGATGTGGTGATTTACAAGGTGTTCCGGTTCCACATCAATTCCATGGTTATAAACCTGATATTTACCCCCGGCGGCCTTCAGTCGCTGGGGCAGGGGTTTGGCGTGCAGGCGTTATTTTTTTGCATAGCCGCGGCGCTGCTTGGTGCGGAACTATGGTTTTACAGGCTGGCCGCGCGTTCGGCGGCGGGCAATACCGGCATCGCGGCGGTTTTGCGTCGGAGATGGAAGCCGCTACTCGCGGCGCTGTTATTTTTGGTGGTTTTGGATAAAGGGCTGTTCGCCTGGGGCACGCTTTACGATAAGGTTTATATCACAGGAAATTCCAAGCTCTTCCCTTTATACCAGCCGCTCAAGATCCGGACTTTCGCCAGTAAATACCTGGGCGTGAAGCTGGATGAAGAAGTGACCGTCAATATAAGCAAGGAGTATTCCAAGCTGGATTACCCCAAGCGGGCGCTGGAAACGGCGCCGCCTAAAAAGCCGCTCAATATCCTTATAATAGTGGTGGATTCTTTCCGCTATGACATGCTGGATAAGGAGATAACGCCGAATCTGTGGGCCTTTTCAAAGAAGGCGACGGTGTTCAGCGATAACTACAGCGGCGGCAACTGCACGCGGTTCGGCATTTTCTCCGTCCTTTACGGCCTTTACGGCAATTACTGGTTTTCTATGCTGGGGGAACGGCGCGGGCCGGTATTGATGGATGTTCTAAGCGAGCAGGGCTACGATATGCGGCTGTTCGCCAGCGCCGAACTCAGCTTTCCGGAGTTCAACAAAACCTGCTTTGTGAGCGTTCCAAGGGAGGGTATCTATGACCAGCCCAAGGGCGAGGGATCGGTGGGCAAGGATATTGAGATAACCGCGAAGTTTCTTGATTTCGTGAAAAACCGCAAGGGTGGCAGGCCGTACTTCGCTTTTATTTTCTATGACGCCTCGCACGGCAGCTATAGTTATCCGGCTGAGTTTGAGAAATTTAAGCCGGCCGGCGGCGCGGTTAATTATCTGACGCTGAATAAGGCGACCATCCCGCCGCTTTTCAATAAATACAAAAATTCCATTTTCTTTGAAGATTCGCTGGCTGGTGATATTTTAAAATTTCTTGAGCGGGGCGGCGGGTTAAAGGACACGGCGGTGCTGGTGATGGGCGACCACGGCGAAGCTTTCTTTGAAAAAGGCTATCACGGGCATAATCGCGCTTACAGCCCGGAGGAAGTTAGGGTGCCGCTGGTAGTTTATCTGCCCGGCCGCGCGCCCGGAGTTGTAAAGGCCGCGACCAGCCACATGGACATCGCGCCCACGCTGATGAAGCTGGCCGGGGTTAAAAACGCGCCGGACGATTATTCGAACGGGAAAGATCTTTTTGACAGGTCGGACAGGTCTTTCGTCGCTTCTTTTTCGTGGGATACTTCGGCGCTTATAAAGGACGATTACGCTTTAGTGATGCCGCTGGAAGTTTATAAAGGCGGGCTGAAGCTGCACGGGCCGGACTATAAAGAGATCCCCGGCAATAAAGCTTTAGCGCCGTATATGCCGTATCTGCTGGATTTCCAAAAAGAAGCCAAACGGTTCTATAAGTAAATCCGACTAAAGTTTATTTACCGCATCAGGTTGGCGGCAAAGGCGTCAACTTCGCGAAGCTTTTGGGACTGCGGCCCTACCCCGTGAGGTTCGCGGCCGAATTGAAGAGCGGGGATGTCGTAAAGTTTTCTTTCGCCAGTTTCCCATTTATTAAGCCAGGCGGCGAGTTCCGGGGCGTTCTTGTCAGCCCAACTTGCGCCAAGCATAGACGCCGCGTAGTCGTCATAATCGCAGGCGTTCCCGTCCTGCTGTGAATCCTGCTGTTCCTTGCGCAGGGCGGCATAGCGCGCCAGGGTGTAGCCATAGGCCATGTCGAGATACGCCGCGTAGGTGAAATGCAGCGCGAGGTCATGGCGTCCCTGGAATTCTATCGCCGAGCCTCCACCGGAAAGATATGACATTAACCCCCTCATCATCGCCTGGACGTGCGTCTTGGGCGCCTGTTTAAATCCCGGATTATTAAGGCAGACGCCGGTCATGACTTTTAGTAGGACATCCAGGCTCCCCTTATGGTCCACTGCGGCCGCTAAAATCGCGTATTCCCTTGAGAGCGGAGTTTCGGGCATGAGGCCGAACCTGTCGTGACGGCCCGCCAGAGCCAGGGTAAGCGCCCTGTTTGCATTTTCAACCGCGCGGAGTTCTTCGGGGGTTAGATTCGCGGTCGCATCAAGCGTAATAGCTTCACGGACGGCAGCTGGCGTCGGAATTTGCGCTTCAGAGGATTCAAGCGCCTGAGCGATGTCGGGTGAAAAAGCGCGGGTGTCCGGGGCTTGCGGACCGGCGGAGACATAAACAGAAAGCCATAGCACGGAAGATAAAGCGATAAGCGGTATTTTCATGAGCTCCTTTCACTGGCTGCTATTTGTTCTTTCGGGGTTTGCGGGGCCTGCCGGGGGCCTGGAACGCAAAACCGTAGTCGACCACACCGTGGCCGCTACTCCCGTCCTCAGCCTCGCCGCGATGCAAGTCTCGGCTTCCGGAGGGTTTTGCTAACCCAGATCCCCCGTCACCCGCTCCAATTGCATATTTATTAAACCAATACTAAATACATAAATCCCTTATTATGATATCCCAAAATCAGTACGAGTAACAGGGTCGAAAGTCCTTTGAATTTATGCCTTTGGACCCAGACACGATTTTGCGACGCAGTATCCCCGGGGGTGGCGGCCATGGGTAGGATCGGCCGAGGAAGAACCGGCGCGTAGTCGCCGGGCTACCACAGGCCGATGGGCCCCATGGATGACAGGGCCCCCAAAGTTCAGCCAATGGGCTAATTTCCCCGCCAGTGACGCAGGCTTGTCGGCGGATTGAGGATTAGGGAAATCCAGGTCAATTGCAGGGGGCGGGTTAATTTGGTATTTTAAAACTTATGATAAGGATGATTATTATATTGACGCTGCTGCTGCCGGGCGCGGCCATGTCGGCCGGGGACGGTGCCAAGTATTTCATCACTATCCATAACGGCGCCTATAATTTTAAGGGCGGCGCGGAACAAATGGAAGAATCCCGTAAGGCGCTGCTGGGGATGATAAAACTCGCCGACGCCCGGCACGTGCGGCTGACGCTGTTGTTCAGCGCGCAATACGCCGAGTATATAGCCTCCGACCCGTCCCGCATGGCGGAACTGGAGGGCTGGAAAAAAGCCGGGCATGAGATAGGGGCTTATCACACCGGCCCCGACACGCGGGCCTGGGACGGCTATTCCGATCTGCCGGAGGAAACTTTGGCGCGTACGCATAAAGACTATAAGCTCGCGGCGAAGACGCCCGGCCACCGGGAATACTTTTCGGAACTGGGCCGCCTCGCGTTTAAAATTAAGGCGGGTTGCGTGACGGGCCTCTCCGATAAAGGGTTTTTGGCGGCCGCGCCTGAATATGAAACCTGCTCAGGCGCGGATAACCGCGGCGGCGGGACCGGAAAAATGGCGGCAGCGGGTTTTGACGGGGTAAATAACTTTCTGACGGTTTATGGAAATAATAAAAAATCGCTTTCGTGTTCTCATCCGGCCAATCGGGCCGGGAGCGAGGCCTCAAAAAAAGCTTTCCTCAGCATGGCTTCCGGAGTCTACGGCGCCTCGTTCAATAGTTCACCCGGGGAATTCGGGGCTTTCTACGCCTGGCTGGAATTTTTAAAGGGAGTGGACCCGCAGGGGCTGCGCGATTTCACCGTGTCTGCTGTGGTGGAAGGGGGGCTTCTTCCTGAAAAGAAAGGCACCGCTCCCGCCGAAGTTCCCGCCTCTAAAAAGATTCCCGCGCCCGTCCAGGCGGAAGCGCGAAAACAAGAGTTTCCTCGCATACGTCCGGTGAAGAGCCTGAACAGTCAGGGGGATGGGTTTATTTTCGGCCAGCCCGGCCATGACAACAGCGGAGAGCGGCGCGGCTACTGCGGTGACGGCATTTGCGATATTTTTGAAAAGTCCAATACCGGCGGTCCCTGCCTCCGTGACTGCGGAAAATAGATAAGTAAGAAAGGCGGCGGCACCCCCGCCGCCGCGCTCACTCCCGGGTTCCTTTCAATTTATTAATGGTCTTGCGGCGCCGGCCGGCTTTCTTTTTTCTCAGGCGCGCGATATTCATCAGGCGCTGTGAGGTCTCGGGGGAGATCCTCACTTCTATCTCGTCCACTAACTCCCTCAGAGCGAGGAAGCGGTTTAGCGAGCGTTTGCGTTCGCGCTGGCAGCGCACGATCAGCGCCAGCGGCGGATATTTCAGCAGAACGGCGTTTGCCGTCTTATTTATTTTCTGCCCGCCCTTACCCCCGCCCTTTACAAACTGTTCTTCTATAAGTCGCAGATCTATCATTAGCCGCGCTATGCGGTCTTTCAGCGCGGCAACCTTGGCCGGAGTAATTTCAGAAAATTCGGTAAAATTCATAAAGCAAGTGGTAAGTGATAAGTGGTAAGTGGCGGAATCTGAAAAGTAAACACTGCCGCGCTGTCCGGCTGTCGTACTGCCGTACTGATCTAATCCTGGGGTTCGCCGTGTTCGCGCAGGTATTTGCGGATATGGGAGCGGGCGCCGGTGGTTTTCACCATGCCAAGCCAGTCCTTTTTAGGGGTAGAATTTTTGCGGGTTATTATTTCGCAGATATCTCCGCTCTTCAGCTCGTGATCCAGCTTAACCATTTTATTATTGACCTTCGCGCCTATGCATGTGTCACCGATATCTGAATGAATGGCGTAGGCAAAGTCCAGCGGATTGGCGCCAGCGGAAAGGGGTTTAACCTCGCCTTTAGGCGTAAAGATGAAAATCTGGTCCAGCTCCAGATCTGTCTTGAAGCTTTCTATAAATTCGCGCGGGCTGGAGAGGTCCTGCACCCACTCGATCCACTGGCGCAGCCAATTCAATTTCTCGTCAAGGTGGCGGTCAGAGCCGGATTCTCCCAGCTTATAGCGCCAGTGGGCGGCGATGCCGTATTCCGAAGTATGATGCATCTCCTCAGTGCGGATCTGTATCTCTATGATTTCTCCTGAGGAGGCCATGACGCTGGTGTGCAGGCTCTGGTAAAGATTCATCTTAGGCACGGCGATGTAATCGGTGAAGGAGCCTATGACGGGTTTAAAAATAGAGTGCACAGTGCCAAGCAGAGCGTAGCAGTTGATGATGGTGTCGGTTATGATGCGGATGCCGAGGGCGTCATGGATATCTTCAAAAGGCAGGTTCTGTTTCTGCATCTTGCGGTAGATGGAATAAATATTTTTGGCGCGCGAGAGCACCCTATGAGGGATCTGGGTGGTGCCCAGGTGAGCCTCAAGCCCCAGCTTGAACTCCGCCAGGAGTTTTTCGCGCATGGCAAAACGGATCTGGACCTTGGCCAGGAGGCTCGTGTATTCTTCGGGATGGAGGTATTTGAATGAAAGGTCCTCCAGCTCTGATTTTAAATGAAAGATGCCCAGGCGCTGGGCGAGCGGGGCATAAAGGGATAGAGTCTCCTGGCTGATCTCAATCTGCTTTTCCTCGGAGAGGAAATTTAGCGTGCGCATGTTGTGGAGACGGTCGGCCAGCTTGATGATGATGACGCGGATATCCTTGGCGGTGGCCAATATCATTTTGCGCCAGT
Organism: Elusimicrobiota bacterium; assembly: GCA_037137395.1. GTDB lineage: Bacteria > Elusimicrobiota > Elusimicrobia > Elusimicrobiales > UBA9959 > YA12-FULL-51-18. Next base: position 17,073 of record JBAXKK010000032.1, read on the forward strand.
TTTCCGCCTGCGCTTCATCGCGTGAGGAGAACTTAAGGGTCTCTATCTTGGTCACGCCCATGACCAGGTCGTAGATCTCAGGTCCGAATTCTTTTTTAAAAGTGTCGTGGGAGACCGTGGTGTCCTCAAGAATGTCGTGCAGGAGGCCGGAGGCTATGGTGGAAAGGTCCATCTTGAAATCTACCAGGATTTCGGTCACGGCGACGCAATGGATGAAATAGATCTCGCCCGAGGCGCGTTTCTGTTCGCTATGCGCGTCTTTTGAGAATTGCCAGGCGTACTCCAGCTTGGTGGTGTCTTCGGTGGAATATTCCCTGAATTTTTTAAGGAGGTCTTCGATTTCCATAAAACAGTGATAAGTGGTAAGTGATAAGTGGTAAGTGATAAGTGATAGGCTTTCAGGAGTTTCCTAAATACCCACTACACACTATCCACTATTCACTAACCACTGCTAAAGGCTCGAAGAGCCTTTAGCTTTGCGCCTCATACAGGCCTTTATAAACGCCGCCTTTGGCCAGAAGCTGCTCATGAGTGCCGGTCTCTACCAGCTCGCCTTTTTTCAGCACGAATATTTTGTCGGCGTTTCTGACGGTGGAGAGGCGGTGGGCCACCATGACCACGGTGCGTCCGCCCAATATTTTCTCTATAGCGGCCTGCACGGCCTGCTCGCTGGCGGTATCAAGGTTTGAGGTGGCTTCATCCAGCAGCAGTATCTTCGGTTTTTTAATTATGGCGCGGGCTATGGCCAGGCGCTGGCGCTGGCCGCCGGAAAGTTTGATGCCGCGCTCTCCCAGGATGGTCTCGTAGCCAAGCGGCATGGCGCTGATGAAGTCATGCGCGTCCGCGGCTTTGGCGGCGTCTATAACTTCCTGCAAGGAGGCGCCGGGCCGGCCGATGGTTACATTTTTATAGACGGTGTCGTCGAATAGTATGGTGTCCTGCGTGACCAGGCCCATGTGGGAGCGCAGGTCGGTGGTGCTCACTTCCGTCATGTCATGGCCGTCCATGAGTATCTTGCCGGAGATGGGGTCAAAAAAGCGCAGCAGCAGGTGGATGATGGTGGTTTTGCCTGAACCGGACGGGCCCACGAAGGCCGCCACCTCGCCGGGGTTGATGGTGAGCGACAGATTTTTAAGAACCTGGGTGTCGCGCGACGGGTATTTGTAGTTTACTTCCCTGAACTCAATCTTCCCTTCCAGAACATCAATATTTTTAGGATTGGAGGTAACGATGACGGTGGGCTTTTCATCCAGGATCTGGTGGATACGTTCCCATGAGGCCATGCCCATCTGCAGTTTGGCGTTGAGGTTGGCTATATTCTTTAACGGCATATAGGCGGTGAAGAAGCTGGCCACGAAAGAGAAGAAGTTGGCCGTGGTCATGGTGCCTGCGAATATGGCTTTTCCTCCCAGGAAGATTATCATTATAAGGATCATGCTGCCCAAAAATTCCATGATCGGGCCGGCCATGGCCGTGGCGCGCAGATAACGCATCATCTTGGAAAAGTAGTCGTTGTTGGTGACGCGGAATTTGGCTATGGCCTGGTCTTCGTAATTGAAAGCCTTTACCACGGTTATTCCCTGCAGGCTTTCCTGGAACTTGTGGGAAATATCCCCCACTATAATATTGCTCTCGGAGCTGGCCTTACGCATCTTGCGCCCCAGCACCCCCAGGATTATGCCGGTAACCGGCAGAATGAGCAGCGAAAGCATGGCGAAACGCCAATTTATATAGAAAAGCACGCCCATGCAGGAAGTGACGGTAAGGACGTCGCGGATGCCGTACAGCGGCAGGAACTGCACGGTGGACTGAACATTATTGAGGTCGTTTATGACGCGGCTCATGACATCCGAGGAGCGTTTGCGCCAGTAGAATTCTATGGACAGCCGGTGGATGTGCGTAAAGAGGTCGTCGCGGATCTGCTGGACTACCTTCTGGCCTATCCAGCTCATCAGGTATGCGTTGGTATATTCCGCAGCCATTCTGAAGAGGAAAAGAATCGGCAGGCCGATGAGGACCAGTTTGAGGATGCCGAGATTTTTATCTATGAATACGCCCTGGATCACCGGGCCGAGTATGTAGACCACGCCGCCGCGGATGGCCGCCAGGAACATCATGGATATAGCGGCCTGTATGAAGCGCAGTTTATAAGGCTTTACATAGGCGAAGAGCGCCCTGGCCAGGATTTTGAACTGGTCTTTCGGCACGCGATGATGTTTATCGTCAGGCATAAGTTAAGAGATGCAATTATTGCTATAGGCCGTATGCGACTGTCCCAGTCGCGCCATAAGCCATATAGCAGAAACTTTACATTTGTCAAAATCGTCTTACTGATTTCCTTCAAAGCCTATGGCTTATAGCCTACAGCTTATGGCGGGCGCGGCGCCCTGTGTTACTTCAAATGGTTTAAAATTTTTTCCGCCGCACGCTGGGCCGCGCCGGGGTTGCCGAGCATGCCGCGCAGGCCGAGGAATTCCTTGCGCATGGCTGCCATCCGGGGCGGGTTGTTGAGGAGCGACAGGGCTTCCTGCGTCAGGGCTTCCGGGTTCACCTTTTCCTGCATCAGCTCTTTGACCACCGGCTTTTTCAGGAGGATGTTCACCAATGAAATGTACTGGATATGCACGATGCGTTTTGCCACGGCAAAACTGAATTTGGACATCCGGTAGGCCACGATCATCGGCAGGCCCATCAGCGCGTTCTCAAGCGTCGCGGTGCCTGAGCATGTAAAGGCTAAATCCATGGTGGAGCGGACTTTATAATCCTGCTCGCGTACGATCTCGATATCTCTTGACCAGTATTTCTCTATGGTTTCAAGCGCGGGCACGAGCTTATCGTTGGAAAATTCCGGCACGGCAAAGACATAGGCTTTGGCGTTCGGGTAGACAGATTTGATCTTGTAAAAAGCCTGTACGAATACCGGCAGATGGCGGGCTATCTCGGACTTGCGGGAGCCGGGGAGTATGCCTATCCTGAAGGCGTTATCCTCCGGCAGCGCCGGCCTCTCTCCGGGGGCGGGTACAATATCCAGCAGGGGATGGCCCACAAAAGAAACATTGGCCTTGGCTTTTTTGTAGAGCTCCTCTTCGAAGGGGAAAATAACCAATACTTCTTTAACCAGGCGGGCTATTTTGGCGGCGCGGCCGGGCCTTGAGGCCCACACCTGGGGACTGATGTAGTAGAAAGCGGGAATATTCCGGTGCGCGGCGAGGCCCAGCACCTGATGGTTGAAGCCGTAGAAGTCCACGGCTATCACGCAGCCTGGGCGCTTCTCTTCCAAATAGCGGCGCACTAAGCGGATGAGCTTCAGCCAGAGAAAAAAATTCTTGAAAGGTTCGGCGAAGCCGACGGCTCCGACCGAGACCAGGTTGTAGATAAAATGAGTGGAAACTTCCTGCATCCGGACCCCGCCGATAGAGGTTACCGAGAGTTCCGGATCCTTGGCTTTGAGCGCGGTGATAAGGTTGGCCGCGTGGGCGTCGCCCGAAGGGTCACCCGCCACCACCAGGATATTTTTTGTCGTAGGTATTATATTGGCCATAAATTTTAGATACAACTATGCCGTAGGCGATAAGCCATAAGCTTTAGGCTGTAAGCCATAAGCTGTAAGCTATAAGCTATAGGCAGAAACTTCGAAAAGCCTACAGTTTACGGCGGCCTTTCTGCCTATCGCCTACAGCCTAAGGCTTATGGCGCGGCTGGGACAGCCGCGTATGGCAGGTCTTTCTGCTAAAGCAGAAAGACCTACGACTTATCTATTCCCGAGTTCTTCAGTCCCTCTTCCACCAGCATCTTTGTGGCGCCGCCTATATCGCTCAGCGACCGGGCCAGCGACGGCCTGGAATCCGGCATCTTGGCGCCGGACAATTCGTAGCGCTTAAGCGAGTCCACTATATCCAGAGCGAGTCTTACGGCCTTGAGGCCTTTTTCTCCGCTGGGAGTCGGTTTCTTGGCGGTGCGTATGCAGTCTATGAAGTGATAAAGCTCTTCCTTAATAGGCTCTTTCCGTTCCAGTTTAGGGAAGATGATGTCGATATCTTTAAGCGTCTTGATGACGGGGTTCTTCTTCTTGTAGATCTTGAGCCGGGAGCTGACGTAATCCACGGAAATATAGGCGTCTTCCTGATAGATGCGCATGCGGCGCGAGGCTTCCATGCTGATGCGGCTGGCAGTGATGTCGGCTATGCAGCCGCTTTTGAACTTAATGCGCACATTAGTTATATCCTCGTGCGAGGAGAGGACGCTGGCGCCCACGGCCTCAAAGCTTTCGATGGGAGAGTCCATCATGGTAAGGATTATGTCAAGATCGTGTATCATCAGATCCAATGTGACGCCGGTGGCGGCCACGCGCGGATCATACGGACCCATTCTCTCTATAGTTATAAAGCGCGGATTTTTGACGTGTTTAAGGGTTTCAACCACGGCTGAGTTGAACCGTTCCGAATGGCCCACCTGCAATACGACTTTTTTGGTCTCGGCCAGATCCAGCATCTTACGCGCGCCTTCCTCGGAATTGGTTAGCGGCTTTTCCATCAGCACGTGCACGCCGGCCGTGAGGGCTTTTATGCCGATCTCGGCGTGGTATTCGGTGGGGGCTGCAACCACAAGGGCGTCCACCTGGCTAAGAAGTTCTTCCACGGTTTTGTAGGCCACGCAGTTGTGCTTCCAGGCCAGCATCTGGGCGCGGAGCAAGTTGGGGTCAGAGACGCCTACAAGCTCCACTTCAGGCATCTTGGAGAGGGTGCGAGTGTGAAAGCCGCCTAGTTTGCCGGCTCCTACTACGCCAAACCGGAGTTTCTTCTTGTCAGCTGTGTTGTCAGCCATAGGATCCTCAGTGCGATAAAAGGGTATAGGGGCGGGATATAGGGTGGAAGCCGTAACGAACGTCTTATTCTAAACCCGCTCCGTTCATTATTCTACTAAATTTGAGGGGGCGAGGATTAGTAAGAACGTAGTTTGTGAAAGGTCGCAGAACAGCAGGCTAGGTTATGGAGGCGGGATCTATGGAAATAACGCTGACGCCCAGTTTGGAGGCCAGGGCCAAAAAGGCTGTTTTGTCCAGGATCAGGGTTTTTCCTGCCTCAATGGCCAAGACGCCCGCGCCTGCTTCGCGCATGCTTTCCAGTGTGGCGGTGCCGATTACCGGCAAATCGAAGCGCATATCCTGTTTGGAGCGGGCCACTTTTACCACCGCCATGTCCGGCAGGAGTTTAGTTGTGGCCGAGCCGCCGGCGCGCAACACCGCTCCAGCCCGTTTTATGCATTCATCAGTGCCTTCCATCGCTTCAACGGCCAGGACCATGCTGTGCCTGAGCACTATGGTTAAGCCGATGTCGAGGTCCGCTATTGTTTTGGCGGCTTTCCAGCCGAATTCTATATTCTCCATAGCTTCCTTGCCCGGTTTGGGGCCAGCCAGAAGGCCCGGGGCGGGCAGGAGGTGTTCAAGGAAAGTGGCTGAATTGATAAGCTCTATGCCGTCCTTTTGAAGTTCGCCGGCCAGGGCGCTTAGGAGCGAATTGGCCTTTCTGTCCTTAAGGGTAAAAAGAAGCTTGGCCGCCCGCAGGTCCGGCATAATACCGCCGAAAATAGAAACATGGGTCACTTTGCCGGCCATCAACGCTTTATCCACGCCGGCCTTTTTAAAAAAATTTATCGGCCCCGAAATCTGGCCTAATCTGAAATAATCGGTAGCGGCCGCGTACTGCTCTATTTCTTTCGGGGTGATGCCTTTAAGTCCTGCGACAAAGAGGTCGTAGCCGAGATTTTTGGCTTCTTTTGCGAACATCAGCGGGAAATCCCCGCCCCCGGCGATAAGGCCAATCTTTTTATTCATAATGTATAGCAAGACAGCGCGGCAGCAAGACAGTACGACAGTGATGCGGTAAAACAGTGTTACAGGTGGAAAATAAAAAACTCTTGTTTTAAACTGCCGCGCTGTCTTGCTGCAGCTCTGCCGCGCTCCTGCGGGGGCGGGCCACGCCGCGCTTGGAATTCTCGCAGAACTCGACCATATGCGCGGCCTCGGGTGAAAGTTTTTCGGATTTCAGGCGCGCTATGGCGTCCTTCATCAGATAACCCCCGAAGAAAAGGGTCTTAAAAGCGTGCTTCACGGATTTTATGCTTTCCAGTGTGACGCCGTTACGTTTGAGTCCGACCAGGTTAAGGCAGACCGGCCTGGCTCTGTCGCCTCTTGCGGTGCAGTAGGGTACAATGTCCTGGTTCGCCATTGAACCGCCTGAGAGCATGGCCAGAGAACCGACGCGGGTAAATTGGTGAATAGCGACGAGGCCTGAGATGATGGCCTTGTCCTCTATCGTGACATGGCCGGCGGCGACGGCTGAGTTGACCATAATAATATTGCTGCCTATGTGGCAATCGTGGCCGACGTGAGAATTGCACATAAACATGCAGCCGGAGCCTATGGTTGTTATGGCGGTAACCGGCGAGCCGCGGTGCAGGGAAACGCCCTCGCGCACGATGTTGTTGTCCCCCATGACCAGGCGGGTCGGTTCTCCGTGGTATTTATAATCCTGCGGAGGCATGCCGATAAAGGCGTGGCCGGTGAACTGGTTGTTTTTGCCGATTTCTGAAAATTCAATTATAGAATGCGGGCCTACCGAAGTGCCTGCGCCTATTTTAACATTCTCGCCCAGGACGGCGTAGGGGCCTATCTCCACATCCTTGTCCAGCTGGGCGGAAGGGTGAACGATAGCGGTGGGATGTATTTTTGTTGACATAATTCCTCCCAAAAAATCAGTGAATGGTAATCAGCGGAGGGTCCGGCGGGCTTTATGGCTAATCCTCCAGTCCTCTAATCTTCTAATCTATCGCGGCGATGAAGTCGGCTTCCGCAGCCAGTTCGGAACCTACGAAGGCGGATCCCGTAAGCTTACCTATCTTTCCTTTAAAGCGTATCACTTCCACAAAAAGTTTCAGCACGTCGCCCGGCACCACCAACCGGCGGAACTTCGCGTGATTTATCCCGGCGATATAGGCAAAATGTCCACGGGTTTGGGGCAGGGACATCATCATTGAGGCGGCGGTCTGCGCCATGGCTTCCAGTATCAGTACTCCGGGCAGAATGGGCTTAGTGGGGAAATGGCCGTGGAAATAAAGTTCGTTGGCGGTCACGCATTTGGTGCCGACGCAAAATTTATTTTCCTCAACTATCTCCACCTTGTCCACCAGCAGGAAGGGGTAGCGATGGGGGATGATCTTAAGGATCTCCTCGCAGGAGATCACCCTCAGGGGTGTGTAAACAGGTGGTTTAGTTGTGTTCATAATAATAACATGCAAAAACGGCTTATGTCTGCTATAAGCGGCTGTCCCAGCCGCGCCATAGGCTATAGGCTATATGCAGAAACCTTATAGCTTATGGCGATCATGACGCAAAGCGTTATGATCTGCTAACATTTTAGCAAAAATTACATTGCTCTTGTGGCCGGTATAAGCCGCCTCAACGCGCACCTTATCCAGCCCGAGGCCGGTGAGCGCCAGGTCCCCTATGAGGTCCAGGAGCTTGTGACGCGCCAACTCGTTTGGAAAGCGCAAGCCTCCTTCGGCGCTTAAAAAAGCGTCATCGTCTATAATCACGGCGTTCTCAAGCGAGCCGCCCAGCGCAAGTCCGGCGGCTTTCAGCTGTTCTACCTCGGTTTTAAAACCAAAGGTCCTGGCCGGAGCCACTTCCCGCATATAGTTTTCCGGAGTCATGGCGAATTCAAAAGTTTGCGTGCCGATAAGCGGGTGGGCGTGGGTGAAAGTTATTCTAAATGAGGGAAAGTCCGAGGGCTCAGCCCTGTAAAAAGTTTTTTCGAAGGCGTATTCCACCGGCGCGCGAAGGTTCAGGATATGTCTTTCCTGCCCCGGTTTATCCGTCAGCCCCGAAGCTTTAAGGGCTTGGGCAAAAGGCAGGGCGGAGCCGTCAGCCGCCGGCGGCTCTTCGCCTTCCATGACTATGTCCAGATCGTCTATGCCCAGGCCGGCGCAGGCAGAAAGGATATGCTCTACGGTGTAAATCATCCGGGAGCCATCCGAGAGGTTGGTTCCGCGTATAGTGGCAGCTATATTCTGCAGGGATGCCTTTATCGGGCCGGTGAGGTCGGGCTTAAAAAAACGGATACCTGTCGGCCCGTCGGCCGGCAGAAAATTCACAATGGACGGGCGGCCTTTATGCAGTCCGACGCCCGTCATTACCGCTTTATCAGTCAGTGTTCGCCGCATTCAGGATTATAAGATTCAAGATTATAAGATTATCAGATTGTAAGATCTGCGATTTACGATTGCCGATTTACGCTAACAATCGCTATAGGCAGAAAATATGCCATAAGCTTTAGGCTTTAAGCCATATGCAGAGTAGAAATCGCTTACTATTTACGCTTTCCGCTTCCCGCTTTACGATTGCCGATTTCCGCTAACAATCGCTATAGGCAGAAAATATGCCATAAGCTTTAGGCTTTAAGCCAT
>JBAXKK010000033.1:0-24960 GCA_037137395.1 Elusimicrobiota bacterium
GCGCCTGGGGATGAACTTGGCGCGCCCGGCGCGGCACTTGCGGACGCAGAGTTGGAACCGCTGTTGGCCGGGCTGCCTATGGTAGGCTGCACGGTGTTAAAGCCGCAGGCGCAGCTCCTTCCGGGAGGAAGCTGTGTACTTGTGGACTTTTCGCCCTTATCCTTAAGGAAAGGGTCGCCTATCGCACCGTATGTCCTGCAATCAGCGGGATCGGTGGAGGCCAAATTATTCGCGGGGGACCAGCAGAACCTTTCCGCCGCCGGGGCGGAATTCATGCCGAAGAGGCTCTCCGTAGCGCCTTTCACGGCCTCGGTAAGCACACCGTTAAAACCGGCGAGCATGGCCTCGATTATCTTCTTAGGTATCTCGTACTTCTTATAGAACTCCCACTCCTGCGCTTTTAAAGCTGCGTTTTTTTCAAGCAGTTCCGCCAGAGTTTCTTTATCACTGACGCTCTTGTTGTCACGGATACTTGAGCCTGTAGCGGCGCGGTACTTTTCTCCTTCCGAACCGCCGCCCGTACCCCCCATTCCCTTGCCCGGATCTACTGAATCCGCAGCAGCCTTATCCAGCGAAGTTATAGAACTCCCGCCGTTAAAGTTTCCGGCTGCTTTGTCGGCCTGACCGCGCAGCTTTTCATAAGCGCCCTTACTGGCGCTGTTCAACGACGCAGCGACCCCTTTATACCCGGCTGTGGCCACAGGTCCGATCATGGAGCGCGAGGCCGCCTTGCCGGACGCGCTTCTGGCGCTGTCAAGTATCTTGCCGCCGCTTAAAGAACCGCTGGTCCTTGAACCTTCTCCGCCGAAAGATCCCAGAGCTCTGAGCGAACTCTGCATCCTGGGGATGACGGTGGGCACGCCGGCCGATCTGGAGGCCTGGTTAAAAGCAGCGCGGGCTGAATCTTTCATCGAATCCCTGAAATCCCCCCCCTTAGGCGGCGAACTGGTCTGAACCGCGGCGATAGGTTGTGACGAGGGCGCGCCGAGAATCAGCGAAGCGGGGTCTCTGGCGCTTAAAGGCGTGATGATCTCTCCGGAACCGTCGGGCGAACCCTGACTTAAAGCGTTAATGCCGGGCTCATAAAGCGCCCCGGTGCCGCCTTCGGAGCGATAGCCGAAGCCGGGCGCCAGCTGGTCGGCCCCTGCAGGCTTGGACATCATATACTCGGCCACGGGCGCCATAACCAGCACCCCGAGCCCCACCGTGACAAAGGCGATATCTTTTTTAGAAAGGTTTTTAAGCTTGTCCATGATGCTGCCGGCCGCCTTTGAGAAGGCGGGAGACTTGCCGAAAGAAGAAATTTTATTAAAAGAGGCCCCGGGGTTACCTACAACAGGCCTTCCTTCGTCGCGCTTTTTATCTTCATTATTCTCGTATTTCATAAACGCCTCCGCACGCTTTAGTAACTTTAAATATGTCTTATAGTTTACCTAATATGCCCGTCTGTTCCAAGTGTCAATTGACCCATCCGCTTATAGGCCCAATGGCCCCGCGCGAACATTCAAACCGAACCATCAGCGAAAAAGCATCAACATTCTTATAATCACGTTTGGCTTATCGCATTTACTGATAATCCGGCCGCCGTTTTTATCGTTTTTAAAATAAATGCCGCAGTCCATCGGTGATGTGCTGATCTGACATGCGCGCGCTAATATGGCCTGATTATCATTAAAATCTTTGCACAACTCTCCCTGCCGCGTGACGCGCGCGTTCCATGGATCAATGTCACCATAACACATCGGCGGATCACCCGCCTGCGCCAGGCTGTCCATCTCTTTGGCGTCCGCGGATATTTTTTCGCCCTGCGCGGATCTGGCTCTCGCGCAGTCCCCGGCCAGCTGCTGCCCGGTCTGATCGTCATCCAGCGTTTTCACAAAACCTTCCGCGGGAACAGACGCAATAGCGTCAGTGCGCATACCGCCAAGTTTTACATAATTGCCGTCATAGGCAGCGCCGGTATATGATGCCTTATGCTCGTAGGCGGAATTCCAGGATCTGACGGCAACCTCGTCCGCGGAAAAAGTTTCCGCCAGCTGTGACATAGGCCTCTTGCCGCCGAAGCTATTTTCCCCTGCTGCGATTTTACGCCTGACATCCCTCCAGGAGAAACCCGACGCGCGGCCCGTCATTTTGACCGGCACTTTCTCAGCGCGGCCCGGCACCGGGATAATGCCGTCGGCCTGGTTCATCGCGTCGGCGTACATACCCGCCTTGCGGTCCCCTATGTTGGCGGGGTTAGAAATCAGACTCCTGTTAACATAAGGCCCCAAACCGGCACGCGGGTCACTGCCCGGCTCTCCTTTGAGGTCAACGGTTCCGGCACCCTCGTAGTCGGCGGCAGCTCTTTTGCCTGCCTTCCCGACTTCGCTGTTGTAAATATTGGCCGTTCCCTTTATCATTGTCAGGGTAGAAACGTCGCTGCAACCCGACTCGCACGGAGGCGCCGGCTTTAGCGCGCCCGTCAGCTTATTCCGGTAAGAGCCCCGCGCGCTGTCCGCAGCAGCTTTGTCTATGACGCTTTTAACAAACTCCCTATAATTCCCCTCATTAGTGGCTGAAACAAAGCGCCCCAAACCAACAACCCTTAACGCGGCGGCTACCGGCGGCGTCTCAATAATCTTCCCGAAAATATCGCTTGAGAAAAGGACCGGCATTGAGGCCGCGGCCACCAACAAAAATATGGTCACATATTTGACCCGGCACCGGAAAAGAGGCGCGAGCGCGGCCAGCAGGGATTTTTTTTTGTGTTCTTTCACGAATCCTTTTCCCATACAAACTCCCTGGAAAATCTGACCGGGGGAATCCGCGCTGACGCAGCGGCTTCAACTTATCATTCCCCCCTTTTGATTTTGCACAACCTGACACACCTGTGTCTGCTGCGAAGCAGGAGCCCTCGATGTAGAGGAACTGGAGCTCCCGCCAGCCATGCCGCCCAGCAGGCCCAGGATACCGGCAATGGCAGCCATCCACATAGGCTTTACCGGACCGATGCTTATACCCGTCATAGCCTGGATAGCCGCGGTCGAAGCGATGCCGCCGCCGATAGTGTAAATAGTGCCCAACATCTTCTGGCCGTACGTAGAGATCAGCTTGACGCCGATAGCTGTCGCCATCGCCGCGACCGCCAGAGCGATAGTGCAGATCATTATACCGATAGCATAAACAATCGCGCCTATTGCCGCGGTGTATGGGTTACCCATCAGCGCCCTGCCAAGATCTACGACCCAGGCGCCGATAATAGACAGCACTGACGAAAGCAGTATAAGCATCATCGCCCTTTCAGGCAACCCCTTCCAGGGGCTGACATCGTCCCCTGTACCGGGGGCGGACGCCGTCGTTTCATTCGCGGCCGTACCGCCGCCGGAGGTGTTATCCAGCGAGGGTGAAGTGACGATCCCGGAGCCGTCCGTGCCGCTAGTTCCCGTGCCGCCGGAGCCGCCGGAGCCGCCGGATGTAGTGCCTGCGCCTCCGGTTCCCGTAGTTACGGCGTCGGTAGTGGTGCCTTCCCACGCCTTATCCTGAGTTGAACGCTGCTGATCCGCGCTGGTGCTGCCTACGGTGGTCTGCTGCGCGGACTTTACTCCTTTGGCCTGGGCGAACGCGCCTTTGCCGACCCGGTCCATCGGTTTTCCGCCTTTGGCGTTTGAGAACACCGGCCGCGCGGAACCTTTACTGGCCAGAAGTTTTTTTCTCTGATCGAACTTGGGGGTGGTAACGAAACCGGCGCTCAGACTGCTGAGCCCGTCGGACTGCGCTCCGACAGCGCCGGTATTGAACTTATTACTGAACCCGCCCATATTGCTGAATTGGCCGCCGGCGCTGCCCAGCGAAGTGGAAAGTCCGCCGGCGCTGAAACTCCCGGCAAGCTTACCCAGCATCTTCTGCTCCATGTTGCCCATGTTGTCCTGTTCTGATGCCTGAGCGTCGGCCCCCTCACCGGCCTTATCTTCCGGAGCGGGCTTATCCTTAGACGTGTCGCCGTTCTCATCTGCGGCGCCGGCCGCGGCGTTCTCATCCATACTGAGGGCGCCGCTGTTGGTTTCCCTGAACATGTCAAGCGAGGAACCGGGGTTCTTCGTCCCGCGCAAAATCGCGGGGACATAATTTTCAGAGGTCTTGCCGGAATTGAATGAACTGGTACCTGCTTTGGGATTGGAAGGGGCCTTCATATAAAGCGTCATGCCGATAGCGCTGCCTACAACAACCGCCGTAACGATAAGCCCGATCTTGCCGGCCAGCAGAGCGCCGATGCCGCCCAGGCCACTGAGACCGCCTCCAGCCGCGCCGGAGGCAGCGCCTAACTTCGCAGCGCCAAAGGCGCCTTGCCCAAATTTGGCGGCGCCGGGAAGAGCCTCTCCGCCCATGGCCCCCTTCCCGCCAACACCCACATGTGACCGGAGCCAGGGAATAAAGCCCTTCTTCCTATCCTTCTTCTCTTTAAAATTTATCTCAGGTAAATCGCTCATATAACCTCCCGATTTATACGGACCAAAAACTGTCAACATTTAGCGGACTATGCAAATGTTAAGGCGTTTTAGCCCCAACTGTCCCGACCCCGCCGCTGGCGCCTACGGGCGCGGTTGAGGCCCCGGTTGCGAGAGCGCCGGTCGTGGTCTCAGACACAATTTTTTGGGCATCCGCTATGCCTTCCTGCGCCCCGCTCACAGCCTCATAAGCTTTGTATATAAGCATGCCGCCCGCGGCCATGTACATGATTCCGGTCCACTTCTGTTCGTAGTCTTGCATCAACTTCAAACCGGCATATACAACAACTGCCGCAGCGGCCATAGCCGCATAAGCGGCGTATATGGCGTAATTGTACATCTGGATGGCGGCTGCAAATATCGGAGCGGCGGCGGCTGCCCCTCCGGGAACGGCAGCGGCAGCTTTAGCTTTCGCCAGCAGGGCTTTTGCCTTTTTGGCGCATGAATTGGCTATAAAGATAAACAGCGCGGACGCTATCATGCCGTAGAGCGCCAGGTCCGTGTATTTCTCCCAGGGCGACACATCCTCTGCCGCCGGCGTTGCCGCGGGAGGCGTAGAGTCGTTGCTGCTAAGGTTTGGGTCGCTGTTCTTTAGCTTGTTGCCATCGGTTACACCTGACCCGTTCAGTCCGGCCCCGCCGCCGGCCGTACCCACGTCGCCAGCGCCGCCGGTTTCTCCGGAAAAAGCTTCAGTAGCGCCGGTTTTGCTAGTAGCCGCGGTGGATGAACCCGCTGCCCTCACGCCCTGAGCTTTGGCGTATTTAGCCTGTCCAAAAGCGCCCCGCTTTTTAAAACTGGAAGCGCGCTTGGACGCGCTCTTTATCGGGGAAGCCTTGGCGCTTTTTATACCTGAACTGTTGCCCTGCCCCGCCGGAGCCTTATAGATAGGAGCAAACTTACTGTTTACTCCGCCGAACATCCCGCTGCCGCCCGCCAGTGTTGAACCTCCGCCCTTAGAACTGCCGAAGCCCTGGACAGTCTGAAGCTTGGGGCCGCCTCCAGTCGGAATGTTTGCCGATGAATCGGCCGAAGCTCCTTCGATAGCCGCCTTATCTTCGGCAGCCGCGTCCTCGGCGGAAGCGTCCTTCTTTTCAGCGTTCTCCCCGTCTTCGCCGAGACCAAGTCCGTCTTTTTTGGCCTGATCGCGAAACATGTCAAAACCGGAAGCCGAGGCGTCCGCCAGTTGTTTGGCGCGTTCCCGGGCAGCGTTCTGGGCCTGCTCGTCGTAGTAAGTATCCTGGAACATGTTTGGCGTGTAAACGGATTTGGAGGACGGGCCCAGGAAATTATAGAGCACGCCTATCCCGGCCGCTATCGTGGCTACGCTCAAGATTATCCCCATTATGCCGGCCTTGGTGGAGAAAAGCCCGGCAAGTCCGGAGGTAGAACCAAACAGGGACGCGAACCAGGAGCCGAACCCTGAACCGGATGAGCCTAAGCGCGCGCCGGCTGAGCCGAAGCCCGCGGCACCGCCCGCGCCGGACGACCCGCCCCTGAAAAGGCTTGAAAGGTACGCCCAGAAACCGATTTTCTTTTCTTTCTTTTTAGATTCATTAGATTCGTTCATATAGCCTCCGGGTATCATTGAGCCATAGTAGATGTCGTTCCTGTCGCTCCGGTCGCCCCCATCTCTCCCGCCCCTGCAGAGAACATGCTGCTGAACATCGGGCCAAGCAAGCTGCTTATTATCATTTGTATCAGCATCTTTTTTATCTCTTCGTCGGCTGAATCGTCCTTCACGGCCTTAGGCACCGGCAGCGTTACTTTTTTCTTGCTGAGCTGGGGGTCGTTGGTTTTAAGATCCTGCGCAGCCGCGCCCAAAGCAAGTCCGGATTCGGCCGCGTCCTGTTCCAGATCCGTGTTGAGGTCGGCATTATCGACGTTAGCGGTTTTCCCGAAAGCGGAAGTCGCGCCGCTGGCAGCCGCGCCCGGATTAGCGGACTTGGCCGCCTGCGCGCTTTTCGCCTCGGTTTTCGTCAGCATGGCCACCAGCGAGTTGCGCTTGTCGGACGCTGTCATATTTTTTAAATTCTGGTCGGAAGCGGGCGCTAACTCAGACTTGCCGGCCCCGCTGCCGAAGAATTTATTATACGCGCCGCCCGCTGTCATGGAATTGGAATTGCCGGACGTTATAGACGGCATGTAGTTCAGTTTGCCTTTGGAGCCTGAGGCCGACGATCCCGCTGCTCCGCCGGAAGCCGGCGCGCCAGGAAGAGGAACCGAAGCCTTGCCGGAATCTGACGCGGAGGCCGTCCCTTCAGCCGCCTCGTCCGAGGGGCCTGACTGGAAAAGAGAGGACGCGATATTTTCTCCGGAAGTGGCGGGATTATTCAACATCTCTCCGCTGAGAGCGTAGCCGGGCGCTCCGCCCTCCTGGGGAATATCATTGCCTAGCGAACTGACGTCAGCTGTCCTTGTTTTGAAAAAATTTCCGGTGGCCACGGAGGCGTCCATAGAGGAGCCCTGCATAAAGGGACCCGAAATCCAGGCGCAGATTATTATCAGGGCGACTATCCCGCCTATAATATATTGCTTGGCCTTAGATTTTTCACCCGTTACTTTCAGCATAGCCGTTCCGCCTTTGGCTGCAAATAAACTTAAGACCTCCCCTGACACGATCTTGCAAAAAGTTCAGGGCAAAGCCAACATCTACATTGATGTTATAGCAGGAAATATTTGACTTGTCAAGGGGCTCAAAGGGCTTGCGCGGACACCGTGCCAGTAGTATAATTCCCGAAGCGCCACCTGACCTTATGGCTGAAGAACAAACACCGGACCTGTTACTAATAGACGACGAGGACGACCCCTTCCGCGGGAAAGGCGCCGCAGACACAGCCGCGCCAGAAGATGCAGGCCGCATTATCAATATGGGTTTCCGCGCCGCGCGCTGGGCTTTTGAGCCGCCGAAGCTGGCCGTACCGCTGCTTTCCGCCCAAGCGAAGGCCGCCGGGCACATGGTAGCATCCATATGCCGGCCCCTTCTTCCCTGGAAAAGAAAAGCATTCCGCCGGCTGCTGGAGAACCATCCGCTCGCCGCCGGCATTACCACCGTGGCCATGTTTGAGACCGGCCTCATATCGCGCATCATTGCTGAAATACGCGAAATCAGCCCCCACACAGTTATCATACTTGGCGGACACGGAGCGGAGAATTCGCGGGAGATACGCGCGCTGGGAGATCTCACCATAACCCGGCACGGCGAAGGCATCCTGGCAGAAGTTATCACGGCGCTTAAAAACGGAACCCCGCCGGACCGGATGCCGGGGGTTGCAGCCGACGCGGACGGCTCGCTTTCCATACAGGGCAGCCTGCGCTACGAAGGCATTCAGCATGTACTGCGCCCGGACTGGAGCGCCGCCAGTTCCGCCTGCCGGCGCTACCCCATAGAAGCCTCACGGGGCTGCACCTTCAACTGCTCTTACTGCGGCTTTCCCGGCAAGGCGGGGCAGGTGTTCCGGCCGGCAGCCGAAGTTGTCGATGAGATGCTTTATGCGCGCGAGATGCATGGAATAAGGTGTTTTGACTTTGTTGATTCATCCCTGACATCAGACCCCGAGTTTATGCTTGAACTCTGCTCTTCCCTGCGCAAGTCCGGCCTGCGGGCTGACTGGAGATGCTTTGCCAGACCCGACGCTTTTGATCGCGCCCCCGAACTGGCGGCAGAGATGGTCGCGGCCGGTTGCAGCAGGATTTTTATGGGGATTGAATCAATACACGACCATATACTTTCCGGCATGCGGCGCGGCATGAATCGCGCGACTATAGAACGCGGCCTCGAAAAGGTTTTCAAGTCAGGGATAAAAATACACGGGAACTTTATAATAGGCTTCCCGGGCGAAACGGAAATGACCGTAAAAGAAACAGCGGAATTCATAAGCCGAAGACCTTTTTCCACGGTGTATCTCTGCACCTTCGGCATGTCCCCGGAGATGTTAGAACTGGCTGCCAAGGAACCGGCGCGCTACGCCCACCTTTCAGGCAAGCCGGCAAAGGGCTGGCGTCACGACGGCATGGACTACCTTGCCGCCTATAATCTGACGCTCTGGGCCGCGAGAAAGATAAATCTATCGAAGCTGTGGCCTACAGCCTTCTCCCCCGGCAGCAATAATCCAAACCATCCGCCTTACTAGAATATGCACCGGGTCCGCCCGCATGGCGGCCGTGAAAGCGGCGTTTTCAACGCCAGCTTATAGGGGTTTTCACGCACACATCGCATATGGAGGAATTTATACCGGGGATTTCCCTTATCGCATGATCAAAAAATGAGCCCATAAGGTTCTTCTCTTCATACACGCCGCAACACCTGTACAAACACCCGTCAAAATCTATTGTCACCAGGTAACGCTTGAGCATGCAGTCCGCCGGCGTTTTAAGCGTGCGTGCGATTTTCTCTTCCTTTTTCAGGTCTATGAACCGGCGGTAAAATTCCGAGAAACGCTCTTTTTCCTTCTGAAAAGCGGCGTTCCCCTCAACGCAGGAGACGGAGCAGCGGGCAAGCTTAAACTTAACGCCGTTCTTACGGCAGAAATCTTTCGCGAGGACGGCTTCCGCCTTGTTATACACGTAATCATGAAATTTGACAACTATCTCCATTGCGCCGCGCAACCGCTTTTTGGCAGAAACAAGATCGCTAATGTTTTCCAACACCATCTTTATGTCGCCGCCTACATGGTTCTTTGAGTATACTTCCTGTGACATGCCTGACAGAGATACCTCCAGCCGATCCAACCCGGAACTCACAACCGCGTAAGGGTCCGTCAGGCAGTTCAAATTAGTGAAGGCGATGATCTTTGCGCCGGAAAGCCGGGATTTGGCGTATCTCGCCATTTCAGGGAACAAGGGATTAAGAAGGGGCTCGCCCCAGTTAGCCAACCATAATTCGCGCACCCTTACATTTTCGTCCCGGAACTTTTCGATTATTTTTTTAAAAAGTTCCATATCCATCGCGCCCCGTCTTCCGTTAACGAGGCCGTGGACACCTCCTCTCGGGCACATGACGCATTTAAGGTTGCAGTCCGCGGATATTTCCACGCAGACGGTGGCTCCTGCCGGAAAAAAACAGTCGAAATAATAGCTCATCGCCCGGCTCAGCCCGCTCCCGGCAAACCGGCGCTGGAAAAATCTTCGTATATTCATATCGGTGCAATTTTCTTAGCAACAGTTTCACGGTTGCCGTTACCGCGCTTTCTGCCAATAGACGCCCACCCAGTCAATCGGAATTATTTCCTCCCGGATCGAGCGCTCTTTTCTGAAATCATGAACAGCCGCTTTACAGGATTCAACAGCCCCATAGTCGTCAACGATCAAAAAACCTCCTGCCGAAAGCTTGTGATATAAACTTTTCAGGGCGTCCATCGTCGACTCATACAAGTCGCCATCAAGACGCAGCACGGCAAGTTTTTCTATCGGCGCGTCCGGCAGGGTCTCTTTAAACCAACCCTTTAAAAAACAAACCTGCTCGTCTAAAAGCCCGTATCTTTCAAAGTTTTGTTTTACCCGCTCCAGAGAAACCGCCAAATCTTTATACTTATAGAGATTGACCCCTTTATCCTTGGGGTATCTGACTTCATCCGGCCTGGGCAAACCCGCGAACGAGTCGGCGACAAAAACTTTCCTGTCGGTGACGGCATAAGCTTTTAAAATGGCGCGCATAAAAATCGTCGCCCCGCCGCGCCAGACTCCGGTTTCTATCAAATCACCAGGCACATTATTTTTGATGATCTGCTCGACGCAATACTGAATATTATCCAGCCGCTTAAGCCCTATCATGGTATGCGCTACCGGCGGCCAATCTTTCCCCGACACCCGCCTGTCTTCGCCCTGGTCGCGGAGATTTATAATTTCAGGATTATTTTTACGAAGCAGCAGTTGAACAAAGAATCTTTGTATTTTTTTATTCCAGGGCGTAAAATTCCGGCATTCATGCTCGTAATAAATCGTATTGGTAAGGCAGCGCTTCATCAGATCCAGGTACAGCCCGCTGCAATTTTCATTATTTACCGGCATCTAAATCTCCCGTAGTTTTATTAAAATCCGCGAGCTGCGGCGCCGGCGGTGTCCTGTGGTATGCCCACGGCGCTCCAGCCGTATTTTCGCACCAGGCGGCACAACCCCCTGAGTATGCGAAAGAAAGTGCGAACCGGCATCGCGCGCCCGGTCTGCGAGCCGGAGTTGGGCCCCGCCGGCTGCATGCTTTTGCTCAGCCCGCCGTGAAAAACAAAAGCGTCTGGCACGGTCGCCAGCTTCCACCCGGCTTTTCTCGCTCTTATAGCGTAATCCACTTCTTCCATATAGCCAAAGCCGAACCCCTCGTCAAACGGGCCCAGCTCCTTATAAACTTCGCGCTTAAATAACATGCAGAAACCCAAAAGCCAGCCTGCCTCAACAGCGGGACTTCTTCGGCCGGACAGGGCCAGACCGAAAGCGTCAAAACGGCGCAGCTCTCCGTCCTCAAAAGATTCAAGCGGAGCAGGCAGCTTGGCAGCCTGCTGCAGCGCGGCATTGAAACCACCGTTACTCACCGGACCGGCCAGCCCCAGCCTGGGGTCCGAGTCCAGCGCGGCCTCAAGCCTGGCCAGGGCTCCGGGCGCCAATCTGGTGTCGCTGTTACATAACAGTAGACGGGAGCCGGTTGCCAGCGAAAGTCCTTTATTAGCCGAGCGCAGATAGCCGAGATTTTTTATATTCCGGTGGTAAATGACGTCGGCCCAACTCCCGGCTTCCCTGGCGGAAGCGGCCGTCTCGGCCTCCAGCGGGGAAGCGTCGTCAACGATCACCAGCTCCACCCTCCGCCCGGCGTTCAGCCGCAGGCCGGAAAGGAAAAGCCGGTCCAGCATTTCAGCAAGATAGCGGTTCCGGCTGTAGACCGGAACTATAACGCTCAGCGTACCCCGGTCGCGCGCATGATTTAAACCAGTTTTACGATTCATAAAAATCATCAGAGCCTATGCCTATAAACAAGGTCTCCGCGTCAGACGGGCAGGCGCAGGACGCCGATACCATAGCTTACCTGCGAGGTGTCCTCTATATATTCCGTCCTGACCCCGGGCAGCGCGGTCTCCCTCCAGAAACGGCTTACGGCTACGCCGAACTCCTCCAGACCCGGTTGTATGTCGTGAAAGGCTATCACCCCTCCGGGTTTTACAAAGCGGGAATACATTTCAAAATCTGATTTCACTCCCGCAAAGGTGTGGTCGCCGTCTATAAAAAGCAGATCAAGTTTACGCCCGCCCAAAGCCTTTTCGAACAGCGCCGCGCTGAAGGGTGATTTTGAATCTCCGTCTATGAGCCGCAGGTCCTGTCCCGGACCCGCCATAGCCTTGAGCAGCGGCAGTCGCCAGGATCCTTTATTTATAAACGGCAAAGGTCCGCTATGTATCGCTCCCGGAAGATCAAGGCTTATTATAAGGGCGTCCGGGGCCGCGGCGCGGCATAGCAGCATCAGCGTCCCCCCTTTTGCGCGTCCTATTTCCGCCACGACTGAAGGCGGGGCGGGGAAGGTTTCTCTCAAAAAAGAAAGTATCTCCGCACGACGCTGCAGCATCCCCGTAAAAAATGAACCTGAGCCCAGGATAAACTCGGCGGATTCCTCCAGGCCTGAGGAGGAGAGTTCTCTCAGCCTGAAAAGACAATAAAAATATTTGGCCGGGAGCATTAGCAACAGAGGGATTATGGCCGCGAGGCGCATCAAGCCGGGCGCTAGCGCCGCCATAAGCGCGGCGCAACCAAGCAGCAGAAACCGGAAAACCAGAAAAAGAAAGGAAAGTTTAAAAGGCTTCATTGTTCATCGCGGAAAATAATAACGACGCAGGATTATCAGGCCATTCCGTTTTTACGCCTGACATTTACTCGCTCAAGCCTCTATCACTTCAGGCCGAGCAGGGCCTTATGCTTCTCCGCTATCAGCGCGGCCAACTCGTCTATCTGCGCGAGGTCGGCCGCGGTGGGCAGGCCTTTAACCATGACCGGCTTTAAAACTTCCGCCTTCAGATTGGGGATCATGGCGGCGATAGTTTCAAGCGCCCTACCGCCCCAGCCGAAAGAGCCGATTACCGATACGAATTTCGCTTTAGGCTTCAGCAGATTAGCCAGGTACGCCCCGTAAACGGCCTTGGGGTGCGGCCCCATTAGCACTGTCGGGGTGCCTATAACAATGGTGGTCGCGTCCACCATCGCCATGGCCACGCGACCCTCGTCGATCTGCTCCAAATTAAGCTTTTCCACGGAGATGCCGAATTCCTGCAGACGACTGACCAGTCGGTTGACCAGAACAAAAGTGCTGCCGTGCATAGAGACATAGGCCACCAGAACATTGTTTTCGGTCGGCCCGCCAGCCCACTTCTGATATAGGTTTTTTACAAAAGCCACATTTTTGTGCACGGGTCCGTGGCTAGGAGCGATCATCGCGAGATCCAGGCTCTTGATCTTTTCGAGGTTGGCGAGGATACTGGTCCGAAACGGCATCATAATCTCCGCGTAATAGCGTTTCATCGGATCGTGCACTACATTTTCTTCGGAGAAAACCGCGCCGGAGGCCAGATGGGAACCGAAAAAATCGCAGGAGAAAAGGATCCCGTCCTCTTTAAGCCAGGTGACCATAGTTTCGGGCCAGTGCACCCAAGGAGTATAAAAAAACTGCAGGGTCTTGCCACCCAGATCCAGAGTGTCGCCGTCCTTAACCTCGATAAACTTTTCAGCCGGGACATGCAGATGACTCATCAGAAACTCTTTGCATTTGGGGTTGGTCACAACTTTGGCCATGGGATACTTTTCCAGAACAAACGGGATGGAGCCGGAATGGTCCTGCTCGGCATGGTTGGCGACCAGATAGTCCAGCGTTGTGACATCCTTGAGGAAATCGAACAGAACCTCACGCTTTTCCGGATCCACGGAATCAATGAGGACCGTCTTAGCGGCGCCTTTTACCAGATAGGAATTATAGCTCGTTCCCTCCGGAAGAGGTATGAGGGAGTCGAACAGCCTCCGGTTAAAATGATTTATCTGCAAAAAAAACACATTGTCTGAAAGTTTTACCGGTTTCATAAGTATCTCCTTAATTAAATCACCCTGCACCCTGAACCCTATACCCTGTTTTATCCCCCTGAAATCGGCGGGAAGACGTGAAGGATATCTCCCGCGCGCACTTTTGCCTTACCGATCTTTCTGTTATCTACTATCTCGGAATTAAGCGTCAGCACAAAATGGTTTCTGACCGTCCCGTCTTTTTCAAACAGTATTTCCGAAACATCAGTCTTGCAGGAAACGGCGAGCTTTAGAAGCAAATCGCGTACCGTGCGCCCTTCCAATTCGGCCTTGGAAATGCCCAGCCTTTTTCTCAAAGTCGTATAGATCATTACGGTTATTTTAGGCATAAAACAGCGCGGCAGCAAGACAGCAAGACAGCAAGACAGCGCGGCAGTACGACAGCAAGACAGCAAGACAACGAAAAGAAACCTATTTACGCTTTACGCTTCCCGCTTTACGCTTCCCGCTTTACGCCTTCCACCACAGACCGGGCAGTTCCGCCGTTTCTTAAGCCGCACGAAGTGGGTGGCGCCGCCGGCGATATCAAATATGGTCAGCCGGTCGCTATGAGACGGCAATCCGCATATCAGTTTTATAACTTCCACGGCCTGCATTGCCCCCAGCACTCCGGGCACAGGGCCTGGCACAGAAGTAAATCCTTTTATCGGAGGCGGAGTATGCGGAAAAGCACATCTCAGGCACGGGCCCCCGCGCGGATCCAGGACGGCCAGTTGGCCCTCAAAACCATAAACCGCGCCGTGTACAAGTATCCTGCGGGCCCGGAAACAGGCCTTATTCATCTCGAAACGGGCTTCAAAATTATCGGTACAGTCAACTACCAGTCTGTATGTTTTTAAAATGGGCGCGATATTTTCCGAATTAATTTTCAGGCAGAAGGTTTCCGGGCGGGAAGCCGGGTTAAGCTCTTTAAGGAATGCAGCCAGCAACGCGACCTTGGCGCGGCCGACATCCCGAGTTTTGTAGAAAACCTGCCGGTTAAGATTAGAGAGTTCAAGCAGCCCGGGATCCGCGAAACCAAGCCGCCCTATTCCCGCCGCTGCCAGATAGGCAGCGACCACGGATCCAAGACCGCCGGCGCCGACCACCAGGACCGACGCGTTCTTTAATTTGGCCTGGCCACGCAGCCCGATGCCGGGGACCGCCAGTTGCCTTGAATAGCGCTCGCGCTCGGCGGAAGTGAGACTCATGCGCGCGCCCCGAACTTGCTTTTTATACTCCCGAAAATCTCCTTTGCGAAATCCGAAAGGGTCCAGTCCCGCGCGCCCATGACCAGGACAACATCTCCGGGTGCGGCGAGCTCAACAGCCCTGGCGACAATATCGCGCCGCTGTTTAAAATAAAAAGCCGTTCCGCCGCGCGCGCTGACTTCGTCCGTCAGGTCCTTAGAAGATATATCCTTTGCCACGGTGCCGCCGGCGTAATAGATCTCAGGCATGATAAGAATATCTCTGCCCTTCAGTTCTTTTAAAAAAGTGTCCACAAGCTCACGCCTGAGATGGCGCGTGGGCGAGAAACCGTGCGGCTGATAGATCGCTATTACGCGCCGGTCGGAATCCTTGTGCAGCGCGCCAAGCACCGCTGAGATCTTGGCCGGATTATGGGCGTAGTCGTCCACCACGGTTACGCCGCCCGCTTCACCGGCCAGTTCAAAACGCCGCTGGACTCCGCGATATTTTTTCAGGCTTTCGGCGCAGAGCTCAGGCTTGATTCCCATGTCCAGAGCGACGGCTATGGCCGCCAGGGCGTTCTCTATATTATAAAGCCCGGGCGACGGCAGCACGAAATTTACCCCGTTCAGTTTAAAACGAGAACAAAACATCTCCAATCTTAAATCCTCAATTTTAAATCGTGAATCGCCCCTGCCGAAAAGCCCGGCCCCGGACCTGAAATCGGACAGCTCCGGATCATCGGCGTTCACGTAAAGTTTTTTCACGTGCCCGGCGAACTGCCTGAAAATGGCCTTTATATCGGCCACCTCCTTATGGTCCTTGCTGACATTGAGTATCAAACCGGTCATCGGATGGTATTTAACTATAGTGCCGTCGGATTCGTCAGCCTCTATTACGAGAATGTCGCCTTTGCCGCGCCAGGCGTTGCCGATAAATCCCCGCTCCTTAAGCGCGACCAGCGGCCCGCCGGTAATAACGCTGGGGCCCAGTCCGGCTTCCTCAAATATAGTGAACAGCATCCCTACCACCGTGGATTTGCCGCTCGTACCCCCTACGGCAACGGTCCTAAAAGTATCCACATAGTGAGAAAGAAGTTCCGAGCGGTGAAGGAGTTTAGCGCCGACGGCGCGCGCCTTGGAAATCTCAGGGTTGGACTCCTCTATGGCGGTAGAAACCGCGACTTCGGAAGTGTCCTCGTCTATACCGCTGCCGTCCTGCGGGAATATCTGAATGCCCAGCTTTAAAAGCGCCGTCTTAAAAACCAGGTTCCCCCCGTTATCAAAGTCACGGTCGGAACCCGTCACCGCGCGGCCTTCCATTGCCGCTATCTGCGACAGGGCGCTCATGCCTGAGCCGCCTATGCCGATAAAATGTATTTTTTTTGCGCTGCTCATAGATTGAATTAAACGATATTATGACCTCATCATCAAGCCTATGGCGGTGCCGTAACAGGGCCTATGGCCACCAAGACAGGCAAGTGATTAGTCAACTGAATACAAATTTTATACCATATATATAAATCACACTATAATACCGGAAACCATGGACTGCAAGAAAAACGCAAACGCTAAGAATTGCACCTGCACTTATGAGCCCTGTCCCAGGAAAGGAATTTGTTGTGAGTGCGTGGCATATCACCGCGCCGCCGGTGAATTACCGGGATGCCTCTTCAGCAAGGAAGCTGAACGGACTTATGACCGTTCTATTGAAAATTTTATCGCTTTAAACAAAGGAACCACAAAATGAAAACAATAATTTCCACCCCCGAAGCCCCTTCCGACCCCAGCCTCTATTCCCAAGCAGTGGAAGCCGGCGGCTTCATTTTTATTTCCGGCCAGCTGCCGATTGACCCCGCTACCGGAAACATGGAAGCGGCCGACACGGCATTGCAAACCAGCGCCGTCATAAGAAACATTGAAGCTATACTCAAATCGCGCGCCCTCACGCTTGAGAACGTGATTAAAACCACGGTATTCATGACAGATCTCGGTGAGATTCAAAAAATGAACGAAGTTTACGCCCGTTTTTTCGCTAAAAACCCGCCGGCCAGGGCGACTATAGAGGTTAAAGCCCTGCCCAAATCCGCGCTGGTTGAAATAGAGGCTGTCGCCGTAAAGTAGCAGGTACAGTTAAAGGACGTTCCTAGCCCTAAACCCTGACCCCTATACCCTGAATTTATGCATCACCTGCTTGAAAAAAAACATACGGGACTTCTCCTTCCGCTTTTCTCCATGCGCTCAAAAAAAGACTGGGGGATAGGCGATATCTCCGGCATGGCGAAATGGATAGACGCCGCGGCCGCGCTGAACCTGGACCTTATACAACTCCTGCCGGTTAATGAAATGCCGCCCGGAGCGGAATGCCCCTACACCGCCCTCAGCGCTTTCGCCATAGACCCCATTTTCATCGCCATAGACGATATCCCGGAACTCTCCGAATGCCCCGAATTAAAAAAAGAGCTGGCCGCGAAAAGGTTTCAGACGGTGCTGCGCCATCTACGCCGCTCCACCATCGTGCATTATAACGATATTAAAGGGCTGAAATTTAAAATTCTCTGGAAGATATATTGCGCCTTCCATGAGAACCATATCCTTAAAGACACTGCCGCCGCGAAAGATTTTTTTGCTTTCACCGGGAAGAACGCTTTCTGGCTGAACGACTACGCGCTTTTTCGCAGACTTAAAGACACTCACACCTGGACATCGTGGACTCACTGGGAGGAATCTCTCAGGCGCCATGACAGCGCGGCTTTAAAAGAGTTTGAGGCCGCCAACGAAAACCAGGTGATGTTCTTCAGATACCTGCAGTGGGTGATAGACCGCCAGTGGCGCGCGGCCCGAGAGCATGCCGCGGCCAAGGGCATTCTTCTGATAGGCGATCTGCCGTTCATGGTTAACCAGGAAAGCGCTGATGTATGGGCGCGCCAGAACGAATTTGACATCCAAAAGGAGGTCGGAGCCCCGCCCGACGCCTTCAGCGAAACTGGCCAGAAATGGGGCCTGCCCGCCTACCGCTGGGACGAGGTAGAAAAAAATAATTTTGAATGGTGGCGCTTGAAAGTCAAAAAATCGGCCGATTTCTACGACCTCTTCCGGATAGATCATATGGTGGGATTTTTTCGCACCTGGATCATCCCGCACGACGTGAATCTAAAATCGCATTTTGACATAACGGACCCGGCCGCCCAGCGCGCGCGTGGAGCACGTTTTCTTCAGGCCGTTCTCGGGGCCAGCCGGATGCTGCCCGTGGCTGAAGACCTTGGCCTTATCCCCCCTTTCGTATATGAAGTCCTGGCTGAAATGGAGATTCCAGGTTACAAGGTAATGCGCTGGGAAAAAGATAAGGCCGGCCAATATGCGGAGCCAGAGAACTACCCGCGCGTCGGTTTCGCAACCTCCTCCACCCACGATAATGAACCCGTAGCCGACTGGTGGGACACAGTGGACCTGGTAGAGAAAAAACTTTTCTGGGCGATGGTTTCCGGCAGGAATGAAAAACCGCCACTCTTCTCTAAGGCCAGGGAAGCGGTTATCAGGAAACTGCTTAAGGCGGCCTCAAGCCTGCTTATCCTGCCCATACAGGACATCTTCGGCTCAAAGGACCGCATCAACACGCCCAACACCATGGGCGTGCATAACTGGACCTACAAATTCCCCACACCGGTAGAGTACCTCTTCAAAAAACACAAAGTGCTCCTTGACAACTTCGCCGCAATGGTTAAAGAGGAAAGATTATGAACCAGGTTACAGGTCACAGGTCACAGGTCACAGGTCACGAACCGCCAGCCATAAATTGCAGGGGGCCCATAACCGGAATTCCGGAGCTATTCGCTATTCGCTTTTCACTGTTTCGCTGCTTCGCCATTTCGCTGTTCGCTATTTCACTGTCCTCCTGCTCCCTCAACCGGCTTGCGGTAAAGTCGACCGCCTCGGTCATTGATAAGGGCTTGCCGGCCATCTACAGAGAAAAAGACCCTCAATTCGCCAGAGAAGCCCTGCCTGCCAACCTAAAATTGATGGAAGTGCTTCTGGAAAGCGACCCTGGTAATCAGGCCCTACTGCTGGACGCGGCAATGGGGTTCTGCGGCTACAGCTTTATGTTTATAGAGGACGAGAACGAGGCGCGGGCATCCGGCCTTTACCAGAAAGGCGGCGGCTACGCCCTGCGGGCGCTGGCGCTTAAAGGCGCCGTCAAAGACGGCTCAGCGGACCCGCGCGCGCTGGACAAAAACACGGCGGCGGCCGCCTTCTGGCACACTTTCTGCCGCGCCGCGTATGTGAACCTCAACCGCGACGACCCGGACGCCGTAGCCGAGCTCCCAAAGATAATGCCGGTGGCCGAAAGAGTGGCCGAACTTACCCCGGCCTACTACTACAACGGCTCTTACGCCATGCTCGGAACATATTACGCTCTGAGACCTAAGATATTGGGAGGCGATCCGGAGAAAGCCAAACTAAATTTTGATAAGGCGATGCAGGGCGGCGGTGCCGGTTTTTTGCTGAACGGCTACATGGCCGCCAGGATGTACGCCGTGGCCGCGCAGGATGAGGATTATTTTGTGAAGGTTCTGAACGCTATTCTCTCCGCCGAACTCAAAGACGACGAAGCGCGGCTCCCTAACGAAGTGGCGAAGATCAAAGCAAAAAAACTTCTGGAGAAAAAAAATGAGCTCTTTTAACCGCCGGTGGCTATCAAAAACTTCGACAATACTGATTGCCGGTTACTGGTTGCTGTTTACTATCCAGCCGCTTCAGGCTCAGACTGTGGTAAAGTTCGCCACGCTGGCGCCGGAAGGCACCGCCTGGATGAAAACGATGCGTCAGTTCAGCGACGAGGTCTCCGTTAAGACCGATGGCCGCGTAAAGTTCAAAATCTACGCCGGCGGAGTTTCCGGCGACGAGAAAGATGTTGCCAGGAAGATCCGTCTGGGCCAACTGCAGGCGGCTGGCTTCACAGGTGTGGGCCTGGGCGAAATAGCCCCGGAAACCCGCGTTCTCGATACGCCGTTCCTTTTCAAAAACACGGCTGAGCTCGACAACATCTATAAAATGATGGACGCGGACTTCCGCAAGATATTTGAGTCAAAGGGCTACATACTGCTCGGCTGGACCGAGGTCGGCAATGTCTACATCTTCTCCAACACCCCGGTAACGAATCCGGCGGATCTGCAGAAAGTAAAAATGTGGATCTGGGAAGGCGACCCCATAGCCGAAGCCACTTTCTCCGCCATGAAGATAAAACCCATTCCACTCTCCATTACGGATGTTATGACTTCGCTTCAGACCGGAATGATAAACGCCGTCTACTGCGCGCCGGCGACCGTTATACCGCTGCAGTGGTACACAAAGATGAAGTACGCCATGTCCACTCCCATCGCCACCGCTTCGGGCGCCGTGGTAATCTCCAGAAAAGTATTTGAGCTGCTCTCCAAAAACGATCAGAAAAACATGCTTGAAGCGGGCGCCAGACATTTCAAGGCCCTGACTTCGACCAGCCGCAGGGACAACGAGAAGTCGATAGCCACCCTTAAAAAGGAAAATGTTATTTTCAGCGAGCCCGCCGGCCCGGAAACGCTGGCCATCTTTGAAAAGATGGGAGAAGAAGCCCGGAGATCCCTGGTGGGTAAACTTTATTCCAGCCAGCTCCTGGAAAAGATAGCGGGCGCTCTAAAGCAGTTCCGGATGAAAAAATAAAGATTTGTTTGCAATTAAATCTGCCTATGGCATACGGCCTATGGCTTCTGGCAAGCAGACAGTTTCACAATAAACCATGAAATATTTTTTTAAAATTGAAGATTATCTCGTCAGGGGCGAAAAGGCGCTGGTAGTCTCTTTTATCGGCCTGATGATTATATTTTCCTTCCTGCAACTGACGCTTCGCCTCGTATTCCATTCCGGCATAGTCTGGCTGGACCCCGCGCTCAGGCACATGGTGCTCTGGACCGGGCTGACAGGCGCGGTCCTGGCCGCGCGATACGCCAGACATTTCGCCATGGACGCGCTGGTGAAATTCCTTCCGGAGCGTCTCCACCGACCGCTTAAAATTTTTACGGATGTCTTCACTATCGTAGTAGCCTGCGCGCTTTTTGGCGCGGCCCGGAAATTCATCCGCGACGAATTCGAGTCCGGCTCGGTGGCTTTTTACATAGGGAATATGGGAGTGCAGGGCGGCTGGGCCGGCATGATACTCCCGGCCGTCTTTCTGCTGATAGCCTTTCACACATTCATCAATATGTTCAGGCAGGAGAAAACAGACGCCATAAGCTCTCAGCCGTAAGCATAATAACAGTTGCCGTAAGAATGATAACGGTTGCCGTATGCCATAGGCCATTAGCCATACGCAGAAAAAGACTGCCGTTTGCTATTAGCCGTACGCTATATGCTTTAAAGGAGTTCCCTGATTTTTCCGCGAATGGCCAATGGCGGATAGCAAATGGCATTTCACTCTGCGTATGGCCTAAAGCTTACGGCCTGTGGCTTGCGACCTGTGGCTGATAGCAATAGTTGTATCTGACAATTATGGGCATACTGATAGCATTTATAATTCTAGGCTTGGCTTTCCTTGGAGCGCCCGTTTTTTCGCTCATCGGCGGGGGCGCGCTTTATCTCTTCTGGGCGGCCGGCATAGACTCCTCAGCCGTTATAGTTGAGATGCTGCGCCTGGCGAGCCTGCCGGCTTTGATCGCTATACCTCTTTTCACTTTCGCCGGCTATGTGCTGGCCGAGAGCCGCTCCCCCGGACGCATGCTCAGGCTAGGCGCGGCCCTCTTCGGCTTTCTGCCCGGCGGATTGGCAATCGCCGCTCTTTGCGCCACCGCCATCTTCACAGCCTTCACTGGCGCCTCGGGCGTGACCATTATCGCGCTGGGCGGCCTGCTCTACCCGATGCTGACCAAACAGGGTTATCCGGATAAGTTCACGCTGGGATTGATTACCACCACCGGCAGTCTGGGATTATTATTCCCCCCCAGCCTGCCGATAATACTTTACGGGCTCATCGCCAAGATAAGCATAGATTCCCTTTTCAAGGCGGGGCTCCTGCCGGGCCTATTCCTGCTGGCGGTGCTGTCGGTATACGCGCTGATTGTGGCCAAAAGGGCCGGGATAAAAAAGCAGCCTTTCTCCTGGCTGGAATTAAAAACCGCCGTAAGAGAAAATGCCTGGGAGATACCTCTCCCATTCCTCATCATCGGCGGCATCTACCGCGGCTTCTTTACCGCCAGCGAAGCCGCCTCGATCATGGCCTTCTATGTGTTAATTACTGAAGTTTTTATTCACCGGGAATTGAGCCTGCTGCGGGACATACCGAAGATAGCGGTAAAAAGCATGATGCTGGTGGGGGCAATTTTTGTAGTTCTGGGCACGGCTCTTGGCTTCACAAACTACATGATTGACGCCCAGATACCGGACCAGATCTTCGCCTGGCTGCACTCTTTCGTGGCCAGCAAGGTGCTCTTTCTGCTCCTGCTGAACGCTTTCCTGCTGGTCATAAACATGGTGGAAATCTTCTCGGCCATTATTATAGTGGTTCCGATCATAGCACCCATTGCCATGAATTACGGCATAGACCCGATACACCTGGGCATCATCTTCCTGCTTAACCTTGAGATTGGATACATGACGCCGCCGCTGGGCTTGAACCTGTTCCTCTCAAGTTCCAGATTCGACAAAAAACTCCCGGAGCTCTACTCCGCGACGCTCAGCTTCTGGTTCATCCTGCTGGGTGTGCTGGCGCTGGTCACCTACTTCCCCCAGCTATTCTTTATAAAACCATAGCAGGTGCCAGGCTGCTTTTTAAAAGTAGCCCGGCATTATAAACTGCGATTTTTATTGTTTGCGGACGGGTAACCGGTATTCAAGAAGGGTCCCTTTGTAAGAGCGGGCCGCCAAAGCAACAAAAAGGAACTGCGAGCGCACAGGCTTTTTGCCCGGCGCCGGTCTTATCAGTGAATATGAGCCGTCAGGTTGCAGCTGCCTGGCCTTCACGTTGTCCGCAAGGCCCCCCTCCAGTATGACTTTCCTGATGTAGCTCTTGAGCACGGCATCTTTCACGGGGAAAGCTATCTCAAAGCGATTGTAAAAATTGCGCGGCATCCAGTCGGCGCTGGCAAGATAAAGCCGGTCCGCTCCGCCCGCTCTGAAATAGTATATGCGGCTGTGTTCAAGGAAGCGGTCCACGACGCTTATCACCCTTATATTTTCGCTCAACCCTTTTATTCCTGGCTTAAGGCAGCATATTCCGCGCACCATCAGTTCAACCTTGACGCCGGATCTGGAGGCCTCGTAGAGGGCGCTGATAATGCCGGGATCCACGAGGGAATTCATCTTCGCCATTATCAGCCCTCCGCCGTCCCGCTGGTGGGCGATCCTTTCGGCGCGTATCATGCGCATAACGCCGTTCCGCAGATTTACCGGGGCCACCAGAAGGTCCCTGAAGCGTGGGAGCGGGCGGCCGGTGGCCAGGGAATTGAAATAACCGTAAACCTCGCCCCCTATTTCCTTGTCGCAGGTCAAAAGCCCGATATCCGTGTATTGCCGGGCTGTACCGTAATGATAATTGCCGGTGCCAAGATGTGTGTAAGTTCTATTTTCCTGTTTCTCGCGTCGTATGACCTGTGTCACCTTGCTGTGAACTTTTATGCCTTTGAACGGGGGAATAACCTTGACCCCCGCGGCACGGAGTTCTTTCATCCAGCGAAGGTTGTTCATCTCGTCGAAGCGCGCCTTAACCTCTACGTAAACCGTGACTTTTTTACCGTTGGCGGCGGCTTCCTTCAGCGCCTCCATAACCGGCGAGCGTTGGCCGGCGCGGTAAGCCACATGGTATATTTCACTTACGCAAGGGTCGCAGGCCGCCTCTTTAAGAAAACTCACCACTATATCGAACGAATCGTAGGGATGATGGAGCATTACGTCACGCCCGCTTATCATGCGCATTATGCGTCCGGCCTTTCTGAAGGGCGCCGGCACCGCTGGCACAACGGGAGGATACTTGAGATGTTCAAAACCCTCAAGGGCGTAAACCGCGAACAGCGCCCTGAGATCAAGCGGCATGTCAAAACGGTAAAGTGAAGCTGAATCGAGCCGCAGCGCAGAGGCCAGGAACATGGCGCCCTCGGAATAATACGGAGCATCCACCTCAAGGCGCACCACCCTGGAACGCAGCTTATTTCGCGATTTATACTCGATATACTCCTCGATAGGATCCTCGTCGTCCGCGCTGTACCGCAGATCGTGTTCCCGTATTATCTTGAACGGAAAAGCCTCAATAACCTCCCTGTCCCTGAAAAGCTCATGCACCTTTGAACAGATCCAGCGTTCCGCCAGCGCAAAAACGGCTTCCCCCTTAGGCGACGCCAGTCTGAGAAGGCGCAGTTCGCGCTCCTCAACGGTTATCACGGCGTATTCTCCGGGGAAGCGCACGAATATATGTATCCGGTCACCCTGCAGCTCCGGGAGCATCTCGGAAGATTTTTTTATTACGGGTTTGAGTGTTTTTAATTTTTCACGTATCTCAGCGCCGAATGTAGCATGTATGCCGTCAAACCTGGTATAAATAGTTATGCCGGAGCGTCTGAGTTCGTTAATAATATCTTCCAGCAGGGAGGCCTGGCGGCTTTTCTGCCGCAGGACCTCTTCGCGTATCTGGACGATAGCCTGCGCGGCGCTCAATCCGTCCGGGAAACGCCGGGAGGGATCGCGCCGGGCCATACGCGCTGTTTCGGCAACACGCACCATGAAGAACTCGTTAAGGTTGGAGCTTACTATCGCAGCAAAGCGAAGGCGTTCAAGGATGGGAACTCCGCGACTGGCGGCCTCGCCCAGAACCCTGTCATTAAAGCTCAGCCAGCTCAGATCTCTGTTGAAATACTGGCGTCGGGAAGAGGTGGGGCGCGGTGTCATATATTCTCGGTACAGGCAGTTAGCCTATACATCAATATTATAAACAACTCAGATTCAAAATATGTAAATGATATGTAAAGGCGGAGTAAAATCAGAATGCCTTGATATTCTCTGTCTCCGGCGAGAGGCTTTTCATGAAACAACTGAGGACCCGGTGATACTTGTCCATCGGCTCCGGGTGCATGGGGAATTTTTTGCCAAGTTTTCCGTCGAACTCGAGCAGGCTGTCAATGCGATCCAGCTTCGTTCCAAGATCATTTTCCTTGCTCTTTAATTCATTCTCATATTCCCAGAAATTAGACACGGAGTGGAACGAGCCTGTTTTAATGTGAAAAGCGCTGATATGATCGAGCGAGG
>JBAXKK010000034.1:0-24437 GCA_037137395.1 Elusimicrobiota bacterium
CCCGAAGCCAGGAGATCTTAAAGAGGAGCTGCAGGCCCGCGAATAATATGACGCCTGAGAAGAGCGCGGCGCCCAAAGAACCGAACATTTTTGCGAGCACCCCCTCCAGGGCGTAGCCAAGCCAGCCCCCGTCGAAGACTTCAGCGCCGAAGCGGGAGCCGAGGAGGTCAATTATCGAGGAGATGGACCCCAGCAGCATGAAGGCGCCCAAGGTGAGGGTCATCACTCCCTTGTGCGGCTTATTGAGCTTGGTGAGGATGGCAACGAGTCCGTAGAGGAAAATGAAGGGAAAGAAGTATGCTGTCTGGCCCAAAAATCCGACGAGCGCCGCTTTGACCGGGCCGCCTATCCAGGAGGCTTCGGCGGCGGAACTAAACACCAGCCAGATCAGCCAGATACTGAAGGAAAAAGACAGCAGCCAGTATATTACGTAGGAAAGGCCGCCCGGTTTCTTCTTCCCTGGCGCCGCAAACCTGTTTTTGACGAACCCCCGTTCTTTTGGCCCGGTCTTATTGATTTCCGACATAAAATAATCTTTGCTCCCAAAGGCCGTCTGATAGTCATAGCCCTTGATACGGCGGCTGCGCAAGTATTGGGCGGGGCGAAGTTGCGAAATGGTGTGATCTATTGCCCCGAAACGAGTTTTATTTTAAAGTTGAGGTCCTGCGGATACATATTGATTTTGCCCTGAGCGGCAAGCCAGCCCAGCGCCAGGTAAAGAGCGGAACTGGAAAGATGAAGCTTTAGTTTGATATCCCACGAAGTTATTTCCACTCCGCCTTTAAGAAGCTCCGCTACCTTGTCGGCGGTTTGGGCTATCGTATCCGTGAATTTAGCAGTTTCGTTCATTATTTCCTCTTTATGAGGAACAGATTTTGGTTGGGCTCTACGGGCTTGCCATTTTCGGAGAGCACTTTTTCGATTATGCAATCCTGTTCGGCCTTAAGTTCATTGAATACTTTCATGGCTTCAAGAACGCATATAACCTGGCCTTCTTTCACGGCGTCTCCTTCTCTTACGTAGGGAGGGCTTGACGGGCTGGGCGCACGGTAAAATATGCCGGACATCGGGGCTTTGATCGTTTCCCCTTCAGGGGTCTGCGGAGCTGCCGGGGCGGCGGGTCCGTGCTTAGGGGCGCCTGCTGTATGGACGGGCGCATGGGCCGCGAAAATTGGTATGGGTTGCACTGTCTGATTGTGCTTGCGCACCAGTTTGATGTAGGTCGCGTCTTTGGAGAACTCGACGACTTCTAATTTATTTGCGTTCATGAACTGGTAGAATTTTTGAACCTGTTCGAAAGCGGTATCAAGTTTTTTAGGGCTGGTTTCAGGGGTGTTTTTTTTCATAAGGTCCTGGTGTCCTCCTCTAAGATCCGGGTTAAGCCCCCCGGGGGTCCCTTCGAGCTTGAAGGGACCCCGGGGCTTGATGGGCTTATTTTACCGGGCGTCCGCCTTGCAGCAGGACTTTTCTGGAGAGTCTGATCTTACCGTTGCTATCCATGTCAAGGACCTTGACCTGGACTTCTTCGCCCATCTTCAGAACATCTTCCACATGCTGTATGCGCTGTGTGTCGATCTCGGAGATGTGCAGCAGGCCCTCTTTGCCGGGAAGGATCTCGACGAACGCGCCGAATTCCTTGATGCCGGTCACTTTACCGGTATAGACGGCGCCTATTTCCACTTCCATGGTGTAATAGCCCACCATCGTTTTGGCAGCCTCGAGGCTTGCCCGGTCGGTGCAGGAGATGAATATCGAGCCGTCGTCGTCAACTTCTATATCGGCGCCGGTCTTCTCGATGATACCGCGGATGTTCTTTCCGCCCGGCCCTATGAACTGGCCGATTTTTTCTTTAGCGATATGCATCTTGGCTATGCCGGGTGCGTATTTGGAGATGTCGGTTCTCGGGGCGGGCATATACTCTTCCATGAGGTTCAGTATGTGGTTCCTACCCGCGGTCGCCTGTTCTATAGCTTCGGCAAGTATGTTCAGCGGTATGCCGGTGGCTAACTTCACATCCATCTGGAAAGCTGTTACGCCTTTCCTGGTGCCGGTCAGCTTGAAGTCCATGTCGCCGAAGTGATCTTCGAATCCCGAGATGTCGGAGATTACAGCGTGCTTTGAGCCGTCGGTGATGAGTCCCATGGCTATGCCTGAGCAGGCGGCTTTCATCGGCACGCCCGCGTCGAACATCGCCAGCGAGCCGCCGCAGACGGAGGCCATGGACGAAGAGCCGTTGGACTCCAGGATATCGGAAACGATCCTGATAGTGTACGGGAATAAGTCTTCTGAGGGCAGCAGCGGCGTCAGCGCGCGTTTGGCGAGCGCGCCGTGGCCTATCTCTCTTCTGCCGGGTCCCCTGTCGGGGCGGACTTCGCCGGTGGAATAGCCGGGGAAGTTGTAATGAAGCATGAATTTATCCAGGGAGCGGCCTTCCAGGTCGTCCAGGATCTGCTTGTCGGCCGGGGTGCCGAGGGTCACTGTCGCCATGGTCTGGGTCTGGCCCCTGGTGAACACGGCTGAGCCGTGAGTCCTGGGAAGGAAGCCGGCCTGCATGGTGATATTGCGAATCTCGTCGGTTTTCCTGCCGTCGGCGCGAAGTCTTTTTTCCAGTATCTGCGCCCTTGAAAGGGTGAAGATGATCTCTTCCATCAGGGTCTTTACCTGGAAGGAAACGGTTTTTTCTTCGGGGAATTTCTCAGCCATCTCTTTTATGAGACCGTCTTTGACCTCGGAAATGGTGCTTTCAAGAACTTCCTTGGAAGGGAAGGAAGAGAGCAGCTTTTCAATAGCCGGCTTGCCTTTGGCTTCAACGGCGGCTTTGATCTCCGGTTTTATCACTGGCATCGGCACAAGGGTTTTGGGCTTGCCGCAGGCTTCGCGGAGCTTTATCTGCAGATTGCAGAGCTTGTCAATTTCCGGCTTGCAAAGTTCCATGGCGGCGATGAGATCTGTATTGGGGATCTCTTTGCCCCCGCCTTCGCACATTAATATGCCTTTGAGAGTGCCGGAGATAACGAGCTCAAGCTCGGCTCCCTGACGCTGCTCAAAAGTCGGGTTGAGGATGAATTTACCTTCTATCTTCCCTACTCTGGCGGCGGCCACGGGGCCGTTGAACGGTATGTCTGATATCATCACGGCCGCGGCCGCGGCGTTTATGGCCAGCACATCAGAGTCATTCTGACCGTCGCTGGAGATGACAAGGGAAACCACCTGAGTTTCGGTGTTGAAATATTCCGGGAACAGCGGCCTTAAAGTGCGGTCCGAAAGTCGGGACGCCAGTACTTCTTTCTCGCGGGCTTTCCCCTCTCTTTTAAAGAAGCCGCCGGGGATCTTGCCGGCCGCGTAGGTCCTTTCTTTGTAATCCACGGAAAGGGGTACGAATTCCGGCGGATTATCCTTGGGCTTTTTGGCCTGCACGCAGGAGGCCAGCACCACAGTCTCGCCGCAGCGGGCCATTACTGAGCCGCCGGCCTGCTTGGCCAGAAGCCCGGTTTCGAACGAAATTATCTTATCTCCGACCTTTTCTTCAAGGCGGACTATTTTGGGTTCGGTCATTGTTATTATTTCCTTAAGCCTAATTGCTTGATTACTTTTTTGTACTCTTCACGGTTGACCCTTTCGAGGTAAGTGAGAAAGTGTTTTCTCTTGTTAACGAGAATGGAAAGGCCGCGCTTGGTGGCATGGTCTTTGGGGTTGGTGGTGATATGTTTGGCCAGATACTGGATCCTTTCGGTCAGCAGGGCGACCTGCACGGATGAGGAGCCTGTATTGACGGGGTTAGCGGAGAATTTTTCCACTATTTCTTTGGTTTTCTGTTTGGTTGTTGGCATTATTTAGTCTCTCTTATTAAGATTTTTATCTTGAGACTATTATAGGAATTCTCGCGGTTTAAGTCAACACGACCGCGGGCCGGTAAAGCGCCCCGGACCTGTATCAGGCGGATGTATAGTGATTTAAAGACGGCGGCCAGGATGCGCCGCGGCTGTCTACCCCCCGTGCTTTTTGGAAAATATATTCTTCAGCCGCATTATCAATATTTCTTTCTTAACCGGCTTGCGTATATAATCAAGGGCGCCAAGCGCGAGGCCGCGCTCTTCTGATTCGGCGGCCTCGTGGGAGGTGAAGAACACCACGTCCACTTTTATGTTTTTCTGATTAAGCATCTCAAGAAGGCGCAGCCCGTCCAGGTTTGGCATGTCTATATCGGAAAGCACAAGGTCAAACTTTTCGCTCCCAAGGCGAATAATGGCCTCTATTCCGTCTTTCACCGTTGTTACACTGTAGCCCGCTTCCGCTATTGCCTTTTCAGCGAAGACAAGCAGATCGGGGTCGTCATCCACGACAAGTATTTTTTTCGGCTTCGCAGCCTGAAGCGGTTCTTGGGCCGGGTTATGTTCCGCGCTGGTCTCCGTTTCCTGGGCGGGGGCTGCCGCGGGCCCGGTCTCAGCAGGCACGAGCAGATTTTCGTCCTCAGGGACAGCCACCGGAGCCGCTCCGAGGTCCTCGGCTAGGACTTTTTCGTAGGCGTCGCGGAACGAGATATAGCCATCGGCCACCTTAGCCAGGGCGGCGTCGGTGATAAGGGTCACATTGCCGCGCCGCAGGGATTCCCGTATAGCGGAAACGGAAGTGCCTGAACGTATCATCTCGGCTACTTCCGTGGTTATGGATATTATCTCATAAACGGCTTCCCGGCCATTATATCCGGTATTCTTGCAGGCGGGGCAGCCAACCGGATGTCCCGTCTGGCGCGGAGCGGGGCGGCTGAATCTGTCAAAAACATGCCGGATTTCTTCATCCGCGGGCTTCATCGCCCTGCATTTAGGGCAAAGGCGCTTGATGAGGCGCTGGGAAACGATTGCCAGCATTGTGTCGGCGATCTGCGACCGCGTCACACCCAGGCGCTCCAGGCGGAAAACCGCCGTGGTGGCGTTGGAGGTGTGCATGGTGCTTACGGTAAGGTGGCCCGTGCTTGAAAAATCCAGCGCTATCTGGGCCGAAACTTTGTCGCGGACCTCGCCCAAAAAAAGTATATCGGGGTCCTGGCGCACGGAGGATTTAAGCAGCGCGTCAAATGTGACGCCTGATTTATCGTTTACCTGCTGCTGGTTGGCGTGGGGGATGCGGAATTCTATGGGATCCTCTACGGATATAAGGCTGCGCCGCTGGCAGTCCATGTTTGAAAGGAAGCTGTAAATGGTCGTGGTTTTACCGGAGCCGCTGGGACCGGCTAAAATCAGCATGCCCTGGGTCTTGGACGAAAGGAGCAGCATAGTTTCCGACTGGGCCTTGTCCATTCCCAGCTCACGCAGGGTCTTTGGTTTGGCCTGGGGTTCAATCAGGCGTAGGACCATGCTCTCCCCGTAGTTCGTGGAGGTTGTGGCCAGGCGCAGGGTGAACCTCCTTTCGCCCAGCGCGGCGACAAAAGCTCCGTCCTGCGGGCGCCGCCTTTCCGTTATATCCATGCCGGCCAGAACTTTAAGGCGCGTGACCGCCATAACCGCGGTGGTTGTTTTGAGCCTGGTGAATTCCTTAAGGTCGCCGTCTATTCTGAAGCGTATCGAGGTGAAAAGTTCCTTGGGCTCCATATGTATGTCGCTGGCCCGCTCCTGTATGGCCGCCTCTATCAATTTGGAAGTTATATATTTGACAGGGCTTTCTTCAACCTGCTCGCCCAGGGTCTTTTTTTCGGTTAAAGTGGAGACCTCTTCAGTTTCCACGGAGAGGCCTTGCTCATCTTCATCTCCCCCCCCCGGATCCTGCGTGAGATGGTAAAGGTTGGATATGGAATCCGGATCCGCGACGGCGAGCGAATATGGCTCCTGTATCATGCGCCCGAGCAAGTCCACAAGCTCAAAGTCAAAGGGGTTAGAAAGCACCACAAGCAAGCCTTTCTCATCCTCAGCCAGAGCTACGATATTCCTGCCCCTCATGAACTTTGCGGGAAGCACGCCCAGCTTAATATTGTCGGGATTGATTATAGGTATGAACGGCAGGTTTAAGAACCCGGCTATGGTTTTAGCGGCCTCGGATCTGGAAAATTTAAGCTGCCCCAGCACGGCGTAGACGTCGGCATGGGACATTCTTTTTACCGCCTCAGGATTTATCTCGCCCGGCCCTCCCGGAGCAAGCAGCGACTGCCTGAAAGTAGTTATGGATCCGGTATTTACGGCGCGCGGTTGAGGCGCGGGGGGCGTTGCCCAATGGAGGCTCTTTGCAATGTGGCCGCTGATTAGAGGGATAAGCTGCGCTCCCTTGAAAGGTTTGGAGACAAAATCCACGGCGCCGAGC
The DNA here is from genome assembly GCA_037137395.1 of Elusimicrobiota bacterium. GTDB lineage: Bacteria > Elusimicrobiota > Elusimicrobia > Elusimicrobiales > UBA9959 > YA12-FULL-51-18. The sequence goes on from JBAXKK010000034.1 coordinate 6,292, forward strand.
GACAGCGCTTTCATCTTATCGGAGTATTGATTTAAAGCGGTAAGAAAAATAATCGGCAGCTCTGAAGTCTCGGGCTGCCTTCGCAGCGCGGCGCAGACGTCGTAACCGCTCAGTGCCGGCATCATTATATCCAGCAGTATCAGGTCCGGCTTCACCCTGACGGCGCAGGCGACGGCGTCCTTCGGATCGGAGAGCGTAGTCACCTGGAACCCGGCGTTGGAAAGAGTGACGCTCAGCAGCTCCAGTATATCCCGATCGTCGTCTATGCAGAGCACTTTATTCATAAATTATTTCCAGATTTTCAATATAGTCCGTAAGCTCGGAGAGGCGTTCGGCAATTCCCGCCGCGTCGCCCGCCGCGGACATGATCTCAACTTGTTTCCCTAATTCTGAAATCCGGTCAAAGCCATAGCCGCCGCCGGAGCCGGCAAGTTTATGCCCGGATTTCCGTAAAGATTCCAGATCCCCGGCCGCGTGAAAAGCAAAAAGTTCAGGTAGCTCCCTGCGCCTTGCTTCAAGATAGCCTGGCACGATATCCCGCAAATCCTTGTCTATGGAAACCTTGTGCTTCGCCATAATTACCTCTGATATAAACGCGTCGCAAAAAACTGTTTTTATGAGCGGCTTATTGTATTATAATGTATTATACATAAAACTCAAAACAAGGAAGGCTATGTAATGCAGAAAAAGACCGGCTCTGATCCCACAAAACAAGGCGACGACTTTGCCTCCCAGATACGCGGCGCGGAGGTCTCTATCTCCCGCGTCAAAGAAGCCCAAATTAAAGCCGAGGCCGCGAAAAAGCCCCATTTCAAGTGGCGAAACATTATTTACACAGCGCTTATTTTCGCTTCTTTCCTGACGATATATCGTAATCTTCCGGAGTTCTTAGCCATAAGTTTTACGCAGAAGCCGCTCCGCGCCGGGTCTTATGTTACGGATGATAAAACCGACCTCTGCCTGTCTAATCTCTGGGCTGTCGCGGCCGCCATGCGCTCAGGAGTTAAAGCGCCAGTTCGGGTCTGTCCCGCTTCAGGCGCGCCCTATGTCGTCACAAAAAACTCCGTCTTCTGCCCTAATCCCGGCCTGCACGGCGCTGCTAAACTTTATGCCGACAAAAAAAATGTCATCCCGTTTCTGGAGTAATCGGACAGGATTTACCCTGCTTGAAGTGATGGTGGTGGTGGCGGTGCTGGGCGCGGTGACAGTGATAGCGTCGCCAAAAATAGCCGGATTTTTTGTAAAGACAAAGTCCACGCAGTGCGGTGTAACCCGGGCTATTGTTGAGCGGGCCGAAGAGCGCTACCGCTTTGAGCACAGCGGTCTGCCCAGCGCGTCACTGGACGAGCTCAGGCAGACCCTGTATATCGACCGTGTCCCCAAATGCTCGGCTGGCGGGCAATATATCTGGATAAGTACCGCCAACCCGGTCAGCATGGGCTGCTCGGTGCATAACTGGCCCTATACCCCGGCCCCGCCTTTGACTCCGCTCGGCTCAACATTTTCCGAAATAACCGGGAATTTAGTATCCCTCACGCAAAGTTTTTTTGACGCCGCCGGGAAATGGCCCAGGAGTTTCGGCGATTATCGTTACACGGATATCGGGCTTGATCCGGCGGATTGGTCCGGCGTAGCTTATGACGGGGTGGTTTATGGCGCCGGCGGAAACAGAATTTCAATTAAGTCCGGCAGCGGATGGCAGATATCTGTTACGGGTTTAGATGGTGTTAACAGGGTTTTAAACCCCAGTTGGAATATCTGGTATGATATGGCTACCGCCCAATGGTATTATCACGATATAACGCCGTCTGAAAAGATAGACATCGGCACCCTGAAGGTGAAGCAATTGTAACTTTATAAAGCGCGAAGCGCCTGCGCGTCACGCGCATCCGCAACTTGTAAAATATATGCTGTTACCCCGTTCCATAAAAAACAGAGAAGCCTTCACCCTGCTTGAAGTGATGGTGGTGGTGGCGGTGCTGGGCGCGGTGACAGTGATAGCGTCGCCAAAAATAGCCGGATTTTTTGTAAAGACAAAGTCCACGCAGTGCGGTGTAACCCGGGCTATTGTTGAGCGGGCCGAAGAGCGCTACCGCTTTGAGCACAGCGGTCTGCCCAGCGCGTCACTGGACGAGCTCAGGCAGACCCTGTATATCGACCGTGTCCCCAAATGCTCGGCTGGCGGGCAATATATCTGGATAAGTACCGCCAACCCGGTCAGCATGGGCTGCTCGGTGCATAACTGGCCTTACCCCGTGCCCCCGGCCGTGGCCGCGCTTTACGCCTCTGATTTCAACGATTTAAATGGCCTTACAAGACTGACGGGCCAATGGGCGATTCAAAGCGGGATGCTGTCCAATACTGTACAAAACGCCCAGATATTTTTCGGCACCTCTACCTGGAAGGATTATTCTCTCACCACCACAGCCATGATAACCGAAGGCAGCGGCTGGGGAATTTATTACCGCGCCAACGGCAAAACCGCAATGACCGGTTATATTTTTCAATACGACGCGGTTAAAAAAAGTTTTACGGTAAAAACCATGGTTAACGGTGTTGAATCCAATCCTATCCAGACTGTTAAAATGCCTGCCGGATTCCCCCTTTACTCCACGCCCCATCAGGTAACTCTTAATTTATTGGGCGCGACGCAGAATGTTTTCGTGGATAACCAGCTTATAATGAGCTTTTCAGATTCTACCTTTACCTCGGGCGGCGCGGGGTTCCGGACTTGGGGGACCGGAAATCAGACCAGCTTTGATTCCGTGCAGGTGACACCACTATGAAAAATATAATTATCAGTACGCGAAGGCGTCCCGGATTCACCCTGCTTGAAGTGATGGTGGTGGTGGCGGTGCTGGGCGCGGTGACAGTTATAGCGTCGCCGAAAATAGCCGGAGTTTTTGTAAAGACCAAGTCCACGCAGTGCGCGGTCAACCGGGTAATTATGGAGAGGGCCGAAGAGCGCTACCGCTTTGAGCACAGCGGTCTGCCCAGCGCGTCGCTGGACGAGCTCAGGCAAACCTTGTATATCGACAGGGTCCCGAAATGTTCGGCTGGCGGACAGTATATCTGGATAAGCACCGCCAACCCGGTCAGCATGGGCTGCTCGGTGCACAACTGGCCTTATCCCGTACCCCCGGCGGTGGCCGCGCTTTACGCTTCGGATTTTAACGACATGACGGGCCTCAAGATACTTATGGGAGGCTGGAGCACAGCCTCAGGAAGCCTGGTAAACATAACTCCGAATACTGAGTCCCGCGTTTTTTTCGGTACCTCAACCTGGAAAGACTATTCGCTTACCGCCACCGCCACGCTTTCAAGCGGCAACGGCTACGGGATATACTATCGGGCTGACGGCAAGACGAATATCACCGGCTATTGCTTTCAGTACGACCCGGGTTGGCATAATACATTTGTGGTGCGAAGGGTGATAAACGGCCATGAGGAATCCCAGCCCTTTAAGTCTGTGTCGATGCCGGTCGGATTCCCCATTTATTCCACGCCTCACCAAATAACCATAACTGTCGTGGGAGCAACGCAGAAAATATATGTAGATAATCAGCTCATAATGAGCTTTTCAGATTCCACCTTTATCTCGGGCGGCGCGGGGTTTCGCACCTGGAGCGGGATTAGCGCCGGCTTCGATTCCGTGCAGGTGACACAGCTTTAATAATTCGGACATTAATGACTTGTAAAGGACATTATGCCACAAGAGGAAAAAACCAGAGAACAATTTATTGAAGAAATAAAACTTCTTCAGGAGCGTCTGGCCCGGCTGACACCAGCCGGCGCCGGGACTAAGTCCGGAGAAGAGGTCCGGGAGCGCGAAGGCTTAGCGCAGACTGTTTTAGATGGGCTGCCGTTCCTTGCCTGGCTGAAAGATGATAGAGGCCGGTTTATCGCCGTAAACAATAGTTTCGCCGCAGCCTGCTCTCAGCCCGGCGCGGCGGCGGTCATAGGAAAAACCGATCTTGATGTCTGGCCCAGGGAGCTTGCCGAGGCCTACCGCGCGGATGATGCCGAAGTGATGGGGAAGCGCGCGAGAAAAAATGTGGAAGAGCTGGTCGCTGACCAGGGGATTACGAAATGGTTTGAAACATTTAAGACTCCTGTAATTGACGCGCAGGGGCGCCTGTCCGGGACCTTCGGTTTTTCCCGCGATATCACCGGGCGTAAACAGGCTGCGCTTGAATCCATGCGTCAGGCGGCCCTGATCAATTCTCTCCTGGATTCCATCCCCGATATAATATTCTTTAAGGATGTCAACGGCGTTTATCTGGGGTGCAATCCGCCTTTCGCCAGGTTCGTGGGCCGCCTTAGAGAAGAAATTATCGGAAAGACGGATTATGAGTTATTTGATAAAGAGGTGGCCGCCTTTTTCAGGGATCAGGATAAGCGGATGCTTGAGGTTAATAAGTCGCGCCATAACGAGGAATGGGTTACTTATCCCGACGGTGGCAAATTCCTTCTTGACACTATTAAGACGCCTTACCGGGGGCCGGAGGGTGAGCTGGTAGGTATATTAGGCCTTAGCCGCGACATAACCGAGCGCAAGCGCACTGAAGCCTTTGGCGAGGAGCTGCTGATGCTCTCCACCCAATTGGCCGGTATTACTGCCGCCGGAATTCCGGACGCGCTAAACATGGCGCTGCAAAAGATCGGCCGCTTTCTTTCCGCCGACAGGTCTTATATCTTTGAAATCAATTCTGCTAAAGATACCATGAGCAATATGTATGAATGGTGCTGCGAAGGGATACGTCCTGAAATTGGAAACCTTCAAAACATCCCCTGCGGTACGCTGCCGATGTGGATGGCGGCGCTTAAAAGGCGCGACAATATTGTTATACCTTCGGTGAGCGACCTGCCGGACGCCTGGCGGACTGAGCGGAAGATTTTGGAACCGCAGGGCATACAGTCGCTTTTTGTGATCCCGGTCGTGTCCGAGGGCGGCTTTATTGGTTTTGTCGGGCTGGATTTCGTGCGGGAAAAGAAAGAATTGAATGTCGCCGAGGTGAATCTTCTTACCGTCTGGAGCCGCCTGCTCTCTGGGTTAATGAGCAACCAGCGCTCTGAGCAGCTTCTGGAGAAGGTCCGCAAAAATTACCAGACCTTTTTTAACAGCATCAACGATTTCCTTTTTGTCCTGGACGAAAGAGGGAACATCCTGCACGCAAACGATACGGTTATTAATCGGCTGGGGTATACTAAAGAGGAGCTTTTAGGCTTATCGGTTCTGATGGTCCACCCTCCGGCGCGCAGGGAAGAAGCCGGCCGTATCGTCGGTGAAATGCTGGCGGGCACCGCCGAATTTTGCCCGGTGCCGCTTGTCACTAAAACCGGCGGTCAGATTCCGGTGGAAACAAGGGTGACCCGCGGCTTCTGGAACGATAAGCCGGCTGTTTTTGGCGTTACTAAGGATATGTCCCAGATAAAACTATCCGAAGAAAAATTTTCCAAAGCGTTTCATTCAAATTCAGCCCTGATGGCGATAAGCAATATTGACGACGGACGCTTTATGGACGTTAACCAGGCTTTTCTTAAAACGCTGGGGTTTTCGCGCGATGAAGTGATCGGCAAAACCTCCGCGGAGCTCCAGCTCTTCTCCGGCGCGGAAAAGCGCGGAGAGCTTGTTGAGAAGATAAAACAGGGAAAGACCGTGCAGGATATTGAAATAGTGGTGCGAACAAAAGACGGTTCGCTGAAGGACGGCTTATTCTCAGCTGATGTCGTTTACATCGGGAAAGACAGATGCCTGCTGACAGTAATGGTTGATATAACAAAGCTCAAGCAGGCTGATCGGGCATTAAAGGAAACAGCTGAAATAAAGTCAAAATTCGCTTCTATGGTTTCCCATGAGCTGCGGAGCCCGCTGACAGCTGTTACTATGGGGATCAGCCTTGTAATGGAGGAGGCGGGCGGCCTGAGCGCGAAACAGAAGACCCTGCTTGAACTTGCCCAAAACAATATAAGCAGGCTCAGCCGGTTGATTAACGATGTTATGGATTTTCAGAAAATGTCGGCCGGAAAAATGACTTTTGATATCCGCGATAACGATATCGGCGATTTAATCAGGACAACAGTACGGAACATGGACCTTCTGGCGAAAAGCAAAGGGCTGGAGATGGTCGTGGATGCGGGCGATAATCTTGCGCGCGCGGTATTTGACAGAGATAAAATTACGCAGGTGCTTACGAATCTGCTGAGCAACGCTATAGCGTATACGGAAAAAGGAACCATTACCATTCGCGCCGCCCATGACGGCGCTATGCTGCATGTTTCGGTCCGGGATACGGGTTCGGGCATTAAGTCAGAGGATCTCCCTAAACTGTTTCAGGCTTTTGAACAGCTGGACAGCAGCGGGAAGAAGGGCGGTACGGGCCTGGGGCTGGCGATCTCAAAAGAGATAATCTTCGCCCATAACGGGAAGATATGGGCGGAGTCGGAACCAGGCAAAGGGGCGGTGTTTCATTTTACCCTGCCCATAAATAGGGCCGCGGCTACTCTATAAATATTTGTGTATTTTTTCCAGAAGCCCTGCTTTTTTTACCGGTTTAAGCAGATAATCCGTACAGCCAGCGTCCATACACGCCTTGATTTTAGCGGGGTCGTCATGCGCGCTGAAAGCCACCACCGGCACATCCTTTCCGCCGGCCTTAGTTCTGAGCTCCTTTACCGCGGTGAGGCCGTCCATGACCGGCATTTCTATATCCATTAAAATCAGCGAGAAAACAGTCCGCCCCAGCATTTCCAGAGCCTCTTTACCATTAGAGGCGCTGTAAAGGCGCAGCCCCGCTTCACCTTTTAAGTATTGTTCCACCAGCATTTGATTGTCGGAACTATCGTCAACGATCAAAACTTTGCGTCTGGTATCCAGCCACTTGTCCAGCGCCGCGTAAAGCACGCTTTTCTTAAGCGGTTTGGTTATATGAGCGTTCATGCCGAAGGAAAGAGATTTTTTGATATCGCTGTCCAGTCCATGCGCCGTAATAGCAATGATAGGGGTCTTCTTGTAGGCTGCTGTTTTACAAAGTTGAAAGGCGGCCTCATGCCCGTCCATTTCCGGCATTTGTATGTCCATAAAAACCAGGTCATAATCAAAGGCGGCGCATTTTTCAAGCGCCTCTCTGCCATTGACAGCCAGATCCATGACATAGCTGGCTTTTTCCAGCATTAAGCGGGCCACATTCTGATTATCTTCATTATCTTCAACTAACAGCACGCGCAGGTGCGAGTAGTCGCGCTTAGGCGTCGCAGCGCTCGCGGCGGCCGTCTGGGGAGTGGCAGACCTGAAAACCCGGAGGATGACGTTTAAAAGCGCCGAGCGGTTTATGGGTTTTGAGAGGAAAGCTGAAACCGCCGGCTTAATACTTTCAGGAATGGTTTCCACTCGGGAGGAGAGCATTATTATTTTAGCCTTTCCGGCCGCGCCGCTGCCAAGGGCCTCTGATATAAACTGCTCCCCATCCCCGCCGGGCATCTGGTGGTCCACGATAAGTAGATCAAATTTTTCCGCGCTACTAATAATTACCAGGGCTTCCGGAGTGTTTTTGGCCGAAGTCGTGCTGAAGCCCCAGGTTGCCAGGTTTCGGGCCAGTATTTCCAGGCTGTCTGTGTTGTCATCTACCAGCAGTGCGCGCATGCCGGAGAAGCTGATATGCTCGTCCCGCATGGTTTGGCCCGCCTGAACTTCCTTGCAGGGCACCCGGAAACTGAAAACAGACCCCTTCCCCTCCCCGCTCTTAAGGGAGATAGTCCCGTCCATCATTTCCACCAGAGCCTTTGAAATACTCAGCCCAAGCCCCGTGCCGCCGTACCTGCGGGTGCTTGAATCGTCAACCTGCGAGAACTTTTGAAAAAGTTTTTTCTGGTTCTCCTCAGAAATTCCTATCCCCGTGTCAGCCACAGAGAACGTCAGCCAATCGGCGGCGGAATCTTTTAGCAGGCCGGCGCTTATTTTGATCTGTCCTTTAAATGTGAATTTAAGAGCGTTCCCCACCAGATTGATGAATATCTGGCGCAGGCGGTTTCCGTTGCCCAAAACTGTGGCGGGAATATCTGTGGAAATATTCAGGATCAGCTCCAGCTCTTTAGTGGCGGCGCTCCTGGCGAACATCTCCGCCACGCTTTCAACCACCTCACGCGGGCTATACGGCGCGGTCTCTATCTTCAGCAGGCCCGCCTCTATCTTAGAAATGTCCAGTATGTCGTTAACTATGTAAAGCAGGGCGTCCGCAGAATGCTCTATGGTATGCAGGTGCCGTTTTTGATCTTCATCCAGGCGGCTGTCCAATAGTATTTCCGCCATGCCTATAATGGAGTTCATAGGTGTGCGGATCTCGTGGCTCATGTTGGCCAGAAATTCGCTCTTAGCGGCATTGGCCATGTCGGCCTTAGCGGTCATTTTTTGCGCCTGCTTCGTGGCCTCTTCCAGCTTGCGATTGGTGTCCAAAAGGTCCGCCTCGCCGCGCTTGCGCATAAAAGCCTCACCGATATGGCTGGCGATTCCTTCCAGGTATTCAACTGTGGATAGCGTTAAGGATCCTTTGCGGTGGTTATTGATATGAATCAGGCCGATAATTTTGTTCTCAGTGCGAATTGGCACCAAGGCCATTGAGGCATAACCATGGTGCATACATTGATTGCGCGGATTATATCGCGGATCCTGTTCCGGTGGAAGATCCAACAGCCCAAAGGAATCGTTAGTCCAGAAACTTCCCCCTCGTGTGAAGAGCGGACTCGCGTGGTCTATTTTACCGGAAATAACCAGGCCGCAGGTGCATTCCAATTTCACATTACCGTCTTTGTCCCGGCATATCCTGCCGTCAGCGCCGCGCTCAAGCAGCGTGGTCTCCGTCAGAAGAAAACTCGCCGGAAAACCTTCCTGGGCTATATACGGATAGTCCTCACCTTCCAGTAGGCGAATTCCGACAGCGTCAAATTCTGCCCGCGCCTTCAATGCCGCTGCGACGCGCTGGCTGGAATCGCGCAATGGCATCGGCTCGTTTAGTATCTGCAGTATTATCCGGTTCATCTCTGAATATACGGCAGCCCGTTTCTGCTCTGTGATGTCTCTGGCGGTGCCTTCAAAACCGATTATCGCGCCGGATTCATCCCGTAAAGGAACAGCGCTTGAGGTGTGCCAGACCCAGGCGCCGTTGATATTGCGCACCCTGTATTCAACGTCGGCCTGTCTTTGTCCCGTAGTTATAACCTTCCTCAGAAATACCATGCAACTCTCTAAATCATCCGGATGGACGAAATTTTTAAATGATTGTCCGGATACCTTATCTACCGGGTGTCCCAACAGGGCTGTCCAGGCAGGAGAAACAAACATAAATGTCCCGTCCGGGGTGAGCGTATAGATGATATCATGGCTATTCTCAACCAGACGGCGGTGTTTCTCCTCGCTCTCGCGCAGCGCGTTTTCCGAACGCTTGCGCTCGGTGATGTCCGTGAATCTCCATATTCTCCCGTAGTTTTTCCCATCCGCGCCCAAAACAGGCGCGGAATATCGGTCCAGAATCATACCGTTCTTAAACTCAACATCATCACGGCTGATTTCGCCGGGGTGGCTATAGAGGTACATGACTTTTTCAAGAAACTTATCCGGATATCTGGTCAAACTTACGACATGCTTGAGCAAAACCGTGTCATCATCGTCGCCCATAATGTGTTCTGGCACATTAAACAACTCAACTATTCTATGGTTAACCAGCAACCGCTTCTGATTGTCATCGATCACTAAAATTCCGTCTATAGTCGCGTTAGTCTGCGCCTCAAGTAAAGCTGTCTTTGATGCCAGCACCGCCTCAGCCCGTTTACGCGCCGTTATGTCCTGGATAATTGAATGCAAAACCGAGCGCCCGCCGAATTGAATATTGCTTGACGATACTTCCACATCCCGCACCGAACCATCAGCCAGGCGGTGCCGGAAATTGAACCGCTTACCTTGTGACCGGGGGACTGAGGCCATGGCCTGATAAACTTCGCTGGCCGGCAGGGTGTTGATTTCAGTGATGTTCATGCTTAGCAGTTGCTTCAGGGGATAGCCGTAAAAATTCAGCGCGGTGTCATTGGCGTCAATGATCTCGCCGGTTTCAGGGTTAACCAGCAGCATCACCGCGGAATTGTTGGCGAATTGATTGCGATATGACTGCTCGCTCTCTCGCAATTTAGCTTGCTGGGCGCTAATACCGGCGTCGGTGCGGCGGAGCAGGACATATATAACGCCAAGAAAAAGGGCCAATAGCGTCGCGCTGATCACTACTCCTAAAGCGATCAGGCGCGCGGAGACGGCCTTATCGGTTGTGATATCACGCATGACCAATAACTCTGCAACTTCCTTGCCGGAAACATCCGGCAGCGGCATCGCAGATACTTGCCAGATTTTTCCGCTAAGTGATACCGTGCTGCCTGTTTCTCGGGCTTTAGTACCAGAGAAGTTGTCAGTCCAGTGCGCGAAAACATCGGGCAGGCGTCCCTGAGTGGCGTAGGTTATAACACCTCGGGGTAACCGGTCCCACTCGGCTTTCCGTCCAAGCATACGCATGCCATCTTCCCAGGCCTTACGGTTCAAATTCTCCTTGTGGATGACCACGGCCAATTGGACGTCGGACCGGATGTGCAGCGTTTGCAGCGCGTCCTCTATCTCTTTGCCCAGTTCCAGATAGCCTGCAAGCTTACCACTCTCCAAAACCGGCTGAACCACACGCAGGGTGAATGTTCCCAGCGGCCCAAGTTCAATACCGGAGGCAGTTTTCCCGGTACCCGCCGCCTTAAGCGCGGTGAAGCGATTTATAATGTCTCCGTGGTTCTCCGGCTTGTGGACACGCAGAAGGCAGACGCGGTTCTTGTCATAAAAATAAAAATGTGTGAGATTGTTTTCCTGGTGGAGTGTCTTAAAGACCGGCCGCCAGGCGGACAGGAGGCTGGCAGAATCGCCTTTACGCAGCGCTGTTTGCATGCCCGGATTGGCGGCTATTGATTGCGCGGTTGCGGCCAGGCCGGAAGCCTGCTGATTCAGGGCCGCGCGCAAATCTCCGGAAACATCGGAAATGTCAGCCGCAATATCCTTGGCCAGATGCCGCCTATTCTGCTGATAGAGAAGCGTTCCCATGCCGACAATTAATAGGGTCACTATAATTGCCAAATAGGGCAACAAGCCACGTAGCATCGGTTTTGATACGGCATTAACCCGGCGGACCGCGGCAACTACGGAAATAGCGCCGATGAGCAGCACGAGGAGCAGCCCCACGGGCATGGCCGCGCTGGCGGCTATCTCCTGTCTCCATGTGTTGGCGTCAACATCCATGCCAAGTATGGCGATTATGGCGTCGGTTTGCGGCTCATAAATCGGGATTAGCGCCGAAATCCACATACCCCAGCGATCTGTGACGGGGCCCGCGACGGTTTCAGTCTTAGTGTCAAAAGCCCCGCGGTATTCTGCCGGTACTTCTTCATATACCTGCCCCGGCGGAGAATAATCTTTTGAGTCGGCTTGTTCGCTGTCAACGAAAATGAAAACTGTTCCATTCGCCCTGCGGCCCATGAGATAAACAAACCGGCATCGCGGGCTGGCCATGCGGATAGCCGTGAGCTGTGCCTTTAGTCGTTTATAATTGGCGCTATTTAGATCCGCTTGCGTGCCGGTGAGTTTCTGTATGTGCTCAATGTCAACTGCCCGTGCCACGGTCCGTGTCTGTGTCAGCAGATTGTCGCGCATGCCGCGGTCTATCCGCGCGGCCGTCCACCAGGCAAACAGCGTTCCTGCAAGCAGCGCCGCCGCGATCGCGCCGGCCATCCACAAGTTTCGCCCTTCGTTTAATCCCACCGAGTGTTTTATATTCATCGGAATTCTGTTGCCTATTAATAATTATGATACCAAAAAGGACGGGACAATGCTAAACCCTGCCCGGCTTATACTTATGGTATAATCATGGTTCATGGAAGAGGATCATATAGACATTGACGCTTTGCTTAAAAATCTGAAAAATAAATATTCCGGAGGCATTCACATGGAAAAAGATCTTACCGCCAAGATAACGGCAGTAGTCATAGCCGGCGCTATCGCGATTGTTCTGTTGGGTTCGTTCTTTATAGTCTCACCCGGTGAGGTGGCCATAAAGGCCCGTCTTGGCAAAATCGTGGATTCCTATGAAGAGGGCCTGCACTTCAAGGTGCCCCTGATGGAATCCATCATAAAATTCTCAATTCAGATACAGCGCGCCGACATAAAGACCCAGGCTTTTTCCAAAGACCTGCAGACCATGAACGTGCATCTGGTGGTAAATCATCGCATACAGAAAGGCACCGTAATCAGTATTTACAGAAACCTGGGCCCCAGTTATGTTGAAACCGTCGTGGATCCAACCGTGCAGGAGATTTTTAAATCAATAGCCGCGCAATTCTCAGCCGAACGGATCATCGCCGACAGAAATGTTCTGGTTGAACAGATAAATGTAAGCGCCAAAGAGAAGCTGATGAAGCAGGAGATTATCGTCACCGATATCTCGGTCGTGGACCTGGACTTTACCGAACAGTTCCTTAAGGCCGTGGAGGACAAGCAGGTGGCTGACCAGCAGGCCCAGATGTCCGGCAAACTCGTTGAGAAGGCCAAGCGCGACGCCGAGCAGCAGATTGCCAAATCCCGCGGCGAGGCTGAGGCGCTGCGCATGCAGAGGGAGCAGGTTACCCCCTCCCTTATCGAGCTGCGCAAAGTTGACGCCCAGCTGAAGGCCATAGAAAAATGGAACGGCGTCCTGCCCGGCTATGTGGGCGCTGGCGTGCCTTTCATTTCCATAGAGAAAAAATAAACTTATCGGTTTTGAGCAGTCAAAAACAAAAGAGCCGGGGTTATCCCCCCGGCTCTTTTTTAATACGCCTAAATCAGCGCAACTAATTATTCCTGGCGTACTTTCTTGCTGCCGTACTGCCGCGCTACTTTTGCAATCCGGACCATCTAGCGATAAGGGTTTCCACTTTACGGAGGGTGGCATCCAGTTTTTTCTGACGTTCCGCCAGCTCTTCGGAGTCGGTAGCTATGGATGCGTCTTCAAGGGCCTCACGGGCTTTTTCCGCCTGGTTCTCGGCGGTTTGTATCTCAGTTTCCAGGTTCCTAAGAGAGTTCTTAAGTTCCCTTGTCTCTTTGGCGGAAGATGCCGGCTGGGTATCCCCGGCGGCTGGCTCAGAAGCGGGCGGCGGCGCGTTCTCCCGCTGCTCCGCCATCCAGTTCTCCCATTGCGGGAGTTCGGCAAAATAATGAGCGTTGCCCCGGCCATCCAGCGCCAGCAGCCGCAGGCTCACCCGCTCCAGCAGATAACGGTCGTGTGTGACCAGGACCAGAGCGCCGGGGAATTCCTGCATGCTTGATTCAAGCACCTCAAGAGATTCAAGGTCCAGGTCATTAGTGGGTTCGTCCAAAAGAAGCACATCGGCGGGCTTAAGCATAAAGCCGGCTATAAGTACGCGGGCCTGCTCTCCGCCGGAGAGCAGATGCAGCGGCATATCCAGCTGTTCCTGCCGAAATAAAAACCGCGAGGCCCAGCCGCGCACGTGTATGGCGCTGCCCTTGTACACGACGTGCTCTCCGTTGCCTGCCAGCGCCTGTTTAAGGGTGAGATTCAGGTCCAGCTGTGCGCGATGCTGGTCGAAGGTTACAACCCGCAGGCCTTCGGCCCGCTTCAGGGTTCCAGAGTCTGGAGGCAGCTGTCCCGCCAGCATTTTAAGCAGGGTGCTCTTGCCCGAACCATTTCCGCCCAGCAGTCCCAGTTTATCTCCGGGGCCCAGGGTGAGGTCCAGCGGGCCGAACAATTTGCGCCCGCCCATGCTCTTTTCCGCGTTCACCGCGTATATCAGACGGTTGGCCTGGCGGTCCCCGGCCGTGAAATCTATGTCGGCGGCCCGGCCCTGCGCGTTATGGTACTCTAATCCTGAAAGTTCATTTATAAGCTCGCCGGCCCGGTCTATGCGGGCCTTCTGCTTGGTGGCGCGGGCCCGGGGGCCTTTGCGCAGCCAGGCAATTTCCCCCCGCACAATATTGCGCACCGAGTCTTCCCGCGCGGCTTGGGCGTCAAAGAAGGCTTCTCGGTTTTCCAGAAATTGGCTGTAGTTGCCGGGGCTGCTGAAGTGCCCCTGGGGATAGCGCTTGTTCAGCTCTATTACGCGGTTGGTGACGCGCTCAAGGAATCGGCGGTCATGCGTGACTACCAGAAATGAAAACTTCAAATCGGAGATGAACCGCTCCAGCCAGAGCACGCCCTCGATATCAAGGTGGTTGGTGGGCTCGTCCAGCAGCAGAAGGTCAGGCTCGCGCGCCACCTGGGCGAGTATCGCCAGGCGCTTGCGCCATCCGCCTGAGAGCGCCGCCACCTGTTGTGATGGATCGCTGAAGCCGGCGGCGGCAATGCCGGCGTCAGCGCGGATGTCTACTTCATAATCCTGCAGGCCAAGGCCCTGCAGGGCCTGGACTACTTCCTCGCGCACGCTCCAGCCCGAGGGAGCCAGCTCAAAGCGGTCCTGCTGTGACAGGTACCCCAGGCGCAGGCCGCGCCTGGGCGTAACCGCGCCGGAGTCCTGCGCCTCGCGGCCGGCCAGTATTTTAAGCAGAGTGGATTTTCCGGCGCCGTTGGGCCCGATGAGCCCGGTGCGCTCTCCCTCTGAGAGCCCGAAGGACAGGTTCTCGAACAGCGGCCGCGGGCCGAAGGTTTTGGAAAGATTTTGACAGCTAAGCAGTATGGCCATGGAGTGTCGCGCTATTACTGTCCCCGGAATTGGGGAATCATTTTATATACCAGTAACTTCCGGAAAATGTTTTTGATATCTTTAGTTTTCCGCCTGCTTCGCCGGAGAGCTCCTCGCAGACTTTTGATTTCTCCTCGTGCTTCAGATTACGCTTGAAGATGCGGCTGGTAATAGTCACGTCGTAGCAGGCTTGGTATTTGCCGGAGCCGCTTTCTATTTTAAGGCCGGAAAGGCTGTACCTTATCTCGTCGTAAAGCCGGAAGTTATTGCTCAGATTCTCTTCCAGATCGGATAAAGCGGTGCCGTCTCCGGCGCTCCAATCGTCAGAAATAAGACTCATAACCTGCGGAGCGTTGCGGGATTCGTAGGCGGCGCGGAACTTTTCGTAAAAGGCCGTAATTTCTTCAGCGCTGCCCTTAATGAATTCCACCGTGAAATAATCCCCGTTCGCGGGCCAGCTGGCGGCCTCGTTGCCGTCTTTCATTATCGGCGTTACCGCTATGATGTACCTTGTCCCGGCTTTGGGCTTGAAGGAATAGCTGAAAGCTTCCCCCACGGCCAGCGGGATATTCGCGCCCTGCCCGGTCAGAGAAAGGTTAAGGGCGGTGACCGCGCCGAGCGTTGCGGGGTAAAGTCCGCCTTTGATTACAATTTCACCGTTCACCAGATCCTTATCTCCGAACTCTATGGATTCCGAAGCGTTTTGGCGTATGGGCCTTCCGTTGAGCGAAAGACTGTTTACCGGAGAGGCTTTCTGCATGGCTGATTCCATCTGCTTGCTTTTGGCGTCACCCATTTCCCGGTAAGCCTGCCAGACCTGAGAAGAACATTTCCATTTCTTTTCATTCAGATCCGTGCGGGCATCCATCAGATCGCGCTGGTACGCGCCCTGCGCGTCTTTATCGTCGGCCGTTTTGTATTTATTGAACACCGCGGTCATGTTCCGCTCTTTAGCCTTTATTTTCTCTATTTCCCGGGCATAGGCGGCGCGCGTAGCGTCCATTAATGCGGCGGAAAGGGAGGACGCGTTGCCTATATAGAGCTGGTAGTTATCCGCTGGCTGTGTAAGCCAGGCTAGCGCGTCGCGTACTGGTTTCGCCTCCGTAAATACGCGCAGCAGCTCTGCGGCGTCCATGGTTTTTGTCGTTATCCGCTCCGCTTCAGTCTCAGCCTTTTTTATGGCTTCGGCAAAAACCTTGTGACGGCGCTCCAGCTCAAGTTCCTTAAGACCGGCTATTTTTTCGGTGAACTCCTTTAGCACGGCTTCGTGGCCCTCAAGGGATTTATAAAAAGGATATTTATCCGAGTCCCAGACCTTTATATTCCCCTGCTTGTACGACATATATTCCGACGGGTCGTAGCCCTTCGTCTTGTCCGACAGCAGAGTAAGCGCCCCGCTGAAAAAATCCTGGAACAGGCTTTTGAAATGTGTGTTGTAGTAGTCGCTGGCGTTAAACCTGCGCAGATCTATGGTGTCTCCCGACTTGGTTGTTATCAGATAAGCTTTTTCCACTTCCGTGGCTGAGGGTTTGATCAGGTTCAGGAAGGCTATATTGAGGTTGAGCTGCTTTTCCTCCGTGCGGTTCTTGTCTGTCAGCTGCGCCATGCGCCGGCGGAGTTCGTTTATTATTCCTTCGCCCAGTGGCGCGTATTTATCCGCTAGGGAGGCCTGCACCCGGGAGCTGCCGTCGGTAAGGCTTTTCATTATATTGGCATCCAGCTGCGCCCCGTAGTATGATGCCAGGTTGTAGTCCCTGGCGTAGCGGTCGGAATAGGACGCGTAATCCTGCGTCAGTTTCTGTTCGTAGGCTTTAGTGAAGTCCTGTATCTCCCGGGTCTTTAATTCAAGCTGGTTGATGACAGTGCCCAGGAAGCCAAGATATGTTTTGCAGCCGGCCACTTTTTTGACCGCGTCTTCCGATTTAAGAAAGGAGAGCGAAAAGTAGCAGGCGTCGCCTTCCTTTGCAGCTGTGAGATCCGGGGCCATAGCGCCGCTTATTTCGGTCAGCTTATCCCCAGGTTTCTGGGCGGAAAGCATTTGCATCCTGTAATTCTCAAGTTCCCCTTTGAGTTTCCCTCCAAGGTCGCTCAGGTTGTTTTTTATCTGGGAGATATCCTGGGCGAAGCGTTCGTTTGCCCGGTTGCACTCAGCCGCTTCCCCGGGTGTTTTGCTGGCGGCTGCGCAATTAAGGTAGGCCTGCTGCGCGCCGGCAAATATATTGTCTCCGGCTTCGACAAATGTTGAAGCCGCCATATCCCCGAATAGCAGCTTGTCCGCGCAGCTTTTGTATGCTGAATAAAAAACTGAAAAATCCACCGTGCGCTGGTTCTCCGTGTTTCTTCCAGCGTTAAGCAGCTTGATAGACTGGCCTATGGGTCCGCTGCCGGGCTGGGACGGTATGACTACGACGGGGGCCTCAGGTTTTACCTCCGGCTTTGGCTGGGCGCCGGGCGTTACGCCCGGAGTGACTGTGGGATTGGCTGGCTTTTCCGCGGGTTTTATGGCAGGCGGCTCCTTTTTTTCTTCTTTCTTCTGGCCGGCGTTATTGGCCGCGGTGCGCACGGAGGACGCAAAACTATTGTTTGAGCTGTTGAACAGAAAGGCCTTTACCGAGGCTGCGCTTACGTCCATACCAGCGGCCATCAGATAGTCGCGGGCCGCTTCAACTCCGGATTTTGCTTCCGCGTGCATCAATTTAAGTTTTTGCACCACTATTTTTTGCGCGTCTTTTCTGCCTGCCAGCGCGCGCTCAACCTTGGCCAGGACGGCGAAGCGCTGCAGGAAGGCGTTATAAAATTCTTCCTCCTGCTTTTTTCGCTCGGAATACGCGATATTCATGTCGACTCCGCCGCCATTTATAACATCGTTTACGAATGCGTTATACTTAGCTTTCAGTTCCGCCGTGGTTTTTGACGGGTCTATTACCGCGGTCCTGAACTCCTGCATATGCTGCGCTTTGTAGAAATCCAGCATGTAGTTTGTGTAGCTGTGCACAGCCTCATTGGCTATAAGCAGCAGTCCGATGGGGCCGGCGGCCTCCGGCACAAGCTTCTCAAGGATCTTCATGCCGGTGTCTTTGGCGATGGATTCCGGGGTGTAATCGTCCATTATCTGCGTGACGGTGACTTCCGGGGTGCCGTTGGCCACATTGCTCAGCAATTCCTGCCAATAATCGGAATTTTTAAAATCTTTATCGATAGTTTTTTCAAGCCTTTCCTGCAGCACTTCAAGGATAGCGTCTTTAAAAATGTCGGCGTGAAGCGCAGGCGCGCTGGCTAACAACAGGCAAAGTGCCGATAATATGATTTTTTTCATTTTACCCCTATAAAAGCATAAGGGGCCGTTGCCGGCCCCTTGTGCCATGAATAATTTAAAACTTCTTTACTTTAAGACTCATGCTCTG
>JBAXKK010000035.1:0-23797 GCA_037137395.1 Elusimicrobiota bacterium
ACACCTATAGCTATCTGTCCGCAGCCCACACCCTATGCACGGCGCTTATTGGAGCAGAAATTTCCAGGCCGGCACGATACTGATCTTTACTCCGTCCATTCTTATCTCTTTTTCTTCATCCAAAGAAATAAGCAGGCCTTTCTTCTGGTTCAACCATTTACAAGCCGCAACCAGGCCGGCCAGTTCACGCTGCTGATTTTGCGGGCCCAGTTCCAGGCACACCTGAATGGGCTTAAGATCTCCATCCTGATTTTTAGCGATAAAATCGCATTCAACTCCCTCGTCAAAATAAAACACTTCCTTGCCGGCTCTTTTCAGCTCCAGGAATACCGCGTTTTCCAGCAGACGCCCCTCGTCAGCGGATGTAACCCTTCTGGAAAGAGCATTATCAACCAGGTAGATCTTTGAAGGATTACGCATCCGCTTATAAGTGGATTCCGAGAATTTCTTAACCTCAAACACTAGCATACTCTGGATAAAATATTTGTAATAACGGAAAAGCAGGTCCTTTGAAAAAGGGAACTTATCCTGATATTGCTTATAAAATGAGGTAAGGGAATATTTTAAAGCGAAAGACGAGAAAAGCCTGTCGCTAAGCGCTTCGAAAAGGTGTATATTGGAAACTCCATATTTTTCCACCAAATCCCTGAAATACATAGCGCTCATATATTCTTTTACCAGCTTGGATTTTTGAGTGTCGCTATCCAGCTCAGCCACTTCGGGAAAGCCCCCCCAGCGCAAATAGTCCTTAAAGTGTCTTTTCAACGTGCTTTGTGCCCTGCCGTACATTAGGCCGGCGGGCTTTACGCCTTTGGCATTCAGATATTCCTTAAAAGAATAGGGAAGGACCTCCACGCTCCAGGCGCGGCCGCGCAGTTCGGTGGCTATCTCAAAAGGCATCATCCTAGACGAGGAGCCGCTTACATATACACCGATATTCTCCCGTTCTACTACCCTACGGCAGAATTTCTCCCAGCCTTTAACATTCTGAACCTCATCAAGAAAGAAAACGGGGTTCTTATCCAGGCAGTTCGGTTTCAACTCAAAAAAAACGTTTTTCAACTTTTCAAAATCGGAGGCTTCAAAGCCGTCAAGACGTTCATCCTCGAAATCTATATACAGCGCCCGGTCAGAGCACTTTTTATAAAGGTCATAAAGGATATAAGTTTTACCGCTCCTACGCACGCCGTAAACGACAAAAGCCTTATCCAGATTATCCGGGAAATTCTCTACGGTTCTTTTAACTATTTCTCCGGTATTGGCCAGTATGAATTTCTCGTTCGCGACCAGTATTTCCTTTAGCACTGCGTTGGTTATCATATTGTCCTTTTAATAAGGATATATTATCTATATTCCATCCTTTTGTAAAGGGCGAACCGGAATATGCTCTACGCGCTGAACGGCACTGATTACAGGCCGTCAGTTGTACAATCGCCTGCGGCTTTACGATAAAGCAGGTACTGCGCGAACAGGAAATAGGTTCCCAGGGCAAGTAAGACCGCGCAGGATATCAGGATCGAAGATTCACTATTTTTAACCAGCAAGCCAAGCGGGAAGGGCAGCGCCAGTAATACTGCCATTTTTATCGCCTTGAAGCTTACAGTAAATTTCATTATGCGGCGCATACCGGTTATCATAAAGAAAAGCGTTACAAAACCTGACAATACCAGAGCGGCAGGGATCCAGAACGCGTGATCCGGTGAAAGCGAAGCGAAATAAACACCGACAGCGGTCAAGATGCCCCCCAGCGCGTAGGGTTTTGCCAAAGGCCCGGTACGCATTTCCGAATGCGCCACCGTGGAGAAGATATTTGTGACAATTCTGCCGAATTCAACCCACGCCCCGAAAACAGTGAATATCCAGACCTCACGAAATTTAACGTCCACCAATACCGTCACCAGGTGCCAGGCAAGAAAAGAAACGAACAAAGTGGTAAGCAGATACAGCGGAATAATAAAGCCGGACATTTTGTTCCAGGCTGATTTGCGGATCTCGCCGTCGGGCGTGTTTATCTCGGTATAATAAATGGGATAGTAGATCTGCTGCACAAGCGCTTCGGCGGCCGTGGCTACAGCCGCCGCTATCCCCAGCCCCACAGCCATCTGACCCAAGAAATCAAGACCGATGTTTTTTTCAACTACAAGACGGTAAGACTGATTCTGCATCCACATGAAAAATGTCATCACCAGCAGCGGAAAACTGAATTTAGCTATCCCCTGTAGACGCGGTTTTCTTAAAACTTCCCAAACTCTGCCAAAATTTACGTTATAACTCACCTTGCGTCTGAAATATAATAGAGAGACTAGCGCCGCAATCATAAAGCCCAATATCTGCCCAGCTATCCACATAGCGGCGGATGAACTATACAATTTTACCAGGAAGACTGAAAAAAACAGGGATAACAGAAGAGTCAGCATGGAAAAAACCACAAAACTGAGCCTGTGGTGCAGCATATTCAGAGCGGAGATAATTGTTGAATTCCAAGTGCCGGCGTAAATATACCCGGAAGCGAGCAAGCAAAAACCTAAAGTGCTGATACCCGCTGCTATACCAAAAGCACCCTTTACAATAAATAAAATCGGGAAAACAGACAGTGAAACCCCTAAGACATAAACATTGTAACAAGCGAAACGATCAAGAAGGATTCCCCCTTTATGCCAATCATTCAGCCGCCGCGTAACATACAAACCGACAGGGCTCACGAACACAAGCGAAAAATATGAGATTATTGAAAGGACCAAATAGACATTCCCGACCTCACTGCTTGAAAGGAGATGTGTCAAAAGCCGCATAGCCGCAAGCGCTATCAAAATCTGGAGAGCGCGGCCAGCGCCGATTATTATGTAGTTTCTGTTCATTGACGAAAGATAAGCTGTCTAAGCTTGCGCAGCCTGGGAACAACTTTCCCGGCTGTCTGTATCGGATGCAGTAGTTCGATAAACATACGTTTTATCCATTGCCGCCACGGCATGCAGGCGAGGGTGATCCTGGTAACCATGCGTTCCAACTCCTGCGCGGTATGCTCAAGCGTGAAGAACGGCACATCCTTGTCCGTAAGCCAGTAACTATCGTCTATACAGCCACTGGCGCGCATAACCTCGTAAACCTCGGTGTTAGGATAAACCCAGAGGCGGGCGACGCCAGCGAATTCAAAATACTTAATATTTTGCAGCTTTTTTATAAGGTCAATAGTTTCCGCCACAGTATCGGCATTCTCGCCCGGGAAGCCGACCATCAGGTAAGTGGATATGCGTATATTTATATCCTTCAGCATTTCAAAGGTTTTAAGCACGTCCTCACGCGTAATGCTTTTGTGTATGGATAACAGGAGCTTCTCACTCCCGGTTTCAAGGCCGAAACCTATTGATTCGAACCCTGCTTCCTCCATGATCTTAAACAGTTCCACGCTGGCCGGTTTTATGCGCGCCGAGCAGAGAAACCGCATTTTTATCCCGCGCCGGATTATTTCGCGGCATATCCCAATGGCCCGAGGCTGGTCAAGCGTAAAAGTGTCGTCCGCTATCTGCAGGACCTTTATCTGCGGGAAGTGTTCTACAATATAAGCGATTTCATCTACCACATTTTTTATTGAGCGTTTACGGAATTTGCGCCGGGAAATAGTGTGGAGACAACAGAAACTACACCGATACGGGCAACCGCGGCTTGTTAGTATACAACCCATCTCGCGAAGGGGTTCATCTTTTATAAAAAGTTCATGGCTTGGGAACGGAAGGGCATCCAGGTCCTCGATCAGCGGCCTTTGCGGAGTTAGGACTACCGCGCTGTCTTTGCGGTAGGCTATCCCTTTTACCGCCCCTAAATCTCCATCTGAAGCCATAGTCCGGAGAAGTTCAACTATCGTAGCTTCTCCTTCACCAATAACTACGCAATCCAACGGATAATTATCAAGCAGTTGAGCCGGGTATATGGAAGCGTGTACCCCTCCGGCAATTATGCGCGCATCAGGAAGCAATTCACGGGCTTTTTTTATGGCTTTAAAACTCTCCACCCGATTCATTGTAAAAATCTGCACCAGAAAGAAATCAGGCTTAAACCCGATTAATTCCGCCGCAAGGGCGGCCGCTGCTGCAGCCGGAGCCCAATTATTGTAGCTTTGCGTGCGAATTTCATACCCCTCCTTCTCCAACACGGCGTGAAGATACGCTAAACCCAGACCGTAGGAATTGTCCTTGGAGTGGGCCTGGGCGTTGACCTGGAGCGGCGGACTTACCAGCAAAACTTTTTTCATATTTTTCCTAAAAGCGTTTTTACTATAGTTTCAGCGAAGTACCTGTCGCTGAATTGATAGGCGGCCGGGCTGGAGAGATACGCGCGGGCGGCCTCAATATACTTTAACAAATCGCTGTCGGAACGACCTTTCATATAAGCATAAAGCTGCTCATGACTGGCAAAATCCCGCCGGTCTATAAAACAATCCCGCGGTATGTATTTTTCGATATCAGGCGCGCCCCAATAAACCGGAATATTTCCGGCAAAAAAACAATCAAATATCTTCTCCGTGATATATCCGGGGATCTCGCGGGCGTTCTCGTAACATATCGAGAACCTGTATTTTTCTATCACCGGCTTTTTTTCCGCTACAACTCCGCGATAGGACGGATACTTAGTGGCGGTCAGTCGCGCCAAGGCACCGAAACGATTGAGCGCCCTCACCAGTTTCGGGCCGGTGAATATACGGCGATCCCAGCCCATGCCGTATAGATTGAACTCCCCCGGATGGCTACGCTCAAACCATCTGACAGTCTTCTCCCGCTCCGAGTAAAGCTCCAGAGGGTGACTGCTTTTTTTATTTGCCGTGATCATAACGCAAAACCCGGATTTATTCAATGGGTTTGCCGTTGTGCTATCCGGGAACGGGTTTGGGAAATTAATCTTAAAATATTTACAATTATCAATATACTTTTCATCCCAGGTGAAAACCGTATCAAAACCATTATGGCTGCCTGGAAGCCAATTCTGCGGCTTTATTACAGCACACTCCAGCAATACCGCCAGCTTGCGCACGCGCCCGCTCCAGTCCCCCAGAAGCGTATCCGGACGGACTTTGGGCATGTCCGTGAATAATACCGCGTCAGGAGTGATCCCACCCGCCTTATAAACGTCGTGCGTCCGGCATTCCCAACCTCCGGCCTGAAGCTGGTCCTTTAACAGCCTGTAGGCCGAAAGGCAGTTATCCCGGTTCAACGGGCTTAGCGGGTCGAATAAAGCGTCGTTGCTGTACGCGGCATCGACCCATATAGCGAGGCGTTTTATGGCCATATTTCGGAAAAAACCTTTTCCAGACGACGAAGATAGGTGTGCTCAGCGGCAGCCCTTGCATGACCAGCCGCGGTAATAGAAGCGCGCTCAGTCTCATTCTGGAGATAATACTTTATCTGTTGTACACATTCCTCTGGAGAGGAAAAAACGGCCACCTCTTCCCCTATTTTAAGATACCGCTCTATTCCCGCCACATAGTTGGTAAGCTGGAAGCCGCCCGACAACGGAATTTCAAAATTCCGGGCCTTTATCTGTTCGGAAGTCTTATCAGCGATCATATAACTGATCAAATTCCTGGGACTTGCAAGCAGATACCGAAAATCCGGGGTTGCGCTGTTGGAAAGATTCAGGTTTACTTTGCTTTCTCTGAAAATCCCGGCCATTTCGTCGCGAGAAATCTGGCCGTTGGGCCAATCGTGACCGAAGCATTCCACGGAAATCCCTTTCCCACGCAGAACGTTTATGAACCAATTCCGAACGCTATTTCGCGCGCCGACGAAAGAAACTTGGTACCGATGTTTTTCTCCGGCTTGCAGCGGAGCAACCGGGGTGGCAAGCGGCTGTGCCGCCCATTGCGTAAGGATGGGTTTCACTCCTATCTTTCTGTATTTTTCCACGCTGAATATGTCCGTGGTACAGACATGGGTGAAATGAGGAGCCAGTTTTGACGAAAAAGCCGAAAACCGCCAGGTGTCATCACCGAACCAAGCGCAGGTGGGCCAGTCTGATTTTAAAAGATCCAGGGTTTTGGAGTCAAACTGGCCGGTATAGGGCAGGAAGAATATAAGGTCCGGGTTAAAGCTTCGCGCCTTTTCTATAAGGGCATTGCGTAAGCCGGGAATATCATGAACATAGGCATCATACCAGAAAGGCTCCACCACCGAAGCCAGTTTGGCGAAATTATCATAAAACCAGGCCTTATCATTAGAGGGCCCGCGCTTGGGGTCGCAATAATCCCACTCCATGAGCACCGTAAGTATTTTTTTATTCCATTGTGTCATATAAATTCCCGCAACCAAACAATGTACTTTTCCGGTCTATCACTGATGCCCCCTAGCCGGGGGTAATGGCGCATTGTGCCGGATCGAAAACAAAGCTTCTATGAGCATTTATCCGCTGAAATAAAAATTGACTGAGAGAGGCGGTTTATAACCGGCAATTTTTCAATTATGCTCCCGACTGCAATAACGGGCTTGATCATATAATCAGGAATCCCGGGCACAAGAAAATCCCGGAACGATATCTCTATATTAGAAAAACCCGCCGTTTGCATTTTTTTTGTTATAAAATCTGAAGTAAAAGTCATCTCCCCTGGTTCCAGCTTCGCCATTTTCCTGAATGCCGCCACATTGAAGATCAGCAGGCAATACGGATTGTAAAAGTTTGGCTCAAGAAATATTATTTTTCCCCTGTAGTTAAGGAGTTTATAAATATTCAAAAGGGAATTATCCAGATTATTATACAGGTGATGTAATATCCCGTCTCCGAATATATAATCAAAAGTTTGCCCCTGTAAAACAGACACGACATCGCTCTGGCTATTAAAATCAAGTTTTTTATACTTCAGATTGGGCAGAGAATATCTAGCGCGCGCTTCATCTATAAACGGGCCGCATATATCAGTTCCAAGAATATGCTTTCCTGTTTTTTTTGCCAGGAGATACGAATGTCTTCCCACACCGCATCCGATTTCCAATATACGGGTTGACTCCTTCAATGCCATTCTGCTTATGATATAATCACATCTTCTATCTGTCCTTATTTCCACAGATTTTGACTCTTTATAGCCCTGATTATACCCACGGTCATCCAGCATGCTAGGCATCATTACCTCGTTCGCTATGCTTCAATTTCTTTATCGCTCTTAATTTTGCTGATTATATTCAATATGGCGGTTGCATCGCCATAAATTTTACCATTGTAAGTAATATTGTCCCTTATATACTTAGGCCGGTTTTTAACTTCTTCAGTTATTTTCCCGATATAATCACCGATAAGGCTCAGCGAGATGATCTGTATGCTGCTTAAGCCCAGAAGCAACAGGATAATAGTAGTTATCCCACGCGCGCCTTCCGGCGGATTTACAAAATAGTTTATCGCGTAAAAAACGCCTAGTGCCAGCGTAAAAAGCAGTGTGGCGACACCGAACACCTGTATATACTGAAGCGGTTTTGTGCTGAAAGAAAAAATACCTTTTTTTGCCCACCATATGTTTTTGTAAAAACTGTTGGTGCTCTTGCCGAATAAGCGTTCCGGCCTCAAATAAGGTACGCCTGTCTGCTTAAAACCGACCCAAGCCCTTAAACCTCTCATAAAAATATCTTTTTCAGTAAATTTCAGAAGGTGGTTTACGGCTTTTTCATCAATCAGAGAGAAATCACCGGCATCCACCGGGATAGAGATATCTGAAAGCTTCCTGAAAACACGATAGAAAAGCTTATAGAACATCTGCATATAAAAAGGAGCTTCTCTTTTTACCCTCTGACCGTATACAACCTCAAAGCCTTCTTCCCACTTCTTTATAAAATCAGGTATTATCTCCGGCGGATCCTGTCCGTCGCCGTCCATGAGAACTACCGCGTCCCCCGACGCTATTTCCATGCCGCTCACAAAAGCGGACTGTGATCCAAAATTCCTGGAGTGAGAAACACCTATTACATGCGTATCCCTCAGGCACAGTCCGTTTATCACCTCTCCGTCATTATCCGGACTGCCGTCATTAACAAAAATTATTTCAAAATCGTAGCCAGTGCCCCGGAGTACATTTGTGAGCCTTTCGTGCAATATTGGTATAGAATTATTGTCCTTGTAGCAGGCGATCACTGCCGAGATCTTTTTTGTCCTTTTCGGAACAAAAACATACTTCAACAAGTCCACCGCCGCCTTTTCCCACTCAATATTCAGTCTTAGCCCTTCTTCAAATGAGGTTTTTGCCTTCCAATCCATGAGTTTAACCGCAAGCTCCGGATTGCCATACCAGTTCGACAGATCCCATTTACGATTGACCATAGAGCCGAAAACAGGCTCTTCTTTTATGCCGAAAGCTTTCTTCGCCGCAAAGGCGACATCTTCAAGCGTAGTTTTAACACCTGAGGCGATATTCAGAGATATCCCCGGATTAGTTTTACATATAGTCAGCGCTGCTTTGACTACCGCTTCGTTGCAGTCATCGACATATACAAAATCTCTTGATATATGCTTATCCACAAAATTAGAATATTTTCCCTGCGCGCCGTTTAAAATCAGCGTCGGAATAAGCCTATCCTTTTCCTCCCAAGGACCATAAACCGAATAGAGTCTTAAATTCACACACGGGAAATTCAATATCTTTCCATAATATTTAACCAGGTAGCCTGCCCCGGCCTTTGCCGCCGCATAATCACTGTTTGGAATAAGCTCCGAGTTTTCATTTGAATAATCGCAGTTCAGCCCATATTCAGAAGAGCTGCCCGCTTGTATAAACGCGCCACATCCCGTCTCAGAAAGGATCCGCAACAAATTCAGCGTTCCCATATAATTAGTCTGGTGTATCTTGTTAATATCCAATTGGCGCGCGTAGGAACCGTAGGCCGCCATATTAAACACGGTCATCGGTTTAATATTCCCCATAACCCTTCTGGCACTATCAAAATCTGTTATATCACAATTTATGAGAGTATTATCAGCTTTGGCGTTTATCAGCCGCCAACTGCTCCGTGGAGCCCTGGAACACCCGTAAACATCCGGCCGGATATTGCGTAGGCTGAAAAAAAGCTTCGCGCCGATAAACCCGGAAACCCCCACTATCATTATAGGCCCAGGTAGTCTTCTCACTTCTTCCACCGTGTCTTTTGTCCAGATATCTTTGTACAGGATATTCTTATTCATCAGGCAAGTTCCTTTATGGTTATGGCCAGGGCTTCGCTATCAAGCCCGCATAGTTTCTGGTGATACGACTGACTGCCGTATAATCCGCCGGGATAACCAAGGGCATGCCGGTGGATTATTGCGCAACCGATGCTTTTTTTCATCAGGAGAAGTGATAAATATTCTCCCAGGCCGCCTCTGGCCACATGTTCTTCTATAACCAGAAGTTTCTTGGTTTTTTTTACACTGTCTAAAAACTCTCTAGGGAGTTCCGGCAGCGGAACCTCCCGGATAACAAACAAGTCAGCGATGTCTTTCTGCTTTGATACTTCAAGAGCCTTAAAAGCGTTTAATGCCACCGGTCCCATGCACGCAATTGTCAATTTGTTACCGCGGGCGATCAGTCCCGCTGCTTCATAAGCCGGCATTTGCAAAGAAGCGGGTTTCACTCCGTATCCAAGCCTGAGGTAGGCGGGGCCCTTTCTTTTCATTGCCGCGTCCACACCAGCTTCCACATCCTCATTACAAAATGGAATATAACATCTCATGTTCTGATAACTTGATAAAACTGCTATATCCTCTATCGCATGATGAGTGGCGCCCATTACCCCATAGCCATAACCGCCGCCGTTTCCCACTATCTTAACGTCCATATTGTGAAGACACACATCCAATCTTATCTGTTCCGCCGGCCGGAAAACCGCAAACGGCGCTATGCTATAGCATATCACCGTGTGCCCCTGTAATGCCAGACCCGCGGCCATCGTCACCATATTCTGTTCGCTCACCCCAGCATTTATAAACCGCTTACCAATGGCTTTCCGCACATCTTCAAGCGCCATAAATCCTAGATCCCCTGTTAAAAACAGGACCTCCGGCCTGGCGACAGCTATTTTTTTTATTGCTAGGGAAAATTCTTTACGCATCTTGTAATCCGTTTTCTTTTAAGGCTTTTTTATATTGTTCATCGCTCATAGGCAGATAGTGCCACTCCATTTTATCTGCCATATAGGAAACCCCACTACCCTTTATCGTGTTTGCAATAATACATTTAGGCCGCCGCGATCTTTTTATGGCCAATTTTTTAAAAACCTTATCGATAGCGGCAAAATCATTCCCATCCAGAGCTGTCGCAACATCAAAATTGAACGCTTCCCACTTTTTTCCCATAGGGTCCAGGTTGATAACATCTCTCGTTTTTCCAAAGCCCTGCAAATTATTTTTATCAATTATAACAACTAAATTATCCAACTTGTGTTGCGCCGCGAATAAGGCCGCTTCCCAGGTGGAACCTTCGTTACAATCGCCATCGGATAATACGCAATACACTTTGAATTTCTTCTTACTGAATCTTGTCGAAAACGCTATACCAACAGCAAGAGATAAACCATGCCCCAAGCTACCTGTTCCGAACGGAATATCTTTGATCACGCCATTGCACGGCGGGTGAGCCGCAAGAAAAGTCCCATCTTTGTAAAATGTTTCAAGCGCCGCTTTATCCATCCTGCCCGATTCACCCAGAACGACATATAATCCGACCGCGGCATGGCCTTTTGAAAGTATAAATTTGTCGGCGGGGCTAATTTTCTGAAAAAAAAGATATATCAGGATATCCAGGCACGATAATGAAGCCCCTATATGCCCGGCGTTGGCTTTTTTATACATGCTAAGAATTTTTGCAAGGCACTTTTTCTTAATGCCGACCAATTCTTTAATTTTTGCCACAAGACTCCCCTAAACTCTTATTTACATCCCCGAAACCATCATAACAAGGCGTGACAGAATTAAATTTTCTCATAAAATCACGCCGCTGATTTTGCATCTTTTAATTTCACAATTACTACCCAAACAGCGAGTATCAACAGTGTTAGACAACTGATGAACACCGCGATATAAAATGATTTGGGACGGAAGGAAAACATAACTTTATGCGTTCCCGCTTCCAGATAAACGCCTTTAAAACAGAGATTGGTTTTTACAATCTGTTTCTCCACGCCATCAACGAAAACTTTCCAGCCGGGATAATATTTATCAGTAAGCACGAGTAAAACAGGGTGTGCGGTTTTGACATCAACCTTTAATTCATTCGGGGCTATTGAAATATTGGACAAATCGGCCTGTTCCGACTCCTCCTTGTTCCACTTGCCTCCCCCCTCCTCCTTCTCCCAGTCTGGCATCTTATCGACTATTGTCGCGCCGTTTTTTTGGGATAGAACCTGAGCGAGCGAAGCTGCAACAAACTCGTTGTCGGTTTTGTATTTTGCGCGGACAATCCCAGCGTCCTCTGCCGCTATGTTGCGCGTAGTATAAAAGAAATGTTGAATCGATCTGTGATTTTTAAGATACCAGTAGGGAACCGTATCGGCCGTATAATACCCCTGATTTATGGGTATTTTATTGAAAACCCAGCTGTTCACGGACCAGGGCTCGGCACTTACGGTCACATCACGAAAATTAGCCTTATATATCACAGATGTTACCCTGGATTTGGTCGCATCAGTGTTATAACTAATTTCATCCACATAGCGATGCCTGCCCGGGACAGCCTGAGTGAAAAGACTCAGCACCAGGCAACCGATAAAGATATTCCCGGAAATTCTCCCTTTAAGATACTGAAACGATAACATTGTAAAAGCGATCCCCGAAATACCTATAAGAAGAAAGGGTTTATATAAAAAAGCGGCGCACATAAGAAAGAATGACATCAAACCCAATATTTTCACCTTTCGTAATTCCCAGTCGCGCCCTTGCTCATTTGTCCTGATCATTCCCCAAAAAGCCAGATAATGGGCGGAGATAACCAATAAAACCGCTTTAAACATCAACAGACCGATTAAAGGATACCTGTTATTGCCGAATATCGGAACATAATCGAATACAAACTCATAAATGATACCGCCCCGCCCATGAGTGTATGAGATAAACACAGCAAGCAATAAAAACAAAGACCTCAACAGGGGATCTCCCAGAAACCTGGTCAGCGCCAGAACACCCAGAAACAACACAGCCACTCCGGAAACCTCTGACCAACCGACCGGTGACACGAACGATTTTAAATAGTTCAATAGATTGGCGTCATAACCGCAAACCGGATCGGTTTTTTTCAGGAAAACTCTCACCCATGGGTCCGGAGCGGTAAATTCCCCCTGCAGATCATGCGCGACATAAACCCTGTTCTCCACCAGAGGGATGGAAACAAAACTTGAGCACAGACCCGCTAAAACACAGATCAGCAGTATTTTTTTTACAACCGCGAAAATAGCAGGCCCGCGGCGCAATTCAGTGTCAACGGAAAACTTATAAATCCCCCAAGAACCTAAAAGTAAAGCCACCAAAAAGATCATAACCGGGTACGCGGTGATAATAAAACAGCAAAGGATAAGGGCGCACACTACGATCTGATTAACGCTGATCCGCCCCTGGCGATTCAGAATATTATTTAGGCCGTACAATCCCCAGGGGGCAAACGCCACAGCGTAAGCTATATTGTATTGGCCTAACAACATGCCATACATAGTCAGAGAAAACGCCAAAGAACCAAACCATGAAACATTTTTGGGGTAATTTAAACTATTAAGGAAATTATAGGTTCCAGCGCCGCCAACAACCACCAGAGAAAGAAGCATAAGCTGGAACACATAAAGCGGATTAAATATCTGGGCAAGCGCCACAAAAATAAAATTTATAGGATTAAAAAGAAACCCGTTCCAGGGGATAAATGGCACGCCGGACAGTTCGAATGAATTCCATAAAGGGAAATAACCGGACTTGAGGCTGTCCACAAAATATAAGAATTTGGGATAAAAATAATAATAGGAATCCCAATTCATATATCGCCGGCCGCTTACAATGCTCAGATTAGCCAGCGCGACAACCGCGCACAAAGCGGTATAGAAAACCAAGTTTGGATGTTTTTGGACGAGATCCCTGATTTTCATATTTACACAAGTATCATGAGACGCAGCTTTCCTTTATTTCACACACGCGGTTAATACTTACGCAGGCAGCTTTTCAGCATGTCCAGATCGGATCCGGTAAGCTCCGGGTAATTGCCGAAGTAAAATCCGCATTCGTGCAGGAATTGGGCGCCCTTCAGATCCCAGTCACCTTTGACATATTTGGCGAAAAAGGGCTGGTGCTGCATATTGCCGGCTATTACAGGACGAATCTCCACTCCGTCTCCTGAAAACTGCTCTATGTACTTACTGCGCAGCTCTTTTGTTTTGCATATAACAGGAAAGGCGAAATTGGAGAGAAAAGAAAGATGTCCCCTTTTTAGCGGGAGGAAATCCGGATTATTCTTGGCCTCCTCCTCCAAAGCGAGATAATTTTTCTGACGTATCACGCAGTTTTCATCAAGGTATTTAAGCTGTGTCAGACCGAGGAATCCGGTTATCTCGGTGGGCCTGAGATTAAAACCCAGATCGTAGAAAGTGTACTTCGCTTCAAATTCACTTTTTATACCATGCTTTTCCCTTAATCGGCGCTGCGCCGTAAAATTCAGGTTACGGTCCCAGCCATTAGCGCGGGTAATGCGCAGCATCTCGTCCATTTCGTCGTCATCCGTGCAGGCGCAGCCGCCCTCAATAGTTGACATATGATGCGCGACAAAGAAAGAGAAGGTTGAAGCCAGACCAAAATTGCCGGTCTTACCTTCCGGTAAAGCCGTGCAAAGAGATTCGCAGTTATCCTCTATAAGCAGGACGCCGTTTTTTTTGCAGACATCACGGATCGCACCCAGATCGCCTGCAAAACCCAGCGCATTGGTAATAAAGAACGCGTTCAGCTTTACCTTCTTAAGAGTTTCAGAGAGATTAGCGGCCATACAATTAAGCGTCTGCGCCTCGCAGTCTACCGGAACTGCCTTCATACCCAGCTGGAG
Source organism: Elusimicrobiota bacterium (assembly GCA_037137395.1). Lineage (GTDB taxonomy): Bacteria > Elusimicrobiota > Elusimicrobia > Elusimicrobiales > UBA9959 > YA12-FULL-51-18. The sequence goes on from JBAXKK010000035.1 coordinate 14,009, forward strand.
TATCGGCATGACATTCGTGGACCAGGTAAGAGCTGAAAAGCCGACAGTGTCGCCATCCTTAAGCCGGCCAAGGTTCTTAAGGGCCTGAAGAAGGGCCAGATTGGCGCTGCCGCCGCTGTTAAAAAGCACGCAATACTTCCGCCCTTGCGCCTTGGCAAAGGCCTTTTCAAACTCGGCGCATTTCTCGCCCATGCTTAGGATCTTGGCTTTAAGTATAAAATCCACCAGCTCTTTTTTGGTTTCATACTCGTTAAGAAATGTGTTTTTCATTAATGGGATCATAATATATTTTCCTCCGGAAAATATGCCATAGGCTATAAGCTTTAGGCTTTACACTTTACGCTTTACGTTTTCCGCTTTACGATTTAAGCCATAGGCTACAAGCGAATAACTACGCCATAAGCTATAGGCTTTAGGCTTTAGGCTTTAGGCTTTAGGCTTTAGGCTTTAGGCTTTAGGCGAATAACTACGCCATAGGCTATAAGCTTTAGGCCATAAGCAGAATAAAGATCGCTCACTATTTACGCTTTACACTTTACTTTTTCCGCTTCACGCTTTACGCTTTCCGATTGCCGATTTACGCTTTAACCCCGCCTATAAAATCTTTGTAATTTTTTGAGGTCACCAGCGAAACTTCCGCGTCAGGATATGCCTGTGAAAACACTTTCGGGATCCTGAATTTTTCTTTTCTCCATTTTACTTCAAACGCCCACAAATGTCCCCCGCCTTCTTCCAGATAATCTATCTCCTGTTTTTGGGCTGTCCGCCAGAAATACCCTTTTCTATCAAGGGCAGTATTGGCGAGGAATTTCCGTCTTTCAGATATAACAAAATTTTCCCACAAAGCCCCCACATCCTGGCGCAGATCAAGCGGATTAAGATTGTTTATAAGAGCGTTGCGGAGCCCGGTATCGTAGAAATAAATTTTACGGAGTTTTTTAAGTTCGTTGCGCAAATTCCTGCTGAACGGCCCCACTCTGAAAATGATAAACGCCTTCTCAAGGATCTGAATATAGGACGCCACGGTATTCTTGTCTATCCCCAAAAGGCCGGCCAGCTCATTATAAGACACCTCATTGCCGACCTGGAGCGCCAAGGCCTGCAGGAGCTTTTCCAGCAGATCCGGGTTTTTTATATTCTGGTATTTAAGAACATCCTTGTACGAATAGCTCCGCGCAAGACTTTTAAGATTCACCTCGGTATTTTCTTTACCGGCCACTATTTCAGGGTACATGCCATAAATAATACGGCGCTCAAGCAGCCTGTCCATCTCAACTTCCGAATAGAAAGAAGCTAATTCATGAAAAGAGAATGGATAGAGCAGAAACTCCCTCTTTCTTCCGGTTAAAGGCTCGGCTATTTTGTCTGAAAGCTCAAAAGAGGACGAGCCGGTGGCAAGGATCTGCGTGGACGGCAGATTGTCGGCTATTATTTTGAGCGTATGGCCGATATTTTTGACCTGCTGGGCCTCGTCAAGAACAATAAACTTTTTTCCCTTAAAAAAAACTTTAAGCTCTGTAGAAGTCTTGTCTGTCAAAGCGGCACGGATGTCAGGTTCATCGCAATTTAAATACGCTGACTGCCCCGGATGCTTTTTAAGTATCTCCCGGACCAAAGTAGTCTTACCCACTTGCCGCGCGCCATAAAGTATAAGGACCTTGTTTTTAAAAAGGCTCTTTTCAATACTCGCCTGTATAGTTCTCTTAATATGCATGTTTTGGGTGAATCCATTCACCTAATATTACATATATTAGGATATTTGGAGGTAAATATCAACACGCCATAAGCCGTTTGCCATACGCAGAATAACGATCGCCATAGGCTATAAGCTTTAGGCCGTAAGCGAACTACGCCATAAGCTATAAGCTTTAGGCCATAAGCAGAATAAGAAGCGCTATTTGCCATTAGCCGTTTGCCATTTGCAGAAAAAACTGCCATTCGCCGTTTGCCATATGCCATTCGCAGAATAAAGATCGCTCACTATTTACGCTTTACGCTTTACGTTTTCCGCTTTACGATTTAAGCCATGCGCAGAATAAGAAGCGCTATTTGCCATTAGCCGTTTGCCATATGCAGAAAAAACTGTCATTCGCCGTTTGCCATACGCAGAATTGCTTACTATTTACGCTTTACGTTTTCCGCTTTACGATTTAGGCCATTTGCAGAATTGCTTACTATTTACGCTTTACGTTATTTTCTAATCCTTTAAGCCTTTAAAAAACTCATACGCTTTGGCTATTCCCTCTTTCAGGGTGGTTTTCGGCTGCCAGCCCCAGGCGGTCTGGCGGGTCGTATCTATCAGCTTCTGCTTCATGCCGGCCGGTTTGGACAGGTCATGAGTGAAGGCGCCCTTGTAGCCCACAACTTCAGCCACGGTCAGGTAATAGTCGTTAACTGAATTATCAAGCCCCAGGCCAACATTCATCAGAGCCGGCAGGGTGTCAAAATCAGTTATGGTCCGGTGGATACAGTCGGCGATATCTCCGGCGTACATAAATTCCCTCCGGGCCAGTCCGTCGCCCCAGATCTCCACCGTTTTTTCCTTGTTCAGCTTGGCGAGATGGAGTTTGCGTATGACCGCCGGTATCATGTGTGAATTTTCAGGCGCGAACTTATCCCAACGGCCATAGAGGTTGCAGGGGATAAGAGTCTTATAGCGGAACTCGGGAGCCTCTTTTGAAATATAGGCGGCCAGCCTTGATACGACGGTCTTTGCAAGGGCGTAGCCTTCGTTGGTAGGTTCAAATTCGCCCTGCAGGACCATTTCCTCTTTAAGGGGATTGGGCGCGTTGCGCGGATACATGCAGGAACTGCCGAGATTTATAAACTTCTTTACGCCGCAGTTGCAGGCGGCCCAGACCGTATTACGGCCCATATCCAGATTCTCCAGCAGAAAGGCCACGGGGTGGGCCATATTGGCCTGTATACCGCCCACGCGGCCGGCTGCGTGGATAACGATGTCAGGCTTGATCCTGGCTATATAAGCCCTGACGGCGTTATAGTCAAAAAGATTCAATTCCGGGATATCCGGCGAGAAGATCTCAAGTTTCGAGGCCGCGGGATGTTCCAGGATATTATGTCCGACCATTCCCGAACCGCCGGTTAAAAACACGCGGAGTTTGTTGTTTGTCATATTATGCCGTCTTGCAATTTTTAAGATACGGGTCCGCCTTTACCGCGGCAAGATCCAATTTTTCAAGGTTTTGGCTGTAGTAGGCGTAAAGTTTTTTAATAGCCGGCAGATAAGGCGTAAATTTGAGATCCGGCAGTTCGGCTATCAGCCGGGTATTATCGCCGGTATATTCCCTGTTAAGCCCGGGGGTAAGAACTTTAATTTCGCTCTTTGTTTTACCCGCCATGTTCACCATTTCGGCGAGCGAGACAAGGTCCGCTGACTCGGTTGGAGTTATATTATAATGCGGATGCCGGGGTTTCATATTGATAAACTGTCCGACTATCTCGCAAAAATCCTCTATCCACAAATAGTCAAACCTGACATTCTGGTTTATAACAATGGGCAGGCCTAAAAGATTTTTAACAATGGCGTTGGATATGAACTTGAAGGTGCAGTCTTCATATTTACCGTAAAGGCCGAAAATTCGCAGGCAGGTGATATTGTCAGCTTTTTCCGCATACTTTGAGATCAGATATTTGGCATAGCCATAGTCGTCAGCCGGAACAAAAGCATCGAAACTATTTTCCGGAACTTTGCGCAGCTGGCGGCGTTTGTCATATTCCGCTCCGCTGCCCATAGCGATCATGCGCATGCCCGGCTTAAGAGACCGCGCCAGATTAAAGAATATGCGCAGGTTAAGCGCGAAAGCTTTATTGGCGGCAGCTACATCAGACTCGGAGGCCCTGGTGCCGCCTACATTGGCGCAATTTATAACAACTTCGGGCGAAAATTCATCAAAGGCCGCCTTAACAGCGGCTTCATCGGTAAGATCAAGCCCGGGCAGATCCGCCTGGAACACCTGCTGTCCTTTAGCCGATAGATGTTCGGTAAGATTGCGGCCGATGAACCCGGAAGCGCCGGTGATCAATATCCTGCTTTTTTTCATATTTTCCGTTTAGCCGGGGACGATTTCATTATCATCTCTCTTTCCAGCGCTTCGCGGGACAAATGCGGAGACATATCCTCTATGGGGCAATTAACGGTCAGCTTAGGGTCAACGGTAGTATTCGCCCCGAGCTTTACGTCAATCAAAACCGGCCCGTTATATTTTAAAGCGGAATCAAGGACTTTCCCCGCCTGACTCATGGAGCTTATGGTGTAGACCTTGAGGCCATAGGCAACGGCTATTTTTTTTATATCGGGGCAATGGTAGCCGATCTCCGTGGATTGCCGTCTGCCGCCGAAATATATATCCTGAAACTGCCTGACCATGCCAAGGCAGCCGTTATTCATGATTATCAGCTTGATCGGGAGCCGGAGTTTCACAAGGGCGTCCATGTCCTGAATATTCACCTGTATACCGCCGTCTCCGCAGATCGCCAGCGCCCGTCTGCCGGGAGCCGCGAGAACGGCGCCTATTGCCGCCGGCATCGAAAAACCCATTGAGCCCATCCCGCCTGAAACCAGCATCCTTTGCCCCTTCTTGACTTTATAAGACTGAGCGGCCCACATCTGATTCTGTCCTACGTCAAGACAAACGATGTCGCTGCTTTTAGCGCGGGAGGACAGAAAATCCATAAAATTGTTGGGCTGAATATCGCCGCCGGGGTTTTTGCTTTCGGACGCCGGATACCTGAGGCGGCAGCTTTCTATAACTTTGTGCCAGGGCGCAAGCGCCTCGCGCGGACGGGCGTTTAGCGCGGAATTAAGAGCTTCAAGAAAAACGCGGACATCGCAATTAAGAGCGATATCCGCTTTAACCTTGGCGTTAAGTTCTACGGGGTCAATATCAACATGGATCTTAACGGCGCCGCGCGCGAAAGTTCCGGGCTTTGTGCCGGTCTGCCGGTTATCAAGCCTGGAACCGAGGATGAGCAGCAGATCGGAATTGGCTAAGGCCAGATTTGCATAGCGGTTGCCATAAGCCCCTATCATGCCCGAAAACGAGGGATCATCGTGGGCGAAGGAGTCCAACCCCATAAGGGAAGTAACCACTGGAATACCGGTTTGTTTCACCAAAACTTCCAATTCCGAAGTGGCACCGGAAGTTCGCACTCCTCCGCCGGCAAGTATCACCGGGCGTTTGGCGGAGGAGATCAATTTCACTATCCTGGCGATGACAGACGGCGGCAGCGCATGGATCTTCAACAGGCGCTTATGCTCCGGGCTGCCGAAAAAACCCTTAAGTTTTTTTGGGTTTATCTCGGAGCGTTGGATATCCATCGGTATATCCAGCAGCACGGGGCCCGGCCTGCCGCTCTGGGCGAGGAAAACGGCCTTTTCCAGGCAGTAACGTATCCGGGACGCGTCGCCGACCATTTCCGCGTATTTGACAAGGGGCTTAACAACGCTGACTATGTCGGTTTCCTGAAAACCTATCTGCCGCACGGGTCTTTCAAATTTATATTCGTACGTGTTAACCTGCCCGGTTATAAACAGGCAAGGGACAGAGTCGAAATAACAGCTGCCGATAGGCGTCAGCATGTTAAGGGCCCCGGGGCCGCTGGTAGCCATGGCCACGCCAAGCCTGCCGTTGATCCGCGCATAGCCTTCAGCCGCGAAAGCGGCGGCCTGCTCGTGATGCATTGAGACGCAGATTATGTCTTTGCGCCCGTGCACGGAATCCAGGAGATGGGTGATCATCCCGCCCACCATTTCAAAGACATGGCCGACCTTTTCCTTTACTATAAAATCTATGACATAATCCGACAACTTCATATACAGAGGCCTCCAGCGCCGATTCTAATGCGTAGTGAAAATAGTATACGTCAACTTTACGCGTGAGAAGAGAGATACCACTCGTAGCTTTGTTTTACGCCGTCTTTTAAGGGGATCGCGGGCTGCCAGCCCAACGCCCGTATCCTTGAGATGTCTAAAAGCTTTCTGGGGGTGCCGTCAGGTTTAAAGGTGTCGTATTTTATGGCGCCGTCGTACTCAACCGCGTCTTTTATTATATGCGCCAGCTGTTTTAATTTCAGATCTTCACCCGTGCCGATATTCACTATCTCGCCGATGTCGGAATAATCGCATTTCTCCATCAGGAACAGGGCCGCTGCCGCCATGTCGTCCACGTGCAGAAATTCCCGGTAAACTTCGCCGGTGCCCCAGAGGAGGACGCTGTCCGCCGTAACGCCTATGGACTCCAAAGCGGCGGCAATAGAGCCTTCGTCCTTAAAATTAATTTTTTTATCCAGACCGAAGCCTATGGGACGCTTCTGCAAATCTTTAGAGAGCGCGGAAAAATCCTTAAGCTTCAAAAGCTTTGCCAGATGGAATTTCCTCAGTATGGCGGGCAGCACATGGGCGGTTTCCAGGTTATAGTTATCATGCGGCCCGTAAAGATTGGTGGGCATCGCCGACAGATAATTAGTGCCGTACTGTTCGTTGTAATACCGGCACATTTTTAAAGCCGCTATTTTTGAGATCGCGTAAGCCTCGTTGGTAGGTTCCAGCGCGCTTGTAAGGAGCGATTCCTCCTTCATCGGCTGGGGAGCGAGTTTGGGATAGATGCACGAAGAACCGAGGTTTAAAAGTTTTTTTACTCCCGTCTTATAAGCGGCGTCTATAACATTAAGGGAAATAGCCAGGTTGTCATAAATGAATTCGGCTTTATAGGTACTGTTAGCGAGTATACCCCCGACCCTTGCAGCGGCGAGGAAAACCCAATCCGGTTTGTTTTTTTTGAAATAGTCCTCGGTTTCCTTCTGCCTTTTCAAATCCAGCTTGTCGTGATTTTCAACCAGCAGATCGTGCTTTTTGCCGGCAGCCAGTTTCCGGTAAATAGCCGAACCGACCAAACCCGTGTGCCCCGCGATATATGTTTTCATAATGATCCTTACCGGCGATCAAAAAAAGATTTAAAGCTATCCGAGATATACTTCAGCATTTCTCCGGTCATACCGGGGTAGACGCCTATCCAGAAGGTGTCGCGCATGATCTGGTCGGTGACGGGCAGTGAAGAGGCAAAGCGATTTAGAGGCAAGGACGCATGGCCTACGACGCGAAAGCCTTTGCCGGAGCGGCGCATTTCGTCGAAGCAGGGGTGCTTTATAAGGTTACCGGCGAACAGCACGCGGGTCTGTATTTTATTGGCCTCAAGATGGCTGACCAGATCTTCGCGGGTAAAGCCGGCGTTTGCCTTGACCGTCAGCAGGAAGCCGAACCAGCTTGGGTCGGAATTATCGGCGGGCTCGGGCAGTATAAGCTTGTCCGAAAAAGCGTTAAGGGCTTTGCGCAGGTATTGCCAGTTCTTTTTTCTGGCCTCTATGAATTTGGGAAGCTTCTCAAGCTGGGCCAGGCCGACGGCCGCCTGCATCTCGGTGGCTTTGAGGTTATAACCGAAATGGGAGTAAACATACTTATGGTCGTAGCCCAAAGGAAGTTCGCCGAACTGCCGGGTGAATCTCTTACCGCAAGTGTTATCTTTGCCGGAAGGACACCAGCAGTCGCGTCCCCAGTCACGAAAAGAATCCACAAGCCTTTTAAGCTGGGGGTTATTAGTATAGACCGCCCCGCCCTCGCCCATGGTCATATGGTGAGGCGGATAGAAGCTGGAAGTGCCGATATCGCCGAAGGTTCCGGTGTATTGTAGAGGTTTAGCAGCCTGGAGGCAAAGCCGTTTAGCGGGATGGCCCCCTGTACCCAAGCTGCCTTGCATCCTAATCGCTTTGCATCCAAGCTGCTTTGCCTCTAAATCGCTTTGCATCCTGTACCGACTGCCCAGAGCGTCGCAGTTATCCTCAATTAGCCAAAGGTTATGTTTGTCGCAGAAAGCACGGACTGCTTTCAGGTCGAAGGGGTTGCCCAAAGTATGAGCCACCATTACGGCCTTGGTCTTTTTTGAAAGAGCTTTTTTCAGCAGGGAACAGTTGATATTATAGGATGGCAATTCAACATCCACGAATACGGGGACCGCGCCATACTGGATTATAGGCGTAACAGTGGTAGGAAAGCCGGCGGCTACGGTTATAACTTCATCACCGGGCTTTATGCGCTTTGCGCCAAGTTTTGGGGAAGTCAGGGCCATGAAAGCCAGAAGATTGGCCGAGGAGCCGGAATTTACCAGAGAAACATGCCTGACGCCAAGGAATTCACCGAACTTTTTCTCGAAAGCGTCAACATAGGGGCCGGAAGTAAGCCAGAAATCAAGGGCGGAATCGACAAGATTGCACAATTCTTTCCCGTCGTATATCCTGCCGCCGTAAGAGACAAAAGATTTGCCGGGCTCAAAGTCCTTTTTTTTATGGAAAAGGCGATGGTACTCCGAAACCTTACGGAGTATCTCTTTGCGCATTTTTTTATCGGTTTCAGCAGTTTTGAGGCTCATTTCAGTCCCTCAGTATAAAATCGCTTATTATATAGTTAACCTGGTTGCAGTTGGCGCGTTTTGTCGCCGCGGGTAGCCCAGATTTTCCTATTCCGTCTTTCCGGCGAAAGCCGGAATCCAGGTATTCTTGATGCTGGATACCGGCTTTCCCCCCAGTTTCACGGTGGGGCAGGCTGCCGGTGAGACGGACCAACTGAAGGTTAATTATAGCAATTTGCTGGAGAGGATTAGAGGGCCAAAGGACTGGCAAATGCACCCAAAGGACCCACTTGGCTCGAACGATGGATGCCGGGGGATCTGGGTTAGCGAAACCGTACCGGACCGTGCCACTTGCGTAGCGTGGCGCGGGAGGTCCGGAAGTGCGGCCACGGTGTGGCCGACACTGATTTCGCGTTCCAGTCCCACGGCAGCCAGCGAACCGAAAGATGATAACTAAGCGACGGATTTGGGTGACGAAACTTCGAATCTTATGTGTAAGTCTCGCATACAGATTGCTGGAATTAGATCTTTATGCGCAGGTCATCAACGGCGGCCTGGGTGTTTTTGAAGGTTTTCCTGGCTATTCTTTGGGCGTTTTCACGGTCTTTCATGGCGGGGTATCTGTCGGCGCCAAAATGGACAAGGACCAGCTTTTTGACGCCGGCTTCTTTGGCCAGCGCGGCCGCGCTTTCCGGGTTCATGTGAGGCCAGCCCGGATTCTCTTCCCCCGGCCTGTGGGCGCACTCACTTATAAGCAGGTCCGCGCCCGCGGCCAGTTTTAATGAATTCGGGCAATAGCCGGTATCGGTGCAATAAGTCACTATTTTGCCGTCTATATTAAATCGATAGCCCAGCACGGGATCGGCGTGGACCAGGGGGAGGCATTTGACGTCAAACGGGATTCGCGCGATCTGCGCCGGCAGCTCCAGAACGCCGGTTTTGGTCTTTAAATTTTTCAGCGGTATGGTGAACGGGCGGCGAAGGATTGAATTTAGTGTTTTATTGGCGCCTTTACCGGCGCAGATAGTCATGCCCTTTTTAAAATTAAACTTTGTCAGGATGTGAAGGCCGACTATGTGGTCCAGATGAAAATGGCTTAAAAAAAGATAAACAGGTTTTGAACCGTCCACATATTGGTCCAGCTTATAGATGCCGTTGCCGGCGTCCATAACGATGTCATATTTTTCGGTTTTGAGAAGCACGCAGACAGCGTTACCGAGTTTTGTATCGTACCAACCGTTGGTGCCGAGGAATATTATTTCCATATAGAATCAATATCGATATAGTTTGCCATAAGCTATAGGCTATAGGCTATAGGCTTTAGGCTTTAGGCTTTAGGCTTTAGGCTTTAGGCGAATAACTACGCCAT
>JBAXKK010000036.1:0-23426 GCA_037137395.1 Elusimicrobiota bacterium
CATAGGCCGTTTGTCGGCCATAGGCCCTGATACGGCACTGGCATAGCCTTGCGCTTGATCCTCGACCCGCTGCTGCGGGGAATCCTGCAGAATAATCCTGTTCCTTGATTTCATAGATGAGATATACCTTGAACTGCAGGATTCAGGTTAATCATGTCAGCCGCCGATCTTGCGCCAGCGACCAGAAATATTTTCCGGTTTTAAAGCTTCTTTTAACGCGGCCTTTCTTGACCAGCGCCTCGCCGGTGGTCAGGACGCTTGAGCCGTCCCTGCAGTCGTGGCAAAGCGGCAGGTTGCGCGCGAGAGCGAGCACACGAGCCGTGGAGATATCGTTCTCTTTTTTAAGAACTTCCACGAAGCATTTTTCCAGGCTGTCCAGATATCCCGGTTCGGGACGCAGCGCCCTTTTCTTCGCCGGCCGTGTTACCGGCTTAAATCCTTTCCAACCGAAAAGCTCCAGATAATTATGATCTACTCCGGAGCATCGCCTTTTGAATACGCAGCCGGCGCAGACCGGCCCGCGCTCTTTGGCGTCGGCGATGTTGGAGTCCAGATCCCAGGTTCGGCCCAGAGGCGCGGCTACCAGGGTGTTAAATTTGTAAAGTTCTACGGCCCGGGTTTCATGGCCGGGAAGCAGGCAGGGGGGCATGTTGAGAGCTTTTACGCCTTTTCCCAAGCCAGCGGCCTGCGCCAGGTCAAGCGCTTCGGTTATAAACTTTGAAGCGTCAGGCATGCTGACTCCAAGCGTCCGATAGTTCCTGCGCATATTGCCAACATAGATAGGATAGATAAGCACGAAATTTGATACCCCGCGGTCCATAAAGAACCTCATGGATTTTTTTAGCCGGCGGTAATTTTGCTTTGTCAGCAGCAGATTAACGCCTACGGAGAGGTGCAGCGCGAGCATGTTGTCCAGGCCGCGCAGGCTTTTTTTAAAAGATCCGGTTTTGCCTGTGCAGCGGTCATGAGCGCGTGCGTTTTCGCCAAGAAAGGTGAATTTGCATACGGTCAGGCCGGCCTCCGCCAGAGTCCGGCACAGCTTCGGACTGGAGAGTTTCATGCCGTTGGTTTGCAGCCTTACCGCCTTAAATCCAACTTTGCGGGCCATGGCGGTCAGTGACGGCAGGTCTGAGCGCAGCAATGCCTCGCCGCCGGAAAAACCGAGCCGCTGATACCCCAACTTTTTGGCTGTGTATATATGCCGCACGGCCGCCTTCAGTTCAGTAGTCGCCGCGGGATCAAAATCGCTCTGCGAGCAGAATCCGCAGGCCAGATCGCAGTTGTGATTAAGGATTATTTCGTAGCACTGTTTGGTCATCGTGTAGTAAGGCGGGTAAAGACGAAGGTGCCGGTAAATCAAAATCCATCTTCGTCTTTTCCAGCAGCTCAGCCGCTATTTTGTTTTAAGTTTTAAGAAATTTTTTACGGGTTTGAATTCCGTCCAGCCGTAGAGTTTCGGATACTCCCGCCACGGCCCTTCGCAGATCTCTAAATACTTGCACTGGGCGCAGCGCGGACCTTTAACCTTGCCTTCCGCGCGACGGTAAGCGCCGTAATCTTCTATAAAGCGGTCGGCGTCCACTACCGGGCCGGCCGGTATGATGCGCTCCGCCACGCAGGCTTCGTACCCTTTCATCAGGCAGAAAGGTATGGCCTCCGTGTAGCACAATACGCCTTTTTTTCGCCCCAGATCCAGGGCCTTTTTAAGATATGGCATGACGGCGGTTTTGCGCGGCACCAGCAGTTTTTTATTTTCGGCCGCGGAACCGACTATATGGATAAAGGCGAACTGGTACTGGCTCACGCCAAGTTTTATCAGCAAGGCCGCGATGGCCGGCAGTTCCCTGTAATTCGCTGAGGTCACTACTGTGTTGGTCAGGACTGGCAGGCCGGTCCTGACCGCGTTGGCTATGCCTGTCACACTCTGCGTGAAGCTGCCTTTGGCGCCGGTCAGCGCGTCATGCGTAGCCGCCTTGGCGCCGTGAAGACTGGGCCCCACCTCGGTCAGACCGGCTTTTACCAGTTCCCTGCAGAAGCCGGGGTAGGCAAGGGTGCGTCCGTTGGTCTGGAGCTGTATGCTGTTAAAACCGATTTTTGCGGCGGTCCTTATAAAGTCAATTATGGCCGGGTGCATACTGGGTTCGCCGCCGGTGAAGACGACGCCCCGCACGCCGCTTTTATAAGCCTTCTTAAGTTCCGCCGTCACGGTTTCCGCGCTCCGGTCGGGATACATATCACGCTTATGACCCTGCGCGCAGAAACCGCAGAGGTTGTTGCAGCGGAATGAAATCTTTATATCTATTCGTTTATCCATTCGGGATGAAGGTCTCCACCAGGCGTGTTATGGATTTGTGCTTGAGGGGGCGGTTAGGTGTGAAATAAGCGTTGCCGCGCATGTAAAGCGGCTCATCCAGCACTTTTGGATTAGTGAGTTTTACCGGCGCACCTTTGCAGGCTCCGGCGCAGGGGCTTGAATTAAATTTCCTGAGCAGGGGACAAAACCTGGTAACCGAACGGAATCTGAGCGGGTAATTAAAATGCACGCGGCCTTTATATCCTTTCAGCTTCTCCATGACTTCGCTGCAGTCGGTTTCCACTGCTTCTATCGCGTAGGTTTTGCAGAAAGAATTAAGAAATTTTTTCTCCATTCGGCCGATCTCCCACATAAGGAGTCTGCCCAGTATTGGCTTCGCTTTTCCCGGGTATTTTTTATTCAGCAGGGCCAGCAGCCCCCAATCGTTGACTACTATTTCAAAGCTCCTCTGCTTTGACAAAAAGCCGGCCGCAAGGTCGGCGGCTTTTTGAAGGCCGGTGTCGCTAAGCATCGCGGTCATGGTCACTATGCGGCCCGGGAAAAGAGCACGCAGTTTCTTGAAGTCAGCGGGGGAAGGCAGTTTGTTCTGGCAGAACTCGCTGCCGAGATAAACGGCGTCGCAGTCTTTGAGCCTGGCGGCGGTGACTAAATTGAGGTCAGAGGGTGTTAAAGATATAGTTCTTTCCATAGTTCTGCGCCTCCTTTATGGCCCTTGAACCCTCAAAGACGAATAATTCTTTTGAAATGCCTTTTTCCAGCAGTTTCATCAGATAAACGGTTTTAGCGAAAACCTCTATGACCTCGGCCACATTGGGGCCCCTGGCGACTTTCATGCAGTCGGCCCCCAGATGGTAGAAATCATAGAGCGTAGAAAGCAGCCATCGGTTATCCGGCATCGGCATCTGATAGGTTCCGCCGTCGCGGTTAAGCTGGGACTGGCAGGTGAAAGGACGTGGTTTTTTGCCGGCTACGATCTCCTGGCCGCATGGGCACCACATCGAGCACAGCGGATTGAGGTTCGCCTCATAAAAAAGCGGCAGGCAGAATATTTCTATATCTATCCCCTGCTTGTTGTTGAAGAAAGGTGCGGCCTCTTCGGTGGAGAGCTGCTGTGGGAGAACTATGCGGTTTACGCCGCGCTTGCCGAAAAACTCCATCGCGCCGCGGTTGAAGCAGAGGGCCAGCGTGCTAAGCGTGAAATAGGTCTTTATCCTGTGTTTTTTAAAATAGTCCAGCAGAGCGATATCCCTTATGATGACGCCGTCCATGCCCCTTTCCACCAGGGCTGCTACGGTCCTAGCGGCCTTGTCAAATTCAGGGTCGGGGAAAATATCATTGGCTACCAGAAAAGCTTTCTTGTTCAGGGAATGAGCCAGATCTATGGTCCTGTGTATCTCGGCCATCGAAGGAAAATTCTCGGCCCTGACTCCGTGGTTCGGGATTTCTGGCAGGCCGCAATAGACCTCGTCGGCGCCGCGGGTCAGAAAATATTCCGCCTCTTTGGCCGTGCGGACTCCCACGGTCATTTCCATCCGGGTTCTTTTTCTTTTAACCGGGGTTGCGGGCGTTAGCGGGTTTTTCTTAGCTCTCATGATTCCTCTTTGGATATTATATATAACAATACGAGTGAGGAAATGTTTTTAGCGGTCCTGTTTTCCCCGGCCGGTCAGCGGCATAGTTACCTCGCGCCAGGCGGTTTTATCCGCCCGGGACGGGGGAACAGGAGTGAAATACGCTTTTTCAGCCAGGACCAGTTTGAAATCCAGACAGCGGCTGGAAAGTTTCAGAAGCCTGCCTTCGCAGGAGTGATCGCAGACGGACTTGAAATGCCGCTCAAAAGGGCAGTAGGTCGTGACGGCCCTGAATATTAATCCGTGGTGGCGTGAGACCTTCAGCCCGAGTCTTCCGGAAACAAGTGTTTCAAGTTCCGGGGTGTCGGCTTCGGCTGAAATTATGGCGTTTTTTTTCAGGAAACTCCGCGCCCAGCCGCGCTCCATCTTAACAAGTTCCCGGACCATAAGTCTGCCGGCTGAAACACGCGTCTGGCCGTATGCCCTGACCACCGGCAGGAATCCCCAATCGTTTACTACGACTTCCCGGACCAGTCCTCCGCCCAGCCGGCTCAAAAGCTCTTTCCACCGGGCCAGGCCGCTATCTGTCATAAGCGAAGTGGCCAGCGCAAGGGAGCCGGGGAATATTTTCCCAAGCTTTTTAAGGCATTCAGGCGAAGGGACCTGATTCTGGCAGAATTCGCTGCCCACGATGAGCGTGGAATAGGCGGCCAGTTTTTCAGGCAATATCGCTTCAGCCTGCGAAGGGTTTAAAAGTAAAGCTTTTTCCATATTCTAAAGGTTTAGCGTCCAGTTTTCGGCCTTCGTGCACGAAGAGCTTGCGGGAGATTCCTTTTTCCAGCAGCTTAAGAAGATATCTGGCCTTGTGGAACAGATCTATCTGGCGCAGGGTGTTTGGCCAGCGCGCCACTTTCAGATGGCCTATGCCGGACTTGTAGTGATCGTAAAAAGCGTTAAGCATGTAGTCGGGGCCTGGCATCGGCATAAAAAATTCTTTCGCGCCGTTCTTGAAAGGCAGCAGACATGTGAAATCCCTGAAGCCGCCTTTTACATGCTGACCGGTCTGAGGGCAGGGTAGTGAGCAGAGGGAATCCACGTTTATGCCGTAATAGAGAGCCTGGCAGAAGACTTCGGTCTCTATGCCGAACCGGTTTTTTACGAGGCCGGCGGAGTTTTCCGGCATCATCTGCATGGGGAGGACGAGTCTGGAGACGCCCAGATCCGCGAAAAATCCCAGCGCTTTTGAGTTGAAGCAGTTTGCCAGAGTGCTTAAAGTAAAATAAAAACGGAATTTATTTTTCTTAAAATAGGCGAGCAGGGCCGGGTCACGCACTATGACGCCGGAAAGGCCTTTGGCTTTGAGGTCGGTCAGAAGCCGCAGCGTCAGGGCGTATTCTTTCTCGTGAACTATTTCGTTGGCGGCGACAAAGACTTTTTTCCCGCGGGCGCGCGCCAGTTTTATTATCTCTTCTACGGCGCCGGGGCCGGAGAGGTTCTCGCGGGGAAGCCTGTTATTGTGCAGCCCGATCAGGCCGCAATAAACCTCGTCAGCCCCTGAGGTAAGGAAATATCCGGCCTCTTTTACAGATTTTACTCCGACGGTTATCTTCATGGGTAGCAGTTTAGCGAGTTCTCATCCAGAGTTCCAGCATGAACAGGTTCCAGAGCCTGCCGTTGTGATCTTTCTCACCGGTCAGATGTTCCAAAAAAAGTTTTTCCACGGCTTTGCGCTTAAAAATATGTGCGGTTCTGGCGTCCGAAGAAAGCATGGAATCCCGGAAGAGCTTGTTCAGAGAACCCTTTATCCAAAGTCCGGCGGGTACGCTGAAGCCGCGCTGTTTAGCGGCGGTTATCTGACGCGGCAGATGTCGTTCCATCGTTTTGCGGAGTATGAATTTGCAGTTGCCGAGTCCGGGGAGTTTCCATTTTTCCGGCAGTGAGCGGGCAAGTTCCACAAGATTGTGGTCCATATAAGGGAAGACCACTCTCATGCCGGCGCGCGCGGCAGTGGCGCGCAGTCTGGGCACGGTGCATTCCGGATGGAAGGCGCAGAGGTCAGGCAGAGTAAGCCTGTTCAGCCAATCCTGCCCCGCCGTGTCTTTGATAATTTTTTGTATAAGCCCGGAGGCAGTTTCGTGCTGCGTCCCGAGCGAAGCGTGGAATTCAGGGCGGCAGAGCTCCCGCCTTTCCTGTTTGAGGTAAAAATCGCCCGTGTCACAGAAGTAGATGCGGGAAAGCTCGGAGTAGATAAGTTTAAGTCTCTTATCGGTGGTATTGCGGATCTTGTCGGCCATATATGACGGCAGGCGGCTGCCGGCGGCTTGAGCTTTTGCCAGCAGAAGTTCCATTTCCGGGGCTTTTTGTTCCCGCGCCATATTGATCATCTGTCTTACGCGGCCGTAGCCCGCGAAGTTCTCGTCGCCTCCGTCCCCCGAGAACATGACATTGGCCACACCCTTCATCTGCTGCGCCGCTTTCCAAAGAGGAAAGGCGCACTGGTCCGCCTGCGGCTCGCCGTAAGCGGCGGACATTTCCAGAATATCTTTCTCGCCGGGCTCACCGTAATATATCTCATGGTGGTGCGAGCGGATGGCTCTTGCCAGAGTCCTTCCGGGACCGAAAAAATCCCATTCTTTTCCCTCTACTCCGAGGGTGAAGGTGTTGACATCCGCACCGCAATGTATGGCCAGGGCTGAAACAGAAGAGGAATCTATGCCGCCCGAGACCATGGCGGCCGCTTGTTTCTCCTTGCCCAGGCGGTGCCTGGTGGCGTCCACAAGCGCCGAGTGCACGGCTTCGGAAGCTTCGTTAAAGGAGGAGAACCGGCCCTCTTTCATGGGCGGGGTCCAATACGCGCTTATAGATATTTTTTCGCCGCGCAGGGTCAGCACGGAGGCCGGCGGCAGTTTCCTCACCCCTTTATACATGGTGAAGGGAGAGGGGATATAGCGCATGGTGAGGTAAAGATCTACGGCGCGCGGATCGGTCCCGGCGTCTACTCCCGGCAGGCGGCTCAGCATGGCGGGGTCCGAAGCCCAGGCTATGCCGCCGGAGAAGACAGCGTAAAAAACCGGGATCTCGGAAAAGCGGTCGGTCCCAAGCAGGATAGAATTATTGTCCGCGTCATACATGACTAAAGCAAATTGCCCGCGCAGGGCGGAAGGAA
This sequence comes from Elusimicrobiota bacterium, assembly GCA_037137395.1. Taxonomy (GTDB): domain Bacteria; phylum Elusimicrobiota; class Elusimicrobia; order Elusimicrobiales; family UBA9959; genus YA12-FULL-51-18. The sequence goes on from JBAXKK010000036.1 coordinate 7,052, forward strand.
AAGCGCTTCCCAGTTTTTGGTAAAAGGCGGCCGCGTCTTTGGCGCTTACGTCGGGGCTTTCAAGCTGCAGCCATGAACCGGACTTCCCGGCAGAGTTAAGAATGGAGCTTCCGGGCGGAAGGGCCAGACCCGGGGCGGGGGAGAGTGGTACGGCGGCTTTCGTTTTGTCTTCGCGGCTAAGGATGTCGCGGAGCAATTTTGCCGGTCTGACGCGGTTTTTATTGAAAAGATATATTCCCGCGAAGTAATTCGGTCCCACGTCGTCCCCTATGAAAAGTTGATCTGTATCATCGTATAAAATTTAAGGTTCGCAGGGCAATCAGCCCTTTTTCAGGGTTCGCGCGGCGCCGGGGCTTTCCAAATGCGCGCTGGTGTAGGACGTGCGGCCGCAGCGGGAACAGGTGGGCAGGAATCCGCCCTGTTTTATCAGCAGTTCACGGAATTTGCGATAAGCCGGGCCGTTGTAGGTTTTCAGCCAGTCTCCCTGCGTGATGTTGCCCATCACATGTCCCAGCGGCTGACAGGAGACCATGTCTCCGTTGGGTCCTACCCAGACACTGTTCCATTGCCCCAGGCAGAAGCCTTGTTTCGTAAACCCGGTCTTGGGGTCATACCACAATTTCATTTCCTTTTCTGTGAGGTCCAGGTCGAATCTGATGCTCGGGTCTTTTTCGGCCTTGATCCTGGCTGTTTCCGCGGCCAGCTTCGGAACCGAGATTCCGTCAGACATGGATTCTGACGTCCTCAGGTTCAGGCCGCTGCCGAGGCTGTTTTTGAACAGGGCGGCTGTTTTTTTGCGATCTTTTTCCCTTATGAAGTCCAGCTGGTTGAAAGCGATATGGTCGGGGCCGAGGGCCCGTAAAGCTTTATAGACGCTATAAAGCCTGTCGTGGTTGGCCGCGTTTATGGCGCACCAAAAGGTCAAATGCTTTACGCCTTTAAGAGGTGAAGAATTGATTGCCGCGCAGACGGCGGCGGTTTTCGCGAACGCGCCTTTGCGGCCCACAATGCGGTCGTGCAGCTCAGGCGTGCCGTGGAAGGATACGGCTATTTCGTCCAGGCCGGCCTCCAGCAGTTTCCCGGCGGTCTTAATGTCCAGGGAACAACCGTTGGTGTTTACCAGGCAGCGGTGTCCGCCCTTTTTTATATAGGCGACAAGTTCGGGCAGGTCTTTCCGGATGCCGGGTTCCCCGCCGGCTATGTAAAACTCTCTGCGCCTGGAAGAAAGCGTGTCTATGAATTTTTTCCAGACCGCCAGCGGAAGTTCTTTCCCCGTCGGTTTGCGGCGGGAGCTTTTAGCCATAAAGCAGAAGGCGCAGGCCAGGTTGCACCTGTAGGTGGTATCTATGGCCACGTAGTCCGGGTCCAGTTTTAATGTTGCGGCGTTCTTCATCTTGTCAGGTGTGACGGAAATATAAAGCCCCGGCGATGCCCTTGCCGGCGTGAATTTAAATGAGGGCGTGAGATATTCTACTTTTTCTGCCACACTCGCTGCGTTGGAATATTGTATCAGTTCTTTAAAACTTAGATCCCTAAAAGGGCATATCTCTCAGGATTCTATAAACCCTGACAGGGAAGCAGAAATAAAACACAAATATGGCTACGATCTTTATAAGCGGCATCAGTCGCGGGTTCAGGGTTGAGCAGAATGTGCCGCCTGTGACCGAGGCGCGGGCGGTCGTGTCATTGAGTAAAGGTGTTTTTTTATCCATATGCAGAGTCTTTGCGAGACGCGCGCCCGGGTAGATCATGCAGGGGGAAAGTATAAAGTTGTGTATAGGCAGGCGCCAGATGAGTTTTATGGTTTCCATTAGTTGCGCCGGGGTTTCATCCGGAAATCCCATCATGAAAAAACCATTCGTGAAAATTCGTTTATGCACCAGATAATCGACGTTGTCAATAAGCTTCGGCAGATCAATATTCTTATGAACTCTTTTTTGCAGATCCGGGCTCGCGGTTTCAACTGCTATCGAGACGGATTTTACTCCGGCCTGCGCGAAAAGATCTATAAGTTCGCGCGTCAAAATATCAGCTCTTAAACCATTTCCAAAAAAAAGCTTTGTGCCGGGCAGCTCATCGCGTATCCGTCTCATTATTTCAGAAGCGCGGTCTTTGTCAAGGTTGAAAATGTCATCTATTATCTCTATCTCCGTTATCCCATATACCTCTCTCAGCGTCTTTAGCTCAGACAGCACCCGCTCAGGGGAATGCGCGCGGAAATGTTTGCCGAACATGTTGTGGCAGAAAGTGCAATGATAGGGGCAACCTCTGGAGGTTGTTATTGACATGTGGGTGTGCACGTAGAGTAATCGAGACTGAGGGTGAAATGCTGTATTGCGGTCAAAATTTGTAAGACTCCAGTCGGGCATGGGAAGCGAGTCTAAATCTTCTATAAAAGGTCTGTTTGGATTATGGTGAGGAACTCCTTGCTCAATATAGGACACGCCCTTTATGTTCTCCAGTCCGTGACCTTTTTCTAAAGCCGATACTAGCTCGGCCAGGGTTTCTTCTCCCTCATTGCGCACCACGGCATCTATATTCCCACTGTTCAGACATTCATCGGGGCAGGATGTGGGATATGCTCCGCCTGCTATGATGAACGGCTTCGGAGCAGAAGCTGCAATTTGGGCGGCTATCTTATACATGGAAATAGCCTCCGCTGTTATGGCGCTTATTCCCACCACGTCCGGCCTGAAGGTCGCGAGTTCTTCGGCCAAGGCCTGGTGGGGCCTCTTGCAAAGATCCATATGAAGAAGTCTGATATCGCTATAGCCGGCTTTTTTTAGAGCGCCGGCAAGATATAGCAGACCGACCGGGGGGAAAGCAAGATTGTATCTTTTGGGGCAAGAGGCTTTTATCAGCAAAAATCTCATTGCTGCAGCACCGATACGGGGAGTCGGCAGGCTGTTTGTAGAACCATGTCTTTTGCAGATAGATTCATGTTAAGCTCGGGGCCCCGGGAAAGTCCCAGCACTTCTCCCGCGGGGGCGAATTTAAATGAGCGCGCGAGATATTCTACTTTTTTAGCCACGCTTGCAACGTTGGAATATTGTATCAGTTGTTTCGTCAGCCCGGTTCCGGTCGGCGCTATTTCACCGAATTCCCAGGAGTGGCAATAAAGGATTCCGGGCAGTCCCAGGGCGTTCAATCCTGCCAGCCTTGAAGCGATAAAGTTTTTGGGCATGAGGCGAAGGAATGTGCCGCCCAGGAATGGGAGCTTCACTCCGGCAAAACTGAAAACTGAGGGAGGGAATTCCATGAGGCCGCTGGCATCGGTGTAGGGCGCTCTGCGCCTGTGGGAAAGAAAAACGGGATAGAGGCTTGAATCATAGGCGTAGCCCGCTTCTTTGATAGCGGCGAGATAAAAGGACTCGTTTTTTAAAATGGAAAAAGTAGGAGCCCTGTAGCCCAGCGGGGCTTTCCCTGTCAGCTTTTCAAGCGCCGCCCTTGAATCAGCCAGATCTTTTTTAAATTCGGCTTGGCTCATCCTGAACACTGATCTATGGGTCCCGCCGTGGCTGGCAACTTCATGTCCGGCCGACGCTATCGCTTTGACTGTATCGGGATATTTGCGCGCCACCGAACCCAGAATAAAGAAAGTCGCTTTAACGGCTATTGTGTCCAGCATGACCAGTATTCTGGAAACATCGGCGGGCAAGCCGCTTTGCTTATCGGCAAAGGCCGGGTCGCCCGCGAATAGCACCGTGTCAAACCATTCTTCCACATCTATGGAGAGGGCATTGACAACGGAGGAGGTGTCTTTAATCATTTGATATATCAGTAAAACATATTTGGAACAAAAAATCTGCTCTCCTCACCGTTCAATTCCATGTAATTCCCGTAATAGACAAGCGCCGGTAAAACTAGTAAAATCACCATGTCGGCGGCTGGCGAAATTCAGGCATATTTATGCCGATTTATCTGGAAACGGCCCGGTTGTTCCCGCATGTTAAATTAATCATGGAATTATGAAGATATTGCTGCTAAATCCGAATCTGCAAGGGCAACCTGATGTCGGAATTGTCGTAAGAAGCGTTCCTCTCGGCCTTTTATATATTGCCGCCTCGCTGAGGCAGGCGGGTTATAGCGATATAAACATCGTTGACGCCAGGGTTAAGAACCTTGATCATCAGGAGATCCTCGCGCGGATCGGGGAATTTTCTCCGGATATCGTGGGGATATCCAGCTTATGCGTAGACGCCGTTGAAACCCATAAACTGGCGGGGCTTATCAAAGCGGCTGACGCGCGCTATAAAGTCGTGGTCGGCGGAGCCCACGCTACATCTAGCCCTGAAAGCCTCATTGAGGACCCGAATATAGACTTTGTCGTGACAGGCGAGGGTGAGAGAACCATATGCGAACTCGTCGGCGCTTTGGAAAACGGGCTGGATATATCAGGGATAGACGGCCTGGCCTTTAAAACCGGCGCCACAATCAAGGTTAATCAGCCCCGGAAGATGATAGAGGCTATTGATTCCATACCCTTCCCCGCCTGGGATCTTGTGGATATGGAGGAATATCTCAATTTTACCAGCAGGCATTCCCAAAATCCGATGCCCATGTCGCACAGGCTGATACCTATTGTCACCTCCCGGGGGTGTCCTTTCGGCTGCATTTATTGCCACAATATTTTTGGCAAGACAATAAGGCTGAGGAGTGTTGAAAATGTTATCCGGGAAATAGAGCTTCTGGTAGAAAGATACGCGCCCGGAGAGATCGAGATTCTGGACGATATTTTTAATTTTGACCTGGACCGGGCGAAACATATCTGCGACGAGATAATAAAGCGCGGCATAAAGATCCAGTTGTCCTTCCCGAACGGTCTCAGAGTGGACGGGATGGATGAGGAACTTATAGTCAAACTTAAGGCGGCCGGTACTCATCTGATCTATTACGCCATAGAGTCAGGCTCTCCAGCGGTGCAGAAGCGGATAGGCAAGAACCTTAATCTGGAGAAGGCCCGGGATATAATCCGTCTGACCGTGAACCAGGGGATCCGCGTCTGTGGTTTTTTTATGATCGGTTTCCCGGAAGAAACAAAAGATGAGATTCTGGCGACAATCAGATTCGCCAGGGAAATGCCATTCCACTTTGTGCATTTTTTTTACGTGACTCCGAGGCCAAATACGCCGCTCTACGCGCTACTTAAAAACAGAAATGTTGACCTAAAAAAAGTCAAATTCCACCATTATTTCAAACTTTCCGTGAATATGTCAGCGCTCACGGACGCCGCGTTGAGAAGGCTTCGGGCTAAGGCGTACATTGAGTTTTATCTGCGGCCGGCGCAGATGTGGCGCATCTGGAAGGCCTTGCCGGACAAATTATATATCCTGTACTATATCCCATCAATCATATGGCGATGCCTCCTGGGATAGTTTCGTGCTGATAGCCATGTCGGGCAAGATCGGGGAACTCCGGAACAAAAAAATGCTAAATAATTTCAGGCTATTCAACTTCGGACAGGTCGCTTTTGTGTGCAGGATAGCTTTTAAGGGGGCCTGGGTAAAAAACTTAAGGCGCTTGGTAAAAAGCCTTATAAACCTGATACTGCGGCCGGACTCACCCGCCGCCCTGATCATCGGAGTTACATATAAATGCCAGTATCGCTGTCATTACTGTTCCACTGGTGAATATCCCTCCGATGGTCCGGTTCTGGGCACGGAGGAAATAAAGGACGCGGTAGATCAGGCCTCCGCTCTTAAGATATCCAAAGTGAATTTTTTCGGCGGGGAGCCGCTATTGAGGGAAGACATAACGGAGCTGGTGGGCCACGCCTCCTCCAGGGATCTGTTCGTTTTTCTGGACACCAACGGGGAACTGCTGACACCGGACTCGTTAAAGCGGCTTAAATCGGCCGGGATTACAGCCGTCTGCGTGAACACCCAGACAAAAGACTCCTGCGGAGAGAGCGATACGCTGGATGCGGCGGCTGTTTATCGGAAGATAGAAATCGTCGCGCGGGACTGCAAAGCTGCCGGAGTCCCCTGCATGTTCTCCGTGTATGTTGACAATCGGGTGCTGAACGGTGATATTCTTGAAAACATCATTCTTCTCTCCAGAAGGTGCGGCGCCTCAGGCGTGCGTCTGCTGCTGCCCATAGATTGCGGGCGCCTGAAGGGTCGCCGGCCAGCTATATCCGCTTTTGATCTGAAAAGGGTGCATTCCCTTATTGATAATTATTTCGTGTACAGCGAGAGTATGCTGTACGGGATATCCGGTGGCGCGAAGGTCTGCGAAGCTAAACTTAAAAAAACGGTCTATCTGTCGCCATACGGGGACGTGCAGTTCTGCTACACAGTGCCTTTTTGCTTCGGGAACATCCGGAAAGAAAAGCTGGGTGCGATAATAGGCCGGATGTATTCTCATGAGTTGTTCAGACTGGCACCCGGGAACAAATGTCCGATGAACGACGCCGGATTTAAAGAAGCGCTGCGCGATCCCAGGTATAGTTCCTGTGACTGATTCTATGAAAACTTATCATTTCCCTGTCCTTCGACAGGCTATGAATTTACCTTTAAGATTAATATTCCTGCTGAAACTGGCGAACACAGCAAAGAAGCTACGCATGATACTCGCGCATTGTGCCAGAAAAACAGCCGGTCTCTGCTCGCCGGCCGCGGCAACGATCGCGGTGACGGGGCGATGCAACTTTAATTGCCGGCACTGCGCCGTGGACGGAAGCCGCGCCAAAGCCGGTGAACTTGCCTTAAGAGATGTTGAAAAGATCCTGCGGGACCTCGGGAGCCTGAAAGTTCCGAGAATTTACTTCGGGGGAGGGGAACCGCTCATGCATCCCGATATCGCGGGTATGATAGGGATGGCTTCCGGGAAGGGCTTTATAACTTTTCTGGAAACCAACGGATACCTGCTGGCCGACGAAACAGCGGTTCGTTCGCTGAAGGCCGCCGGCTTATCATGCGTTTGCCTGAGTTTGCACGCGGCATCAAGAGATGAACATGATGGTTTCTGCGGGATGCCCGGATCTTTTGAAAGGGTGATGCGGGCTCTGGAACTTTGCGTGCAGCACGGGCTTTTAACGGTGATTTCTGTTGTTGCAACCAAACGCCTGATAAAAGACGGAGTTGTTGCTGATATTATATCGCTGGCGCGCGCCAAAGGCGCCGGCGCGGTGCGGCTGACCGCGCCGCATTCCGCGGGAAGATGGCTGGACTTTTTGGAGCCGATCGGCGCAAAGGATATGAACGGACTCACGGCCATCCCTTCTTTCGGCTTGCCGGTATTTAACCGCGTTTCCATCCCGCGATGCTCAATCGGGTCCACGCTCTATATAAATCCCCGCGGCGAAGTGCAGCCGTGTGAATTCATCCCTTATTCTTTTGGCAATGTTCTGACAGATGGGATGGATCAGATCATACGCGGTATGCGGACTAACGCTATGTTTAAAAGCGAAAAGCCGGCTAAATGCAGAATTGACGACGCTGAATTCCACAGAGAATATATTGCGGGCCTCGCGGCAGGGGAATTGCCGGTGAAGGTTTATAAATAATGGCGCGCATCCTGTTCATTTCAACCGGAGTTTTTGAGAATCTGGGCATAGAATACCTATCCGCGCATCTTAAGGTTCGCGGCCACGCGGTTGGGTTGGTCATCGAGCCTCTTCTGTTCCAGGATGTTTTTTTTCAGAATAAAACGCTGGCGCAGCTACTTGACCCCAGAAAAACTATCTTAACCGAAATCGATGGTTTTTCTCCGGATATTATCTGCTTCTCTGTCGTGACCGACAATTATCAGCGCGCCCTTGCTCTGGCCGGCGCGATCCGCTCCCGCACAAAAGCTTTCATTATATTCGGGGGAATCCACCCAACATTGGCGCCCGCTATGGTCCTTGAGAACAGTTGCCTGGACGCCGTCTGTGTGGGTGAAGGCGAGGGGGCTCTTGCGGAGTTGGCGGACAGTTTTGATGCGGGCGCGGTCAGGACGGATATAAACAATATCTGGTTTAAAGGACAGGGGGGGATAATAAAAAATCCCCTGGCCCCGATAAATTCCGATCTGGATGATCTGCCCTTTCCCGATAAAGAAATATATTACGCGCAGAATCCGGTTTACAAAAAAACCTACATGGCTATAACCAGCCGGGGATGCCATTTTGACTGTTCCTATTGCTCCAATCATTCGCTGCGCAAATTATACGGCAAAAGCCACGTAAGAAAAAGGACGCCGGATAATGTGATACGGGAATTGAGTCTGGCCAAAGAGAAGCACGCACCGGAATATGTCTGGTTCGTTGATGATATGTTCTTCTGGAGTGAAGAGTGGCTGAAGGAGTTTTGCGAAAGCTACAGACAAAAGGTGAATCTGCCTTTTTTCTGCTACCTGCATCCGACTTCCGTCACGGAAGCCGTCGTCAGGCTCCTTAAAGACGCTAACTGCCATGAAATAGGCATCGGGATCCAGAGCATAGACCCTGTCTCTAAATCCGCTGTGTCGCGGAATGAATCCCTGGGTGAAATCCGGGCCGCTATGGGGATTTTAAAAAAGCACGGTATTTTGACCGTCACTGAAAATATTGTCGGCCTGCCTAGCTCATCCCATGAAAATCTGCTGGATCTGGCCGGATTTTATGCGGAAAACAAGCCAGATCTTATAATCGCGAACTGGCTGAGGTTGTACCCTCAAACAGATCTGCTGGAGCGGGAGGCCCAAAGATTCCCTGATGTGCCCCTCGAGAGGCTTGTGGAAACCGGGACCGACACCGGGATGGGCTGGAAGCTGAATGTCCGAAACCCGGCACTGACGAAGAAGGCTGCCATCCTGCTTGAATCCGCTGGCTATCTTCCGGCAGCGGTGATCTCCGCGATCCTTTATCTCAATTTGTATCGCTATATCCCCCTCTGGTTCGGATCCCTGAACCGCTTGGCGAGAATATTAAAATTTTCTCCTCTGGGTGGCCTCTTTTACCAGAAAGCGACATATGATTCCGGCGCAAGGGTGTATCTGCAAAGCTGTTTTTACTTCGCGTATAAAAAAATAATGGTCTCATTGTCCGGTATGAAAAAGGCGTATAGAAAATGAAAGTGTTATTTGTTCAGAATGTGGGGGAAAATCTGGGCGTGGAATATGTCTCCGCGGTCCTGAAGGGCCTAGGACATGAGACGTTCCTGGCCTTTGATCCCGCCATCGGCGACAACTTCCGATTCAGGAGCGAGGCCGTAAAGAGTGTTTTCAGCTATGACGAAGCTATTGTGCGGCGTGTGAGGCAGCTCGCTCCGGATTTGATATGTTTTTCAGTCTATTCCGACACCTATCAGTGGGCTAAAAGACTGGCTGGAAAGCTTAAGAAGGAATGCGCCTCCCCAATACTTTTCGGCGGACATCACGCCACCGCCGCCGGCGAAGAAATTATAAAAGAAGAGAATGTTGATTATGTGTGCGTCGGAGAAGGTGAACCAGCCATCCCGGAGCTGATGGACCGGCTGGCCAGAGGCGGTGAGGACCCCGCGGCGCCATTTTCTGCTAATATTATATTTAAACACAACGGAGCCCCCATCTTCCCGCTGACGGTAAAGTTTGTGGAGGACCTGAATGCCCTGCCTTTGCCGGACAAGGGCCTGTTCTACAGGGAACACCCCGCGCTTGTGCGTGACCCCTACGCGGTGGTTACCAGCCGGTCCTGCATATTTGAATGCAGTTACTGCCATAACAGTTATTTAAGTCTGATATACGGGACCTCCCGTCATAAAGCGAGGAGGCGGAGTCCCGCGAACGTAATAAACGAGCTCCTCCGTGCGAAAGTTGAATTTAATATCAAAAGGGTCGCATTTTTCGACGATTTGTTCATTCATGACGCCGATTGGCTGAAAGATTTTCTGGCTCAGTACCGGGAAAAGATAGGTCTTCCGTTCTTCTGCACAGTTCACAGTCGGTTCCTTACCCCGGAAACCGTCGCGCTTTTGGAAAGCTCCGGTTGCGGCAGCGTGAATTTCGGGATTCAGACGATAAGCGAGCGGGTCAGAATAAAGGTACTCAATCGTTTCGAAGAAACCGCGCGGATACAGCGGGGAGTGGAATTGCTGGGCAGGACCAGGATCTTCCTGTACACTAATGTTATTTTCGGCCTGCCGGGAGAGACCGAGGACGAGACGCTCGAAACAGTCAAATTCCTGAACGCCTGCAGGCCGGACTTTGCGGATTCAAACTGGCTTCGGTACTATCCTAAGACCAGGATCACGGAGTTTGCGGCCGAAGCCTCCCTGCTGACCCCGGAGCAGTTGTCCGGTATCGGGGCCGGCGCGCAAAGTCTCCCTTATTCACTGGGCGGACATACGAAGACTCAGGCCAACGCCAGGATCAGGAACCTTTTATGTCTTGTGAATTTTTTACCCAGACGGATGGTGGAAACAATAATCGTGCGCAGGCTGTACCGCTGCCTGCCAGCGTTCGATCTTCGCGGGATTTGCGCGCTATGCAATATTGTATTCCAGAAATATTTCAGGGGTAAAAAATTCCCTTATCCCCATGTGTCCGCTCTTGAACTTCTAAAATTCAACGCGAAGTATGTTTTCAGGCGCGTTAAGGATATGACTTGTGCTTAAATCACATAATGAATTGATCCTTGTAACGGGAGCCACGGGCTTCATCGGTAAAAATCTGGTAACAGAACTGGCAGGCAGAGGGTTAAATGTGAGGTGTTTCGTGCGGGCTGGCAGCGACTGTTCTCTGCTGAAGCGGCTTAATGTAGAGATCGCAGTTGGAGATCTGCTCGATCCGCCCTCCATCCTCAGGGCTTTGGAGGGGGTGAGCGTTGTTTATCATCTGGCGGCGACGGTAAGACCGGCGGGCTCTATATACTCTAAGGGCGGCTTCGGGCGTCTTTGTTTCCGGACCAATGTGGACGGCGCCATGAATCTGGCCAGGGCATGTCTCGCAAAAAAAGTGGAGCGCCTGGTTCATTACAGCAGCGTGGCAAGCGCGGGGCCGGGCGTTAATATTACCGAGGACTGCGCCTCCAGACCCTTTTCCGTTTATGGCAGGAGCAAACTTGAAGGAGAGCAACAGATCCTCGGCCTCTTTAAAAGCTTTGGTCTGCCGGTGACCGTAATCAGACCAGGTATGGTCTACGGTCCGCACAGCGGCGCCTGGCGGATGCTGTTCAGGCTTGTGAATCTGGGTTTTTCCTTGTCGATAAAAGGAACGGAGATCCGTATGCCGATGTGCTATGTCGGCAATCTGATAGAGGCCACTATCGCTATCGGTGAAACTGGTAAATCGGGAGAAGTGTATTTCGTATCCGATGAAAGCCGGTCCTTCGGGGAAACTGTGGAGATGGTGGGAATCGCTCTTGGGAAAAAGAGCAAACCCCGCGATATCTCAGTAAGCAAAAACCTGGTAAAATTTTGTTTGCGTGTAAAGGAATCCTTTGAGGCGCTGATACGCTTGGACATATTCCCCTTCAGGGTCAGTTTCGATTCAGAACTGCTGGCGGCCATGCCTATTAACTGGAGCTGCGACACTTCCAAGCTGCTTCGGTTGGGCTATGTAAGGAAATTTACGGCCAGTGAAGGCATAGCCTTAAGCGTGGAATGGTTTCGGCGGAACAAACTTCTTTAAACTTCTATGTACTTTTCTTTTCTCATTTTAATTGTGGTGATCTACGCTAACTTCGTAGGGCGCCAGTTCATATTTGACCCCGCTTACTGCCTGTACCCGGATTCCCTGAATCTCTATTTTTACAACAGTGTTTCCGCGGCTAATTTGTACGCGAAAGACGTTTTCCTGGCCTATGCGCTCCAGGCCCGCCAGCAAAACCCGATAGCCTCGTATTCGCTGGTGGTGGATCTTTACGCTTTCCTGGCCAAGTATTTAAATATGGTCCTGATATTAAAAAGCGTATCTGTCGCGGCGTCTCTGGGTTGCTGCGCGCTCGTGCACAGGATAGGGCTTGTGATTTACAAAAGACCTCAAGCCGCGAAATTGCTGTGCGCGGTGTTCTGTGTTTACTTCCTTTCCATGGATTCGCTCTATCACGGGCAGCCCCGGACCTTCGGGATCCTGATATTCTGTCTCTTTATGTATTCACTCTTTACGAAAAGATTTTGCGCCCTGCCGGTTTTTATTATTTTAGCCTGGGCGTTTTATCCGCCGATCCTGCCGCTTATCTGCGCCTCGTGCGTTCTGGTGTTCTTCGCATACGGGCCAAACTGGGCTCCGGGACTTAAACGGGCTTATGTCGCGCTGTTCGGGGCGTTCGCGCTGCTGGCGGCCGCCGTAGTCCTCGGCACTTACAACGGCATGGATATCAGCAGCTACCAGATGTACAAGTTTTCCGGATTCCTCGGCCACGCAGCTGTTCTTCCAGACCCGATACGGTTTACGGCGTATTTTATCCTTAACTTGAACGAGCATAGCGAACTTTACAGGTATTTCACAATATTCTTTCTGCTGCTCGCCGGCATCTTTCTGTTGCGGGGAAAACTGAGTCTGCTAAAGAATATGCCCGGAGAGATAAAAACAGTTCTAGTCGGTTCTGCTGCGGCATTCATCCTTGTAGCCGGGTTTTCCCTGCCCACGGCTGCACGACAATTTGTATTCACCATCCCTTTCGCGTTAACATTCGTGATTGTGGGTTATATGCTCCGCTGGACTGACAGCAGGCTCAAAACTGCCAGCTATATTGTTTTAACGGCTTTCGTGCTGCTGCATCCGCTTTACAACGATATTAAGAGCTTTTCAAAATATAAACTTGTCTATGAATATCTCAACCGGCAGGATCCCCAGGCCCTTATCGCGGGCCATCCGGACAGCGAGCTGATCTATTCTATTCCCTTTTTTGCCAAACGTCCTGTGGTCTCTTTTAAAGATATGGCGCAATTCCCCTTCAATCAACGCGCTATGCTGGATATACGGCGCAGATATGAGAACAGCCTGGCTTTTTTCTACGCCGATTCTGCCGCCGGAGCGGAGAAATTTATAGCAGAATACAAGCCGGATTTAATTATCATAGAAAACTCGTTTTATTTCGGCGATACGGCCCGCTCCTATACGGAAAGAGGCGGAACGCTACCCGTTCCGGGGAAACGTTTTTGGCCGGCCTATGCACTAACACACTGTGATTTCAGTATAAGAACGGATGACGATGAAATCTGTGTAATTAAAACGAATTTGTCTGTTCCGGACGCTGCGCGCGCCCGTTCGGCTATTGCGCGGCAAGCGCAAGTTCCTTAATTTTATTATTTGCCGGCGTGCCGGCGTATGAGCGGCCCGATCTTAACCAGTAGAGACAGAGGCAAATGTTTCAGCAGTAATCTGGCCGGGGCGAAGCGCTTCTGCTCCGGATCCATTTCCAGGTTGACCCCCGCGCGATATTGCCTGAAATAATACTTTATAGGGAATTCTTTCCCGCCCCACTTTTGCTTATGCTCATGGACTCCTGAGCCAGGTCGTGTCCGCATAAGATCGTACGCGCGCAAATTGGCGCCGCAGGCGGAACGTATGGTTTCGTCGAAGAGCCGTATCTTGGGAAAGAATTCCTCAAGTTCCTGGTTTCCGGAGTTGATGTCCGCGAAGCGGGTGCCGTCATGCTCCAGGGTGAACAGCATGGCCGCCGGGCACCCGTTCACACGGGCTATGAACAACCGCCCAAGCCCTTCCTTCAGAAGATGCGTAAAGTACACGACCGGGAGCGGCGGGGAGCCGAATTCGCGCATCTGCCGCACGTAAATGTCGTATACGCCAACCATCTCTTCCGGCTCGCGGGTATCCGCAACCGAGACATATTTGTCGGCTTTCCTTAGATTTTTGATGAGGTTTGTCTGGAAGCGTTCGCGAAGGGCTGCGTATGGTGAAGAGGTGTTCAGCACAAAACGGGTATAAGGCGAAGCGCAAATAAACCTTTCATCACTCTCCCCTTTCGGGAAAAGAATTTCCGTTCCCCGCAGTTCCGCGTAGTCAGCGCCGAGTTCCCCGGCGTCTTTATCCAGAACTTCCGTAACGGCGTCCCTCACCGCCTTCATGCTTTGCGCGTCCGGAGTTTCGCCGGGTTTGAACCATAGCGCTCCTTCATCCGAGAAAGGCATCGAGACGAGCCTTGTGCCGAATACGGGGGAGCGGACTACGGCGTACATGAATCCGCCTATACGCCCGGAACCCCGCCTAATGGAAAAAGTTTTTACTTCGTAACCGAAAACTTTCCGGCAGAGGCTAATCCACGCGGGGCTGCAGCAGTATGGGACAGCCTCATCCTTTTCGGGAATGGCGGAGTTGAGGTCTTCGGTTACGAGGCTTATCATAGCGCGGGTGAAAATAGTTTCTGCCATAGACTCTTAAACTTGAGCTTCATGAAATAGCGGTACCTGCGCAGAAACTGACCGGTATTAAAATCATAGGCCGGCCTTTTTAAGAGACGGGTCAATATTCTGAGGAGGATATTGCCGGGCAGGAATTTCATCAGGAAAGTATTCCTGACCAGGCCTTTTCTTATGGCCGCGGGGAGAAGAGGTAATATAAGGAACAACGTGAAAAATCTGTCGAGTTCTGGCTGTGTTCCCGTAGGGCGGCTGATGATCCCTGACGGCCCCTCTCCGGCATCTATCGCCGCCAGTTCTGCAGGCTTCAAAAGTCCCTCCTCCGCTGTTTTTATCGTCAATTCCGTGCCGGGATAATATTTAAGAAAAAACACCTCATTCTGGTCCGGAGTGTGTTCCGCATAAAAACCGGCCAGGTTCAGCAGATCTTTTTGCGTGTCTCCCGGCAAGCCTAAAATAGAATCACATACCGTGTACACGTTTTCACGCCGGAGCATATCTATTGCGGCGGCTATTTTTTTATTGGAAGAGGGCCGCTTAAGCGTTTCAAGGCGGCGTCCTCCGTCGAAAGTCTGAACGCCGAGCTGGATTTTGAAACAACCGGCTTCTTTCAGAAGCCCGGCTGTTTTAGCATCCAGAAGGTCGGGATAAATAAAGCAGGAGAACGGCAGGCCTATCTCAGTCTTATAGCGCGGGAGAAAAGTCTCAAGCCAGGCCGTGTCCCGGTTGAAGACCTCATCGGTAAAGTGGACGAACCCGGGCCGCCATTTTTCCTTGGCGAGTGCGAGTTCTTTAAGTACATGTCCGGGACTTCTGCTCCTGGCGTATTTTCGTCCTCCATAAAGCCGCGCGTAGATATTGTTGGCGCAATACGCGCAGGCGAAGGGGCAACCCCGGGAGGCAGAGATAAGGTAGCCGCCGTTAAAAAACGAATAGCTCGAATAAAAAATATCCTTGTCGGAAAATTCAAGGGAGTCCAGGTCCAGCGGCGGGGCTGTCTCGCCCTTTATAACGGCTCCGTCCTTCTTCGACCAGATATTCGCTATGGGGGGTGAATCCTTAGCGGCCAAAGCCAGGGCCAGGGCCGGCAGAGCGCGGTCGCCCTCGCCCACACAGACATAATCCACGCAGTTGTGTGAGATTACTTTTTCAGGGACGCTGGTGGGATGTATGCCGCCGAAGACCACGGGGACGCCCAGCTCTTTTTTAGCGGCGTCGGCCCAGCTCAGGGCCCAGCGGTAATTGTCAGTAAAAACCGAAAAGCAAAGGAGATCGGGCTTTTCGGCTTTTAGGAGAGCCATGGCTTCGTTCTTGAAATCAAAAAAATGCGCGGGGCCCTTCAGCCGCCAGAAACCGCTTTCATTAAACAGACATGGATCTATGACCAGGCTGGTCTCAATGCCGGCTTTTTTAAGGGCGGCTGAAAGAGCCTCCACGGCGAGGCTTTCGTAGCCATTGTGGAGGAAAGTGACTTTCATTCTTTTTTTGATTGGACGCGCCCGGCCACGGCCTCGGCGCTCTGAAGGCACTCTTCCATGTCCAGGTAAGAGTGAGCTCCGGTTCTGCCGCAAAGTTCCAGGTTGCGATATTCAGAGAGCGCGGTTTTAATATTTTCAAGCGGGGCTTCGAAGCCGGCATAAAGCAGCGGGTAGGCGTGGGGAAGTCTTACCGCGGTAAAATCCATAGTCTCAAAGGCGCCGAAAAGTTTCATTGCCCTCAGGGAACATTCGGTTTCTTTAAGCAAGTCAGCGTCTTTCATGCGCCATATTCTGTCACCTTCATCGCAGAATATCTCGAAGGTTACAGGCAGGGTACCGCCCGAGCCAGCCATGGAAGGGCTCCAATTGGAAAGCTCGCAGGCGCGGGAAAAGAAAATTTCCTTTTCAGGAAAATAGATCCAATGGTCCCTGAGCGGCGCCGGACGTTTCATGGCGGCGAACAGGACTATAAGCGAGCGGTATTTTACTCCAGGGCCGGAAACTGAAAGGCCCGGGTTGTCCTTAAACAGTGGCGCCAGTCCGGTGAGCGGGATCGTGGATATCACATGGCGGCACGAGGCCTTGCGCGTTCTCCCGCCCTGTTCGAACAGGACAGATTTTATTTTACCCCTA